>CBFIBF010000001.1:0-99166 GCA_965660795.1 Gammaproteobacteria bacterium
TGTAGTGACATTATACATGATAATACATCAAAGGAGATTAAATTGATTAAGCTTTCAACAAACATGGGTGATATTACGATTGAATTATTTCAAGACAAAGCACCAGAGACAGTGGCAAATTTTCTAAAATATACAAAAGATGGAAAATTAAATGGAACAATATTTCATAGAGTCATTCCAAATTTTATGATACAAGGTGGCGGTCATCTTCCTGATATGACTCAAATTGATACTTACGATCCAATAATTAATGAATCAGATAACAATGTAAGTAACAAGAAAGGAACAATTGCTATGGCAAGAACAAGTAGTCCTAACTCTGCAACTTCACAATTTTTTATAAATTTAAGAGATAACGAATTTCTAGATAAAGCAAACTCTGCTGATGGTTATGGTTACTGTGTGTTTGGACAAGTAACTGATGGGATTGAAATTGTTGAACAGATTGGTGTTGTTCCTACAGGAAATAATGCTGGACACTCAGACGTACCAATAGAAAATGTAGTGATTAGTGAAGTCATAATTATAGAATAAAATTAATGAGTATAAATTTTATCTCTGATCTTCACCTAGACAAATCTAGACCACATATAAATGACTACTTTATATATTACCTTAAATCATTAAGTAGTAATGTGTCTGATCTTTATATACTTGGAGATTTATTTGAATACTGGGTTGGCGATGATGATCCAATGGATGGGCTTGATAATGTTTGTGAAGCAATAATTGATGTAGGTAAAAAAATTAATATTTGGTATTTGCATGGTAATCGTGACTTTCTTGTATCAAAAAAGATTTGTGACAACTTAAAAATTAATCTTCTACAAGATCCTACCATTATCAATAATGGAAACATGAAAATACTGTTATTGCATGGAGACACACTTTGTACTGATGACCTAGATTATCAAAAATTTAGGCTAATGGTAAGATCAGAAAAATGGCAAAATGAGATGTTAAGTAAACCTCTGAGTGAAAGATTAATGATTGCCGAGGCATTAAGAAAGAAAAGCAAAGAAGCAAATATGGAAAAGGGTGAAGAGATAATGGATGTCAATGAAAACGAAATCTTATCTGTAATAGAGAAACATGACCCTGATATAATCATACATGGACATACTCACAGACCAAACATACATCACCATGATAATGTAATTAGATATGTATTGGGAGATTGGTACAATAATTTTTATGTGCTTACCCTAGATGATAATAAGTTCATAATTAATAAAGGACAATTAAAATAGTCTGTCGCCAATCAATCTTAGGTCAGGATAGACATTAGAAAATATATTTTTGATTATAGATCTAAATTTTATAACTTCTTTTTCATCACTCATCGTGTTATCTAAGAATAGCTCCAGATCTTGTCCTGATACAGACATGTTATCCATGGTTGATATACTTTTCTTAAACCCTTCGCCGAATGAATATGTATAATTTGCTTTGTGGCTAATGTCTTTATCACATACTGTTAACTCATAGCCTAAATCTTGAAGTAAATTTTTTTCGAAAAAAAGTGCAAGTTTATTACTACTATCTGAGGAGTTTGATAATATTACCAAGAAGTCTTTGTATCTTTTATATATTTTATCAAAATCAAAACCTTCTCTGCTAGTTTTATACAAGAGCTCATTAACATATAAACCCAAAAGATAGTATTTTTTATCAAAGGCATAATCATGGACGTGTTCACATTTCGACAAATAAGGAAGATTATATTTGTCATCAAATGTAAAAATATATTCATTAAATATGGAAAAGCGATATCGATCTTTATTGGTATATTTACCTTTGAAAAGAAGTGATTGAACACCTTTTTCACTGGTGAAAAAATTAACTATACTGCTGGTTTCTCTATATTTTCTTGAATGTATGAGAAAACCTTGTGATGATATTATCATTTAATCAATATATCCAAAGTCTTTGAGTAAATCTGGGTTATTCTTCCAGTTAACCTTAACTAAAACATGTAAAAGAAGACTAACTCTCTTATTAAGAAAGCTCTCTATCTTAGCTCTTGATTTAATACCAAGTTCCTTAATCATATTTCCGTTTTTACCTATGACAATTTTTTTATGGTTATCTTTTGAAACAATAATTTCAGCTTTAATGATGTCCCTATTTTTTTGCTTGTTATAATCAACTATTCTAACCGCGGACTCATACGGCAATTCCTTATTTGTACTATTAATAATAGTTTCTCTTATTAACTCTTGAATAATATATAGACTATTCTTACTGTCATTTATATGTGAAGTTGTTGGCATCAAATTATTTATTTGTTTTAGAAGTTTAATAATAAAGATATCAATATCTAAATTTTGAGTGAGTGATATTACACAATAGTCTTTTGTATTTAATTTCTGTTCAAGATTAATACGAAAGTCACCATTAATATCTAAATCACATTTGTTTACACATAATAGATATTCTTTATTAGCTTGCTTGATATCATTTATTAAATTAAATTCATATTCATAGGATTTTTGAGGTTGAGTCAGCAGAATTATAATATCACTATTTGTGATATGCTTGATTGCCTGAGTTTTCATGGCTTGTGCAAGTAAGTTATTATCTGATAGAGATACGCCAGGCGTATCGATGAACTGAATATCAAAATTTTTATTTTTGAGTTCATGATATGTTGATAAGCGTGTTGAATGAAGTTTTTTAGAGACTAATGAGCTCTTATTGTTAGTAATATAGTTAATGAACGAAGACTTGCCGACATTGCTTTTGCCAATGAGTAATACTTTAATTTTCTTCATTAAGTCTTTTTAGAGCAGTGTGTGCAAGCTCTTGTTCAGCAGGTTTAACTTTATTAGAATCTAGATGAAGATTGATATTAGTATTCGGTATTTTACATTTGACTAAATATTTGAATGATTTTTTATGAGATTTATGCGTAGAGTATAATGGTAATGACATTCCATTTTTTTGTAAGAATTCTTGTAAATTTGTTTTAGGATCTTTTGAAAATAAATTATCATCTAATTGATCTATAAATAACTCGTTAATTATTATTGAAACTTTGTTAAAGCTGCTATCCAAATATAGCGCTCCAAATAAGGACTCTAGAATATCTGAATATAAATCAGATTCTTTAATTTGAGGGTTAATCTCATGAACAACCTTTTCTATTTTCAAATTTTTGAATATAGTTCTAAGGTTGTTTTTATTTACAAGATTCTGCCTCATAACAGTAATTCTTCCTTCATTAGAATCTTTGTATTTTTTAAACAACATATCAGTAATCACCAGTTGTAAGACTGAATCTCCAAGAATTTCCATTCTTTCATAGTTATTTTTACTAGATTTACTTTTGTGAGTTAACGCAGAAATAAAATAATCAATATTTTTTATTTCATATCCAAAGGAATCGGAAATAATATCCTTAATTAGTTGATTATGGCTATCACTCAATTTTTGTACCTACTCTGTCAGAAAAGCTGTAGTAACTATCAGGGTTCCAAAACATCCAAATAAAAAATGCTTTTCCAACTAGGTTTTCTTTTGGCACTGGCCCCCAATATCGACTGTCATTAGAATTATCTCTGTTGTCACCTAATACAAAGTATGTGTCATTAGGAACGGTATATTGAAAATCAAAAGAAGGTGATGATTGATTTAAAATCATATAGCTTTTTTCAGAATTATCCTCATAAAATACATTACCATCCGCTATTTCAACAGGATCAAAAGAATGGTTTATTTTAAGCGTCTTATATTCACTATTATTAACATATATTTTTTTATTTTTATAAATTATATTGTCGCCCGGTAAAGCAATAATTCGTTTTATATAATTAATATTTTTATTCTCAGGATACTTAAATACAACAACATCACCTCTTTTTGGACTCTCATTTTCAAATAAAGTAATATTTGTTAGTGGAAGCTTATAACCATAAATATTCTTATCAACTAGAATGAAATCACCAATCATAAGAGTTGGTATCATAGAGCCAGATGGGATTTTATAAGGTTCTATCAAAAATGACCGTATAATTAACACAACAAATAAAATGGGGAATATAGAAGCAGAGAATTCTCTGATATGGATGAATGTTGATTGATTTAGCTTAACAAGACTTAAGATGCCTGTTATCAAAGTTGCTACAACTAATATAAATGTAAAATCCATGATTTAATCTGAGGTAGATAAGAATTTATAAAATGCTTCTCTCGGAATTTCCACGTTACCAATTTTTTTCATCTTTTTCTTACCTTCTTTTTGTTTCTTTAAAAGTTTCATCTTCCGTGTGACATCACCACCATATAACTTAGCAGTAACATCCTTACGATATCCTCTAATAGAAGTTGAAGAAATGATTTTTGAACCTATACAGCCTTGAATTGTAATCTCAAAATTTTGTCTGGGGATAAGTTTTTTTAAGTTTTCAATCAATTCTCTTGATCTTCTATAAGAGTTATCTTTATGTAATATTTGAGAGAGTGCATCAACTTTTTTCTTATTAACATGAATATCAAGTTTAATCATTTTACTCTCAATATAATCAATTACATCATAATCATAAGATGCATAACCTTTAGATACAGAATTTAGAGTATCAAAAAAATCATATATGATTTCAGATAATGGAATTTCATATTTTATCTCAACCATGTTTGAACGATATATTAAATCTTTTTGATTACCTCTTTTAGATGTACATAATTCAATAACCGAACCAAGATAGTCTGCAGGACAGACAATAGAGATTAATGCTATAGGCTCATAGTAGCATTTTATGCTGTTATCTTCAGGTAAATCACTAGGCTTTGTTATATCTATAATCTTCCCTTTTTTATCTTCCACGCGGTATGTAACAGAAGGGACAGTCATAAGAAACTCAAGGTTGTATTCTCTTTGCACACGCTCTCTTATAATTTCCATGTGTAGTAATCCTAAAAAGCCACATCTGAAACCATGTCCAAGTGATTGTGAACTCTCAGGTTCATATGTAAAAGAATTATCGTTTAAAGATAGTTTATCTAGAGCTTTTTTTGATTCTTGATAGTCATTTGAATCAACTGGATAAAACCCTGAAAAAACTCTAGGTTGAATTTTCTTAAATCCTGGAAATGCCTCTATATTATTGAATTTTGAGAGCGTGATTGTATCTCCAACAGGTGCAGAATCAAGTGTTTTAATAGATGCAATCATAAAACCGACCATACCTGATTTTAAACAAGATGTGTTCTTCATTTCAGGATTAAATGTTCCAAGCTTATCAACAATAAATTCTCTATTATTAGAGAGTATTTTAATTTTATCTTTTAGATTTATTTCGCCATCAATTACTTTTATTAGAACAACTATGCCTAAATAATTGTCAAACCATGAATCTATAATAAGAGCTTTTAATTCTAGATTATTTTGTCCTTTAGGTGCCGGTATATCTAACAAAATACTTGTTATTAAATCATCAATGCCTAAACCGGATTTAGCACTTACTTTTATTATTTCGTTCTCTGAAACTCCTGTTAATTCAGATAAATCCTTTGATACAGATGATGTATCTGCTGACGGAAGATCTACTTTATTTATAACGGGAATAATTTTGAGTTTCAATTCTGTAGCAAGATTATAGTGTGCTAATGTTTGAGCCTCTATACCTTGCGTTGCATCTACAAGTAATATTACTCCATCACATGCTGATAATGATCTTGATACCTCATAAGAGAAGTCTACGTGGCCCGGAGTATCAATTATATTAAGGTAGAATTCTTCGCCCTCATAATTTACTTTCAGAGAGACTGTTTGGGCTTTAATCGTAATTCCACGTTCTCTTTCGAGGTCCATTGAATCAAGAACTTGATCTTGCATATTCCTAGTGTTGATTTCACCATACTTTTCAATTAGACGATCAGCTAGAGTAGATTTTCCATGATCAATGTGAGCTACTATAGCGATGTTTCTGATATTCATTATGGCTCTATGATATATTAGAGACTTAAAACATCAAATCTATTTAGAGATTTTTAAAGCAATGAATAGCGGTGTTGCTTGTCTGTAAACAAGTAGGTTAACATAGCTATTGTTACTCGCGGAATTCATAATCTTGGTAAAATCATTAGTGTTATTAATGACTTTATTATTTATCTTAGTTATTACATCATTCAATTTTAGATCATAGTTGTTATTGATACTTTCATTAATACCAGTAACTACCACACCACTTGATAAATCAAAATTCTTCTTGTCATCAATTGACATATTTCTAACAGAAATGCCTGAAATTGCATTAGATATAATTTTTTTATTTCCTGAACCAATTGAAGCTATTTTTTCTTCTGTAGGCAGCTCTTCAAGTGTAACTGATAAATTCATGATCATTCTATTTCTCATGATTTGTACATTAAATGATTGCCCTACTTTAGATTGCCCTACCACAAGAGGTAAGTCAGTAGATTTATTTATATCATTGTTATTAAATTTTAAAATAACGTCACCTTGTTGAATTTTTGCTTTCTCTGCAGGGCTATTTGAAAGAACTTTACTTACAAGTGCTCCTTTAGGTTTTTTCATGCCAAAACTTTTAGCTAGTTTATCGTCAATCTCTTGGATGTAAACGCCAAGCCATCCTCTACTAACCTTACCTTTTGTTTTTAATTGATAGTAAACATCATTCACGGTGTCAGATGGTATTGCAAATGAAACACCCATAAAACCACCTGTTCTACTATATATCTGTGCATTAACGCCAATTACCTCGCCAGATAAATTGAACAAAGGACCGCCAGAATTGCCAGGATTTATAGCAACATCGGTTTGAATGTATGGAACGTAATTATCACCAGCTAACTTTCTTTGCTTGCCGCTCACGATACCAGCAGTTACTGTTTGGTTGAATCCAAAGGGAGACCCAATAGCTAGAACCCATTCTCCTAATTTAACATTGTCATCTGATGCGATTCTAACTGTTGGTAAGTTTCTTGAGTCAATTTTGAGCAGAGCCAAATCGCTTCTTTTATCAGAACCAATAAGTTCAGCTTCATATCTTGATTGATCATTAGTAAGTATCATAATTTTATCAGCACCATTGACTACATGGTGATTAGTCATGATGTATCCATCGCTAGATAAAATAAAACCTGAGCCAGAACTAGGTGCTCTTCTCTCAGGCATGCCTCTTCTCTCATCAAAGAATTTTTTAAATAAATCATTGAATTCGTCAGGCATACCAGGTGGAGTTTGAAACTGATTATTATTAGTATTTGGCTTAGATCTAGTGGCGTTGACAATTACAACTGCAGGCATATTTTGTTCTACAATTTTAGTAAAATCAGGATAGGATTGAGCGAATACACTTGTTGAATAAATAAGTGCTACAGAAAGACAGCTTGCAATATATTTACTAAGTTTAATTACATTCATTGCCTGTAAGCATATCATTTTTAACCTCATCTGTGCAGGCATCTTTATCAATTACTTTTCTGATGATGTCTTTATTAATAGCCTCTTTTTCATTTACTTCTTTTACAACAAGATTATTTTCAGATGAGTTAAAGTCAAATAAGATTATTGATGTAATAACTGCAAAAAATATAGATGCAGCAATATTAAGCAAATCTCTTTTATTAAATGAAATTTTATTAGATATTTGTCTTGAGTTTATCTTAAACATAACCTGGTCTGTAAAGTTTTTTGATACTTTATTCGGATAGTCTTTGTTCAACCCGCTTATTATTATTCCCAGTATTTTATAGTTCTTATTCATCGTATAAATTATTAAAATTCGAGATTAGCATACTCCTTGCTCTGTGCAACCTTGATCGCACAGTTCCAATTGGCACAGAAAGTTTTTTTGATATTTCTTCATAAGAATAATCATAAATTTCATATAACTCCAACAACTTTTTTAAATCATCAGGTAAATTATTAAATAAAGGCTCAACTTTATTTATTAACTCCATCATCTGATAATAATCACTAGGATTATCAGATGATGTATTTGAAATATTTAGACAGGATTCATCAGAAATAGTTTCTTTTTCTTTACGTTTTTCTTTAGAATTAATGTAATTGAGGCTAGTATTTACTGCAATTCTGTATAACCAGGAATAAAATTTACTATCAAACTTAAAATTATTAAGATTATCATAAGCCCTGAGAAACACTTCTTGTGCCACATCTTCAGCATCAACAATATTTTTAGTATACTTGAAGCATGTATTGATTATTCTAATCTGATATTTCTCAACAAGGTATCTAAACGCTTCTATCTCTCCAGATAGACACTTTTTTATAATCTCATCATCCTCTTCAATATTGATATTTGTAGTCATTTTCAATTATGTTATTTTATAGTATATGCCGACTAGGATTAATACTGAAATCTTGATTGTTGGGACAGGTGTATCTGGATTACTTACGGCAATAGAATTGTCTAAAGAGTTTAAAGTCACATTAATAAGTAAGACTTCCTCAAATAAATGTTCAACCGCATGGGCACAAGGAGGTATTGCGGCTGTCGTAGATGATAATGATCATGTTAATTACCATATTAAAGATACCGTAAAAAATGGGCATGAACTATGTGATGTCAATGCTGTAGAGAATATCATTAAACAAGGTAAACAAAGTATTGATCTTCTTGCTCAACATGGAGTTAAGTTCAATAAAGAAGGACAAATATTCAATCAAACTCTTGAGGGCGGACATTCCAAGAGAAGAATAATTTATCACAACGACAATACAGGTGAAGAGATTCACTCATCTCTGATGAAAATAATTATGCATTCCAAAAATATCATATACAAAGAAAATTATATGGCGATAGATTTAATAGGTAAAAAAGATAATATATGTGAAGGCTTATACGCATTTGACAATGATGAAAAAGATGTAATAACAATTAAATCTAATATAACTGTCCTAGCATCTGGTGGTGCAAGCAAGATATATCAATATACAACAAACCCACAAACATCTACTGGAGATGGTATAGCAATGGCCTGGAGATTTGGTTGCACTATTGCGAACATGGAATTTATTCAATTTCATCCTACGTGCTTATTTCATCCTGATGAAAAAAATTTTCTTATATCAGAGTCTCTAAGAGGAGAAGGAGCAAAGCTAAAAGACTTACATGGTAATTGCTTTATGAAAAAATATGATGATCGTGCAGAACTTGCTCCAAGAGATGTTGTCGCGAGAGCAATTGACTCAGAGATGAAAAATAACAACTATGATCATGTATATCTTGATATCTCATCGAAAGATAAAAATTTTATACTATCAAGATTTCCAACTATTTATCAAAGATGCCAAGAGTTAGGAATTGATATCACAAAAGAACCGATACCTGTTGTACCGGCTGCACATTATACATGTGGTGGAATTGAAACAACAGTCTCTGGCCAAACAGAATGCATTAATCTATTTGCTATAGGAGAAGTGGCTCACACAGGTCTTCATGGAGCAAACCGACTTGCAAGTAATTCTCTACTTGAATGCTCAGTTATGGCAATGGAGTGCTGTAAAAAAATCAAAATGTTAAAGACTGGCTCCAGCAAAAAAAATGAATTGCCTTTGTGGGATGATAGCTATGTTTCAAAGCCTAATGAAGAAACAGTTCTTATAAAACATAACTGGGCTGAATTGAGAAAGATTATGTGGAATTATGTTGGCATTGTTAGATCAGATAAAATGTTAGCATATGCTAAAGAGCGATTAAGCCTTATACACAGTGAAATAAATGAGTTTTATCATACACATTCTATTACTGTAGATTTGCTTGAGTTAAGAAATATTATTGATGTTGCCGACATAATCATAAAGTCAGCTTCTGATAGGAAAGAAAGCCGAGGTCTTCATTTTAATAAAGATTATTTATATCTAGATGAAAAATATAAAAACGCGACTAAGTTAAAAAATAATAAGAAAGATTACTTCATGAAACTAGTATCTAAAGCTTGAAGATAGTTTTTCTGTAATATCTCAATTCATCAATTGAATCTCTGATGTCGTCGAGAGCTCTATGATTAGAATGTTTTTGAAAATTATCAATATCTTCAAAGTACCATCTTTTTCCAAGTTCTCGTATTGAACTAACATCGATACTCCTATAATGACAGAATGCCTCTAATTCAGGCATGCATCGTGCTAAAAATCTTCTATCTTGACAAATTGTGTTACCACATAAAGGCGCGGTCCCTTTTGATACATATTTTGATAAAAATTGAATTGTTTGTTTTTCAGCTATTGATTCAGTTATATTGCTATCTTTAACTTTCTGAACTAGGCCACTATTATTGTGATGGTCTGTATTCCACTTATCCATAGAATTTAAAATTTCATCTGGTTGGTTGATAACTAAGTTGGGTCCCTCATCTAGAATATTTAAGTTTTTGTCTGTAACAATCGATGCAATTTCTATAATGTAATCTCTTTGAGTATCGAGTCCCGTCATTTCGAGATCAATCCAAATCATGTTACTTCTATCTTTCATGAGCTAAGATTAGTATAATTGTTTAGTAAAGTAAAACCACATTAATTATGAGTGAAGTAACATTAATTATCTTGGCGTACCTATTTGCAAAACTTGCGCTTGACGCAATGCAGATATACACAACTAAAACTGCAAAGGTTGATTCAAAATCTGCAACTTTATTAGGTATAGATGAACAACAAGAATCTAAATCACGTTCATATAATATTTCTAAACTTCGAATATCGATGTTAAGAAATATTATATACATGTCATGGGTATATTATTTTTTAATTGGTGGAGGTATTCATCAAATAAATACAACAATAAATATTTATTTTATTAATGACTATTTTATAAACTTATTAACTATACTAACCGTATTTGTAGTCATAGTTTTATCAATGTTACCCTTATCATATTACTCAACATTTGTTATTGAGACAAAATACGAATTCAATACATCAACAAAGTTTCTATTCTTTAAAGATCAACTCATATCAATTGTAATGTCTTTAGCTTTAGTATCGTTTATAAGTTCTGTTTTCTTTTATATAATTGATTTCAAAGAATTGTGGTGGTTTTTAATGGCCTTGACAATTTTTTCAATAACTATAATAAGTATTTTCATATATCCAACGTATATATCTCCATTATTTAACAAATTTGAAAATCTAGATGATGAAGAAATAAAAAATGAAATCGATGATCTATCAAAAAAAACGAACTTTAGTATTGATAATTTATTTGTAATGAACCAATCAAAAAGATCAAAACATCCAAATGCTTATTTCACTGGATTTTCTAAAAATAGAAGGATTGTATTTTACGATACTCTTCTAGAGTTGTTAAACCCAAAGGAAATTAAAGCTGTATTGGCTCATGAAATAGGTCACTATAAGCATAAACATATTTCTAAATCATTGTTGTTATCAACGATTATAATTTTTTTAGGTTTATTTGTTTTATCAAATCTAATTAATAATTCTGCATATATTGAGTATTTGAATTTACCATTTAATGAGGCATCACAACTTATTGCGCTGATCTTTACATATCAAGTTGTCAGCTTTTTTATTGATCCATTTTTTTCTATACTGTCAAGAAAAAATGAGTACGAAGCTGATAGTTTTGCTTCAAAACAAGTAGATAAAAGTCTTTTGATAAGCTCTCTAACAAAATTATACAAATCAAATTTAACTTTCTTAATACCAAACAAAATTTATGCTGTGGTTTACTACTCACACCCAACTGTATTGGAGAGAATAAATAACCTTAATATTAAAAATGACTGATTTAGATAAAAAAAAGTGTGTACCATGTGAAGGGGGCTTAGATCCACTCTCAAAAGATGAGGCTGAAAAATTATTGTCTAAATTGAACTCTGAGTGGAAACTTGGTGATGATTTTAAATTCATTGAAAAAACATATACCCGCAAGAATCACTATGAGATATCTTCAATAATAAATTTAATAATATATATTTCACATAGTGAAGATCACCACCCTGAAATAACCTTTGGCTATAACACCGCAAAAGTTAAATACTTTACATATGCAATTGATGGTTTATCTGAAAACGATTTTATATGTGCTGCTAAAATAGATAAAGCTATAATGCTTTAAAAAGTTTTTCTTTCATTAAAGGCATGAGATATTGTCTCATTATCTAGAAAACTAATTTCGCCATTTAATGGTAAACCAAATGCTAGTCGTGAGATATTAATATTTTGCCTAGAGGCCATATCTTTAATGTAATGTGCAGTTGCTTCACCTTCGATTGTTGTACTAGTTGCGAGAATTAATTCATTGATATTTTTTTTTGATAATTTCATTTCAAGTTTATCTAAACCTATTTCTGATGGACCTCTACCATCAATAGGTGACAAGCTGCCTTGTAAAACAAAAAAGTATCCTCGATAGTTTGTGCTTTCATCAATTGTATAAACATCTGTTGCAGACTCAACTATACAAATTAGTGATGAATCTCTATTTTCTCTCTCGCAAAAATGACATGAATCATCAGTCTGAATTTCAACCTCATCTATATCCATGAATAACCCACATATTTTACACTTAGATATTTTAGAGTCGATATTATTGAGTTGATTAGCTAAATGAATTGATTTTTCAGGATTAGAGTTAAGTAACTGATAAGCCATTCGTTGAGCACTCTTACGCCCTACACCTGGTAAAATAGTTAATGCATCTATCAGATTTTCAAGATATTTAGATTTAATCATTTAAATTAAAATGGTAACTTCATGCCGCCAGGTAAGTTCATAACGCTACCCATTTTATCTTTTGTTTCTTTTTCTAGTTTGTTCATAGCATCGTTGCATGCAGCAACAAGGTAATCTTCGAGTATTTTTTTATTACCTTTTTGCGTATCATCATCTATTTTAATACTTACAATCTGATGATTCCCTTTAACTGTAACAGATACAGCTCCTGCACCGGCTGTTCCCTCGACTTTAATTTTGTTAATTTCATTTTGAGCTTTCTTTATGTTGCTGTACATATTTTTTGCTTCTTTCATTTTGTCAAACATGCCCATAATAATTCCCCGTCATAGTTTTCTAATATTTTGTTTATCTATTTTAGCATCAAAAACATCCTCAATCTCTTTAATAAGAGTGTTATCCTTAATTGAGTTATACATATCATCCTGAGATTTTAACTTCTCATTAACTGATTGTTTGTACAATGTAAATATATCATTTGAGTATTCAATAATAAGTTCATTTGTAACTTTGAAATAATCAATTATTAGTGTGGTAAAGTCATCAACACATTTTTTTGGATAAGTATTCTTCTTTGATTCATCTATTATGAGTTTTGTATATTTGTTATGTGACTCAATAATTGAATTCTGCGATAAATCAAGCATTAGTCCTTGAATATCTCGTGTGCTAATGAATTTTTTTAGGGAGTCAAGCGAATAACCTGCAGTATCTGTCTCTGAAACTTTGTCTTCAATTACTTTTTTTTTTATAGTATTGTTTTCGTTTTTCTCTTTATTATTATTGCTAGTTTTTTTTGGTTCAATATCTTGATTGTTAGGATAATTAGTAAATAAATTAATTCTCAATAAGATCATGAGCAAATGATCCTTTTTAGACGATGCCGATCCAAAGTCTTCTTTTGCTTGGAGCAGGATTGAATACCATAACTGCAAATCCTCAAGGTTTAATGTATCAACTAATAATTCTTTGGGTAAGTTATAACTTTTTAAGTCAGACTTTCGCGAAATTGAAATTTGAAAAACACGTTCAATAAGACAATCGAGAAGCTTGTAATAATTGTTTGACGTATTATTATCCAAAAGTGAATGGATATTAGATATAGAATTATTAATTAGATTTAATAAAATATCATCAACTAGTTTTTCATCTACTATTCCTAGAAGTTGAGAAATTTCAGAATATTTAAGATTACCGTTACCATATGATATACATTGTTCTAAAATACTCATTGAATCTCTGACACTTCCTCTAGCAGCTTCTGCAATAATTAGAGGAACATTCTCTTCATATTCTATCGATTCTTTATCAAGCGTTGCTCGTATAAATTCTGCTAGCTTATCTTTTGTAATTGAATCTAATTTAAAATGTAAACATCTTGAAATAACTGTTTCTGGAAGTTTTTCAGGATCAGTAGTAGCGAGCAAAAACTTAACGTGTTCAGGAGGTTCTTCAATAGTCTTTAATAATGCATTAAAACTTTTTGTGGACAACATGTGTACTTCATCTATTAGGTAAATTTTAAATCTTGATGATGTAGGTGCATATTGTACATTTTCCATTAAGGTTCTAGTATCTTCAACTTTTGTTCTTGAAGCAGCATCAATTTCAATTAAATCAAGATTATTGTTACTATCAATACCAAGACAAGATTCACATTTACCACATGGCATATCTGAAATACCCTCTTTGCAAAGTAAAGATTTTGCAAATATTCTTGCGATAGTAGTCTTACCTACTCCTCTAGTGCCAGAGAAAAGGTAAGCATTATGCATTTTATTTAACTTGATTGAATTACTAAGTGATTGAACGCAAAAATCTTGTCCAATGACTTCATTAAAAAATCTTGGTCTATATTTTAAAGCGAGTATTTTATTATTCATATTATCGACTTAATAGATGTCCGGTTTTAACAAAAATTAATGCTCCATCATCTAGGGTGTAAGGAGTGTGCTTGCTCATATGCGGATTTCTTATCCAAGTTAATTTAGGATAGCTTCCAAATTCATCATAGAAAGTTCCGCTAAGAACAAGTATTTCCTCGCCACCAAAATGTTGATGAAAATTAAACTGGGTATTTTTATCCCATTTTACTAAAGCAGTATTCTCATGCTCAAAATTATGAAGCGGCATAACCTCAAGGCCTTTTACCAATCCAGGCAACCATGGCTGTTTATTGGTATTTATAATAATTTTTTTATCGTCTTCGTTGTCAAATTGTCTTAATTTTACAAATAATTTACATCCATTTTTGCTAAACGGACTATGTTTAGTACCATTTGGATTTCTAATGTAAGTGCCTTCTGGATAATGACCAAATTCATCAGAAAATGTACCCTCTATAACAAATAACTCTTCTCCGTGATCATGTATATGTTCATCAAAGCGCGAGTCGGGTTGAAATTCTACTAAAGTAGTAGATATTGCGTATTCAGAATCTTCACTTCTTTCCAATAATGTTCTGATTACACCGTCACACGGCGAAGACACAGATTCAAATTGAGATGATTGCATCACAACTTTTTCATGGAAGTTCTGATTAAGCATAGTTATTTATCTTGTCTATTATCAATTAGATGAACAGTTAGGCCCTCATAAACGTCATAAATGTCCATTTGACAACATAAACGACTTCTTTGTTCATCATAGTCATCAGAGCGCTCTAACATAAATAATTCCATTGAACCCGGATCCATAGGCTCAATCTTATCCACCCATTCTGGGTCGATGTGAACATGACAAGTTCCGCAGTTACAAGAGCCATTGCATATAGCAGGTATTTCAGGAATTTTTAATTTTTTTGCAGCATCAAGCATAGTACGACCCACACTCATTGTTGTTGTTAGAACTTCATCTCCTCTTACAAAATTAATTTTAATTGACATTAATTTTCTCCATATATATCACGTGTATAAACCTTATTTGATACTTTATTGAGTTTATGTGAGTGTCTATTAGTAATTATAATATCTGATTTTTTTAAGAATTTTTCAAAATCATTTAAAACATCACAACCGAATATAGTTTTTTTCTCATTCAATAAAGGTTCATATATAAAAATATTTTTGCTGCTTTTTCTAAGCAGCTTTATTATATCAATAATACTTGATTCTCTGAAGTTATCTGAATCTTTCTTCATAGCAAGCAAATATATACCAATATTCCTACACTTAAGCTTTAAAATATCATTCACAATATGCTTCTTTCGCAACCGATTAGAATTGCCGAGTGATTTTACCAGAGCATTGGGAATGTTACCAAAACTTGAACGCAATTGTTTTATATCTTTTGGAAGACAATAGCCTCCAAAGCCAAAGGATGGGTTGTTATAGATGTCCCCTATTCTAGAATCCGATGATAGTCCATCAATAATAGCTTTAGAATCTAATTTTTTCTCAAGACAAAATGAATCTAATTCATTAAAAAAAGAAACGCGTGTTGCAAGATAGGTATTTGAGAATAATTTTACAGACTCCGCTTCACTATTAGACATATACAATGTTTTAATATTCTTTTTAAGAGCTACATTTTTTATAGTTTGAATAAATTCTCTAGAATATTTGTCATTACCACCGATTATTATTCTTGATGGATATAGATTATCTTCCAATGCTTTTCCTTCTCTAAGAAACTCTGGAGAAAAATATATTTTCAATTTTTTATATTTTTTGCAAGCAGATTCCGTATATCCAATTGAAACTGTAGATTTAATCACAATCGTTGATTGTACTTTATTACTAGATAGCTTTTTTAAAACTTGATCAATAGAAGATGTATCAAATTTATTTTTTTTATTATCAAAATTAGTGGGTGTAGAAATAATAATAATTTTTGATTTAAAAACAGATGAATCAAGTTGCGATGTTGCTTTTAATGATATTTTCTTTGTGCGTAAATATTGAGAAATTAACTTATCTTTGATGGGAGATTTTTTATCGTTAATAAGATCTACTTTAGCTTTATCAATATCGTAGCATATGACATCATGTTTAGTTGATAAAAGCACTGCATTTGAAAGTCCAACATAACCGGCGCCTATTATTGATATTCTCATATAAAACTCTCACCGTTTTCTAAAAATTTTTTATACACATCAGTTATTAAATATGGGCTTTTATAATATTTTAAAAATTGATTCATTATCATATTGCTTACGTGTGCGTTATTTGAACTCAGATCATCATGAAGATTCATGCCCTTATTTGTTTCCATAAATGAAAAACCTTCAAAATTCCGTAAACCTTTAATCGTTAGAACAAAACTTCTTGTCCCTGTATATAATAAAGAAAACTCAAAATTATTATGATTTGCTGACGCCTCAATTCTACCTTTATCTTCTGAATTAATTTCTAGATGAAGGCTTGTAATTTTACTCTTAAATTCTGATGTTGTTAAATCAACTTCAGATGATATTTTTACAATTGCGTGGACATAAGGCACAAGAAATTCAACAGCATTATTTAGATTTATCTTTTCTATATCAGATAGCTTTTGGATGGACTGCGTCATAAATAGAAATATATATTAACATGTATCAATTCAATAAATGCAATTTTGCTGATGTTGAATTGTAATAGGTAGGTAAGGGATTCGAACCCTTGTAACGATTGCTCGCTAACCACCTTTCCAAGGTGGCGCATTCGACCACTCTGCCAACCTACCGTTAATTTAATTTATACTTTCTTGAGTGAGAAAATAAGATTATACCAAAAATAAAGAATATACTTATGCTCAATATACCCAATCTTGAATCATCTGTTATAAATGTTACTAGACCAACAATAATAGGTCCTAATAAAGCTGCAAATTTACCTAACATATTGTATATACCAAAATACTCAGAGTGTTTTTTGTTAGGAATTAATCTTGCAAAATATGATCTACTAAGGGCTTGTATGCCACCTTGAACAAGACCTACAAGCGAAGCGATTAAATAAAATCCGATTATAGAATTCAAAAAATATGCTTGTACAGTAATAACGAGATATACTAGTAAACAACCTACAATTGCTGTCTCAGCTGAAAAATATTCAGCAAATTTATTAATAAGTAGAGTGCCAGGAAATGCAACAAATTGTGTAACCAGAAGTGCTATAAGAAGATCGAATGAGTTGAAGCCAATAGTTAAACCATAATTTATAGCCATTCTAATAACAGTATCAACACCATCAATATACACCCAGTAAGCAATCAAAAAATAAAAAATTGATTTATTTAATCTAATTTCATGAAATGTATTGAATACAGTTGTTGATGCAGTAGTGTTTTTATTCTCTTTCCAGAATAAAAGCAGAGGTATCATGAATATCGTCCACCATAGACCTGCAATTATGAAAACAATTTTTTTTGATGAGATAAGGTCAACTGAAGACTCTCCTTGCATGTAAAGTAAAGCGAGAGAAAATACGAATGCTAAACCACCACCCAAATAACCAAAAGCATATCCCATGGATGAAACTACGTCATAATTATCAGATTCGAAATTTAATAGCATTGAATCATAAAAAACATTGGACATCATAAAACCTAACAAGGAAATGGAAAACAAGATAGATGCTAAAATATAACTATCATTTGATATCATCGATAAAGCAAAAGTAGAAGATATACTCAAAGCAGCAAATATAAATAAAAATAATTTCTTGTTTGAAAATTTATCAGAAAGTAAGCCAAATATAGGTGCAATGAAAATTAATATTATGCTTGCAACTGAATTTGAAACACCTAAATAAAGTGTACGTTCAGAATCAGTAATTGTTGTTGCGTAATATTCTGCATAAATGATAGGAAAAAAACCTGCTAAGACAATTGTTGCATAAGCTGAGTTAGCCCAATCATAAAGTACCCAACTATAGTATTTCTTAGAATTCAAAATATTATTTAGGAGACGGTGGGATTCGAACCCACGAGGGCTTTGACACCCTAACGGTTTTCAAGACCGGCCCATTCAACCACTCTGGCACGTCTCCGTAAGCCGTCATTATAGATGAAAAGTAATAGGTATTACAATTCAATGGTTTTAAAATTAAGATATTTATACAGACAATCAGGAATTGTAATCTTTTTACCATCAAAATTGTTCTCAACAAGTGCCGCAAGTGTTCGACCTACAGCTAAACCCGAACCATTTAATGTATGAACAAAATTCTTTTTTTTATTTTCTTTGTATTTTATATTTAGCCTTCTTGATTGAAAGTCACCAAAATTACTACATGATGATATTTCTCTATATTTATCCTGGCTTGGGAACCATACCTCAATATCATAAGTTTTCATTGAGGAAAAACCTAAATCACCAGTACAAAGTTCAACTACTTGATATGGTAATTCAAGAAGATCCAGTATAGATCTAGCGTGATTAGTAATCTGCTCTAGTGCTTGTTCAGACTGATCAGGATGGACAATTTGCACAAGTTCAATTTTTTCAAATTGATGCTGTCTTATCATTCCTTTAGTATCTAAACCATAAGATCCAGCTTCTGATCTAAAACATGGTGTGTGAGACGTCATTAAAACAGGAAGTTCTTCAAGAGAAAAAATTTTATCTCTATAGACATTAGTCAAAGGGACCTCAGCAGTTGGAATAAGATATAGATTAGAATTAGATATTTTAAACAAATCTTCTTCAAACTTAGGTAATTGTCCAGTTCCTGTCAAACTGTTTGCGTTACAAATATATGGAACATTATACTCAGTGTAGCCATTCCCGGATTGTATATTGAGCATAAAGTTTACAAGAGCTCTATGTAACGATGCTATCTTACCTTTGAGTACTACAAATCTTGATTGAGTAATTTTTACAGCATCTTCAAAGCTCAACATATCAAGTTGAGCTAATATGTCTGAATGTTCTTGTGAATTACTAGTATTGATATCACCAAATCTTTCGATTAATCTATTATCATTTTCATTATTGCCAATTGGGCAATTATCATAGGGAATATTTGGAACCTCCAATAAGTATGAATTTAGGCTATCCTCAACCTCTTCAAGAGATAATTTTAGATTTTGAATTTTTTCATCAATAGATTTAGAATTATTCATTAACTCTTTTTTTTCTGAGTCATCTGTTACAGATTTAAATGAATCAGATAATTTATTTTTTTCACTTGCTAAATCTTCTTTTTCTTGAATAAGTTGTTTTCTTAATTCTGAGCGCTCTTCAATAAATTTTAGATTAAGACTATAGCCTCTTGTTTTAAGTTTTTTGCTAATATTTTCTGGTTTTGCAAGTGTAGCTTTTAAATCAATCATTTAGTTATAAAATCTCTCGGTTTCCATTTTGTTGAGGTTCAGACAATATACCTTTAGCTTCCATTGCCTCAATTAAGTTTGCAGCTCGATTATAACCAATTTTGAGTTTTCTTTGTAAAAATGATATGGAGGTTTTTCTAGTTTCTTTAACTATATTAACCGCTTCATTATAAAGTTCATCCGATGTTTCATTTATTTCTGCATTATCTTCATTATCATCCTCTTCGAGTAGAATTGATTCGATATCATCAGTAACTTTCTGTTCTCTTAGAAAATCAGATACTTTAGCAATTTCTTGTTCACTTACAAAAGCTCCGTGAATTCTTTGTAGAACATGAGTACCTGAACCTCTGTATAACATATCACCTAAACCCAATAGCTGTTCGGCTCCCATAGAATCAAGAATTGTCCTTGAGTCAATGTTTGAAGAAACTTTTAGACCTAAGCGAGTTGGTATATTTGCTTTAATAAGACCAGTTATTACATTAACCGATGGTCTTTGTGTAGCTAAAATTAGATGAATACCAGCAGCCCTTGCTTTTTGTGACAGACGAATGATTAGGTCTTCAACTTTCTTGCCAACTGTTTGCATCATATCTGCAAATTCATCTACTACCACTACTATATATGGCAGTTTTTGATGATATTTCTCGTTATTCCCTTCTGTAGGTGAATAGATTGCATCTATGCCCTGCTCTTTATTTTCCTTAATTTGTTTGTTGTAAGATTGAATATTTCGTACGTTTAAATCCATCATATATCTATATCTTCTTTCCATTTCCTGAACACACCAGTAGAGAACGCTTTTAGCCTCATTCATATCTGTCACGACAGGATGCAGAAGATGTGGGAGCCCTTCATATGAACTTAACTCCAGCATTTTTGGATCAATCATTAAAAATTTCAAATGATCAATATCATGTTTATAGAGTAAACTTATAATCATTGAATGAACAGCAACTGATTTCCCAGAGCCTGTTGTACCTGCTACTAACAAATGAGGAAGTTTATGTAAATCTACACAAACTGGTTTTCCTTGAATATCTTTGCCTAAAGCCATAGTGAGTGATGCTCTAGAATTCTCAAATTCTTTTGAACATATGATATCTTTAAGTGAGACCGTTTCACGATCATCATTAGGTATTTCAATTCCTATGTGGGCAGTTCCAGGAACAGTTTCAACGACACGAAGACTAGGAACAGTCATAGTCCTTGCAAGATCTTTACTAATATTGTTGATAGTTGATGCTTTAGTACCTGCTACAGGCTCTATCTCAAATAATGTCACTATTGGTCCAGGTTTGACCGCTTTAACTTTAGCTGATATTCCGTAATGACTTAGATTCTGTTCCAACATCTCAGACATAAGTTTGAGCGAAGCTTCATCGTGATTGATGATTTCTGAATCATGTTTTTCAAGAAACTCAATAAGTGGCAATTTATTATTTTGATCAACAAATAATGTTTGTTGCTTTTCTTTAAATGCTCGTTTACTTTCTGGCTTTTTAAGATTTATGATGTTTATTTTTGCAGAGTTTGGCTCCTTATGAAGATCTCTGATTTTATTACGCTCTCTTTGTTTTGAGAGTTTAATTTTCAAACTTAATTGCTCAAAAAAAGAGCTAATTTTATATTTTGTTTTTAAATATAAATATGTTCCCAGTTTTTTAGTTTTTTTATATAAAGCGTTTAGTGAAATATCTAAGTAATAAACTAATGAATAAATAGTAATTAATAGAGATGCAATAAGAGCTCCAAAAGTTCCGATGTAATTAGAAGAATAATTAAAAATTATATGTCCAATATATCCTCCGGAACTAGATGATATATTTTCTAGGATCGTACAAAAACTAAGAAAGAAAAAGGCCGGTAGTAGAATGCGTGCAATAGTAACTGCATTAGATGGTGAAATAATTCTATATTTTGATAGCGATAAATAAATTATAAATAAAGCAATTAAATATGAAACATTACCAAAAATCATAAATGTCATATGTGAAACATATGATCCAATTATTCCAATATAGTTATTTATTGTATCGCCAAGACCTGTTTTAAAAAAATTAGGATCAGACGGATCATATGAAATTATTGAAAGACTGAAAAGTAGAGCGAAGGTCAGAAAAAAGAAATTAAATATCTCTTTTGGCAAATAATTAAACTTTGTTTTGGAAAGCTTTTTGTTTCTGCTTATTTGTGCCAAATACACCTCATTTTAATGTAAATTATACAAAATTTTGATAGTAAATTATATATGTATATCGATAACAAATTATTGTGTATAATGTTCAGGTTATTAGAACAAACCAAATTTTATGGAAAAAAAACACACAAAACTTCTAGTACTTGGTTCTGGTCCGGCAGGCTATACAGCGGCTTTATATGCATCTCGTGCTAACCTAAAACCAATCTTAATAACAGGACTTGAAATAGGCGGTCAGCTTACTACAACAACTGATGTTGAGAATTGGCCCGGTGACTCTAATGACCTGCAAGGTCCAGATTTAATGGAAAGAATGAAAGAACATGTAAAAAAATTCAATACAGAAATAATTATGGATCAAATTAAATCTGTAAATCTAAATAACAAGCCATTTGAATTAACTGGAGATGATGCTATCTATACTTGTGATAGCTTAATCATAGCGACTGGAGCTTCGGCAAAATATTTAGGACTAGATTCAGAGAAGAAATACTTGGGTAAAGGTGTATCTGCATGTGCTACATGTGATGGTTTTTTCTACAGAGATCAAGAAGTCGTAGTTGTTGGTGGAGGAAATACAGCTGTTGAAGAGGCATTATACTTATCAAACATAGCCTCAAAGGTTACTCTTATACATAGAAGAGATACATTAAGGGCAGAAGCTATACTTGTAGATAGAATTAAGCAAAAAGAAAAAGATGGTAAAATAGAATTTGTATGGAATCATACTCTAAATGAAGTGCTTGGTGATGATAATAAAGTTGAAGCTGTAAGTGTTAAACATGTGGAGACAGATGAAATAAAAAATATTGAATGCTCCGGTGCATTTATTGCTATAGGGCATAAACCAAATACAGATATCTTCAAAGATGTGCTTGATATGGATCAAACAGGTTACCTCAATATCAAAGGTGGCTCATCAGGAAATTCTACACAGTGCTCAATTGAGGGTGTATTTGCAGCTGGAGATGTTTCTGATTCTATTTATCGACAAGCTATTACTTCTGCAGGAGCTGGATGTATGGCAGCTTTAGATGCAGAGAAGTATTTAGACAAATAATTAAATACTATGTCCTAAAAAATGCATGCCAAGAATGTAAACAAATAAAAATATAAATATAAAAAACAATAGAGTTAGAAGATAGTGAATGAATTCATACTTTATATTCATTTTTTTACGAATTAAACCGGTTACTAAGATTAGGAAAAATAGAATTAATAGAACTCTCATGCAACTTTTCCATCAATTATTGATTTAATATCTTTTGAATTATTATCAACAATGATCATATTTTCTTTTAATTTATCTAAATCTCTCACTTTATCGGTGATAAAAGAGTTATTTGAAATTATTCGAGAGACAGTTTCTTTAAATTTTGCTGGATGCGCTGTAGCAAGAGTTACTAAAATATCATCTGATGATTGATATTTTTTTCCACAGACCACACCGACTGCTGTATGAGGATCTAATATAATTTTGTAGTCATTAAAATACTTAAGAATAATTTCTTCGACTTCACTCTCAATTGCAGAATCAGAAGTAAAATAATTTGAAATATAACTTCTAATTTCTTTTGTTAGAATAAATGATTTATTTTGCTTTAAGTTTCTCATCAATTGACATACATGATCAGAATCTTTGCATGAATCATATATCAATCTTTCAAAATTACTGGAAATCTGAATATCAATACTTGGTGATGTAGTACTAATTACTTTATTAATCGAATGTTCTCCCGATTTCAATGCTCTATCTAGAATATTGTTTTCATTAGTAGCTATTATTAGTTTTCTAAAATTTAATCCCATTTGTTTAGCTATGTATCCGGCGAGAATATCGCCAAAATTTCCTGTGGGAACCGAATAGACAATGTTTTCTGAGTCATTGACTCTGCTAGCAGAATAGAAGTAGTAAGTAATCTGGCACATAATCCTTGCCCAATTGATAGAGTTAACAGCACCTAAATTTTTTGATTTCTTATAATTTTCATCAGAAAATATTTCTTTTATAAGATTTTGGCAATCATCAAAGTTACCTTTAACAGCAATATTAATAATATTATCTGAAGATACAGTAGTCATAAATTTTCTTTGAGTTGGTGAAATTAAATTATGAGGATGAAGAATAAAAACATTAGATGATTCCACAGACTCAAAACCGTAAATTGCAGCAGAACCAGTATCTCCTGATGTTGCTCCGAGAATATTAATTTGACTACCATCTTTTTTTAGATAAATGTCCATTAATCTCGAAATAAATTGCATGGCAATATCTTTAAACGCATACGTTGGACCGTGGAATAACTCGAGTAAATACTCATTATCGCTTATCTTGTTGATTGGAGTAATCTCTTTGTTAGTAAAAGATGAATATGATTCATCAATAAGATCTTTCAAGTCACTGTCAGATAAAGATGAGTCAATGTACTCTCTGAAAACAAAAAAAGCGATTTCTTGATAAGACATATTCTTAAAATCGTTAATTAAATCACTATCAAGTTTAGGCCACTCTCTAGGGATATATAAACCTCCATCAGAGGCTAACCCTTCAAATACAACATCTTTAAAAAAAAGCTCTTTTGATTTTCCTCTAGTGCTTTTATATAAAAGTGAATCTTGTTTATTCATTATCGTTAAGAACTCTTATAAGGTTTACGGAACCATTGATATTATTCATTGCTTCAATTTTTTTAATTGCTGATAATATCTCTTTATATTTAATTGAGTTTGTAATCATGACTATAGGAATTAATTTTTCATTCTCAAGCGGCTCATGTTGCATAACAGCCTCGATGCTAATTTCATGATTAGCCAGTGAAGTAGTTATTTCAGCCATAACTCCAGGAATATCATTTGCAAACATTCTCAGATAATATTGATTCTCTATATCATTAACATTGATGATTTCATCTGCGTAAGCTTCAAGTTTAGGTTTATTAGTAAAATTTCCATTAAGATGCACACAATAATCAGAAATGTTTGAAACAACTGCTGATGCTGTTGCATCGCCTCCTGCTCCATGACCATAAAGTAAAGATTCTCCAAATTTATCACCACGTGTTTTTACTGCATTCATTACGCCACTGATTTTAGATAAAATATTTTTCTTATTAATTAATACTGGATGAACTATACATTCAATTTTTGATCCCTTTGATTTGGCGCTGGCTATATGTTTGATAGCATAACCAAGTTCATCCGCGTAATCTATGTCCATACTATCAATAGCATCAATTCCCTCGATATGCATTTTTTTGAAAGGTGATTTGATTCCATAGGCAAGCATAGATAGTATAGATATTTTATGAGCAGCATCGAATCCTCCTATATCAAATGTCGGGTCAGATTCTGCATAACCAAGTTCTTGAGCTCTTTTCAGGCAATCAGAGAAACTTTTCTTTTCTGTAGACATTTTATCTAAGATATAGTTGCAAGTACCATTAATTATTCCACTAATAGATATTATATTTTCATTCAGCATATTATGTTTGAGGACATTAATAATTGGGATTGCTCCAGCAACGGCTGCCTCATAGCCTACATAAGTATTATTTTCAAAGGCTAATTCTAATATCTCATCACCGTGCTCTGCAATAAGCGCTTTGTTTGCAGTGATAACACCTTTTTTATTTTTGATTGTCTCCTTAACTAAATTAAAGGAAATATCTGTCCCTCCTATCAACTCAACAATGAGATCACAGTCAGAATCAACAACACTCATAATATCTGATGTAAATTTTATTTGACTATTTTCGAATTTCTTTTTATCAATTGATCTGTCGGCTATTATTGATACAGAAATATCATGACCACAATTATGTATTATTTTATCTTGATATTTGGAGACATGATTCACGAAGCTTTGACCAACTGTTCCAAATCCACATACTGCTATTTTAATCATCCATACTCCTATACAATGGAGATATAATATCACTAAAAAATATTAATTTCTTAAGATAATGGAACTGGTTGAAGATAAGAACTTAAATAACTTTAATATCAAAAAATATGTTAATAAAACAATTTTTTTGAACGAAAAAACATACTCAGAGCCAATTGTGATTCATAATAATTTAATTCTACCTTTCCGTGTAAAAAATCCGTCAAACATCTCTCTCGATGATATAGAAATGTTTATCTCTATGTCAGATCTTATTTTAATTGGAACAGGTGAAAAAAATGTTTTACTCAATCAAGGTTTGATTAAAATTATGCAAAATTATGGGAAAGGTTTAGAATTTATGAATACTGACTCAGCGTGCAAAACTCACAACTTATTATTGTCAGAACGTAGACTTTTTACATCAATCTTATATCCATAAAAACAATCCAATTACAAAAAAGATAAATACAGCAATAATTAAAAGATACTTATTTACCAATGCAAGTATTCTCTCTCCATACTTCAAACAAATATATGAAACTAAAAAAAATCTTGCTGATCTTCCAATCAGTGATATGAGTATGAATAAGAGCAAGTTGAAACTTAATACACCTGCAGAAATAGTGAATACTTTATATGGTATAGGTGTAAATGCAGCTACAAAAAGAAAAATAAGCCCATACGAGATAAAATATGATTTAGCTATTACATATTTACTATACAATCCAAAGTCATAAAGTATAGGTTCAATTATATCAAAAATATAAAAACCTAATAAGTAACCAACAACACCACCAACGACTGACCAGTATGATGCTATAAGTGTGATTCTCACCCAATTATGCTTACGTGACAGTACCATTGGTGCTAGGAGTGCATCTGTTGGAACTGGAAAAAAAATCGACTCTGTAAAACTCAAAATCCTCAAATATAAGACAGATTTGGTTGAACCGCATTTGTTGATTGTAGCTTCAAGAAGTTTATTCACAATTTTCAACGCCTTCCAACATAGGTACGAAAACAACTTCTTCTATAATTTTCTCTACAAGACCATTTTTAGTATTTTTAAGTTTAATTAATTTTTGTCCATCTCCCATAACTATAGGTGCAACAAGTCTGCCAGATGAACTTAGCTGATTTAGAAGTATTTTAGGGACACCTGTTGCGGCAGCTGTAATGATTATAGCATCATAATATAATGTTGATGTATCCCCTAAATGCCCATCGCCTAGTATATAAGTTATATTTTTGAACCCTAACTCTGAAAGACGTTGTTTTGCTTGATTATGTAGCGAAGCAATTCTCTCTATAGTAGTTACCTTACTAAACAACATTGAGAGAATCGCTGTTTGATATCCGGATCCTGTTCCTATCTCTAAAACATTATTCATTGAACTCATCTCGTGAATGAGTTCAGTCATTTTAGCAACTATATATGGTTGAGAAATTGTCTGCTTAAAACCAATCGGTAAAGAAACATTCTCATAGGCTTTATTCGAAAGCGCTGAATCTATGAATAAATGTCTAGGCATAGATGAAACTAAATTAACGACTTCGGTGTTTTTAATACCTAACTTTTTTAGTTCTTCTTTAAGTCTTTCTCTACTTACCTGTGAAGTAAGTCCTGAACCAAGAATATCATCGATTTTCATATTTTATTTTAATTTTTTATAAATGAATCTATTTGTCATATCTAATAAAATAGGTGTAACTGTTATGTATTTATTTTTGATATAAAAAAAATCATCACCCTTATTCATAATGTTGTTTCCAACGTCACCTATTTCAAAATAAGTATTACCATTAATATTTTTTTGCTTTGCTCTTTTGGAAACTCTTCTTTTGCCTAAACTAGTGACTTTTATACCCTTGATTTTAGAAAAAGGTATGTCAGGGATATTAATATTAAATAATGTTTTATAAATCCTGAGTTTAGTAAAAATATATTTCAAAATATAATTTACCTTTTGATCGATATCATAAGAGTGTTTTGGAATTTTCTCTGCAATCGATATAGCATAACTTCCAAATTTAGCATGCCTACCTTCAATTGCTGCGCCTACTGTACCAGAATAAAGAACATCATCGCCCATATTTGACCCAAAGTTGATACCACTAAATACGATATCTGGATATCTTTTTAAGATTCCTCTAGCGCCTATGTTTACGCAATCAGCAGGGGTTCCATACACCTTGTAACATAAGCTCGACAGTTTAGTAACTTTAACTGGTGAGTGAACACTTAAACAACTACTTGAGGCGCTAATATCTTTGTGTGGAGCTAGTGTAAGGACTTTACCGTAGTGGATTAATCCTTCTCTAAGAGCTTTAAGACCTATAGACTTATACCCATCATCATTTGACAACAAAATATTCACAATAACTCCATATGAAGATAATATAAAAATACATCATATCTGTTAATCAATTATGAAAAAAGGCAAAAAAATAAAAGAATTAGATGATTGGCTTAAAAATGTAGATAGTCATGTATTTGATGATAATGGAGAACAAAAACATAAATCATTTGAAAATGTCGATCTCGATTATGATTTTGATAGTATTTCATTGATTGATAATACTATTGGAACATTTGAATTTAAAAAAAATGGTGTTCAAGATTATGTTTTAAATAAGTTAAGGAAAATGAAAGTTGATGATATCTCAGTAGGTATAGATTTGCATGGAGAAACAGTCAAAAGCGCAATTATTCAATTAAATACATTTTTCTCAAATGCTTATGCTAATAACTATACTTATTTAAAAATTATATGTGGTAAAGGCATAAACAGTCATGACCAGATACCAAGAATCAAGATTACATCTCAGGCTTTTATAAAGAGATGTAGTATAGTCAATGCTGCCTGCACGGCGCACGCAAAGGATGGTGGCGATGGTGTCTTAAAAGTTAAAATAAAAAATTAGAGCTTTCACTCTCTGAAAGTAATCTATATTCACCTTCGCTCATATCATCAAGATAAACATTTGAATATCTTACGCGATGTAGTGAAATAGTTTTGAAATTTAAGTATTGTAGTGAATATCTCACCTCTCTATATTTTCCAGTCGATAAGGTTATCTTATAAGAATTATTAGTAAGATTAACAATTCTGTTGAATCTACCTATAGAGTTATCATTTATAGGGACTCCTTTTTCTAGTGAACTAATATCTTTTTTGCCAAGAGGTCTGTCTATCTTTACTATATATTCTCTCTCAAAATTATATGATGGATGCATGATTTTATTTGCCATGTCACCATTATTTGTAAACAAAATAAGTCCAGTTGTATTTACATCGAGTCTACCTATATTTATCCATTTCCCATCAACATCTGGTAAATGGTCAAAAACTGTTTTAGGAAAATTAGGGTCATTCCTACTGACTACCTCGCCAAGAGGTTTATAATATTTTATAAATTCAATTTTTTGATCTAAAGCGATTGTAAGATCAAGTTCTTGATCATTAACCGTTAAAGTGTCACCTTGTTGCCATTTATCACCAAGATTGACCACTCTACCATTTATTTTTACTTGACCAGACTCAATAAGACTTTCTGCATGTCTCCTAGAACAATACCCAATTTTTGACAGTATTTTTTGTACTCTATACATCTTATTAAAATTTGATTATATTTATTATGCATGAAAAAATTAAATATAGCTGTTGTAATAGTATCTGATACACGGACTGATGATACAGATAAGTCTGGAAAAAAACTTAAAAGTCTAATTGAAACTGACGGTCATAGTTTAGTAAGTAAAATTATAATTAAGGACAATATCTATCAAATAAGAAAAGTTCTGTCTGAACATATTGTTGATGATGCAGTAGATGCTGTAATCATTAGTGGAGGAACTGGTATCACAGGTTCTGATGGAACGCCAGAAGCTGTCATGCCACTATTGGATAAAATAATTGATGGTTTTGGTGAAATATTCAGGCTGAAGTCCTACGAAAAAATAAAAACCTCCTCACTACAATCTCGTGCGGTTGCAGGCGTAGCCAATAAAACTTTTATATTTGTTTTACCAGGTTCGACTGATGCATGCATAACAGCCTGGGAAGAAATTATAAGTCATCAGCTTAATAGTGATACGAAACCGTGTAATCTAGTTATGTTGATGCCTAGACTCAATGAATAATCATAAGCTCTCAACTTCACTAATCTCTGGTAATTCAGATAATTTATTTTTATTAAAATAATCAAGAAACTTAGTAGTTGTAGCAAATAATTCAGGTTTACCAGGGCTGTCTCTGTGACCTACTACTTTAACCCACTCAAGTTCGAGAAGTGTTCTAATAATATTTGAGTTAACTGCTATACCTCTAATATTTTCAATATCTCCTCTAGTAACAGGCTGTTTATAAGCAATAATTGCAATAGTTTCTAAGAATGCTTTCGAGAATTTATTCGAACTCTTATCTTTAAGTTTAGAAATATATATTTCAAGTCCGCTCTTTGCTTGAAATCTGTAACCACTTGCAACCTTATTTATGAATATAGCCTTTGATTCATATTGTATATTAAGTTGATTAATTGCATCTTCAATTTTTTTCTTATTATATTTTGGGTTATCTAAAAGCTTTAATATTTGATTACTAGACAGGGGTTCATCACTGACTAGTAGTAAACATTCAATTATATGTTCAAGAGAAAAGTTCATTTATTAACACTTATGTAAATTTTTGACAAAGATTTATTTTGAATAATATCTATTAATGATTCTTTAACCAGTTCAAGTATCGCCAGGAAACTAACAATAACACCTAACCTGCCTTCCTTTATATTGAATAATCTCTCAAATTCAATATTTTCATTATCTTTGACAAGAGATAGTATTATTGTCATCCGCTCTCTGACAGATAGAGTTTCAGATTGTATGTTGTGAGTAGAGAATATCTCTGCTCTCTTTAAGACATCTATAAAAGCATGTTTTAATTGTTCTATCTTAATGTCTGGTGTCTCAATTATTATTGCTTTTTGATAATCAATTGCATTTGTAACAACATAGAAATCTCGATAATTTCTTGGAATCTCCTCAAGTCTCTCCGAGGCATTTTTATATTTTTGATATTCTAATAACCTTTTAATTAGATTAGCTCGTGGATCTTCTTCTTCATCTTCATCTGACTCAACTGGTAGTAAAAGCTTTGATTTAATTTCAGCTAATGTTGATGCCATAACTAAATAATCAGCTGCTAACTCAAAATGCATATTTTCCATTATTGAAATATATCTCATATACTGTTCAGTAATTGGAAATATTGGAAGATCTGTTATATCTATATCTTGTTTTTTTATGAGATAAAGCAATAAATCTAATGGACCATCAAATTCTTCAAGAATAATCCTAAGGTATTCAGGCGGTATAAATAAATCCTCAGGTATATGAGAAATTTTCTTACCATTGTAAACAGCGGTTATATTATTCAATATTTAACCCCATCAAATTATCAACATCAGATATCGTCTTAGTAGCAATTTCACGAGCCTTATCTGAACCAAGTTTAAGTGTATTGATAAGTAAATTTTTATCGTTTTTAATATCTTGAATACGAGAAGATATCGGTTCAATTAAATTAATAACAACATCTTTTAATTCTGATTTAAAATATGAAATTTCCTTTCCTGAAAATTGATCTATGACCTCGCTTTTATCCTGATTTGATACAGCGGTGTAGATATTTAAAAGATTATTAATTTCAGGGCGATTGCTAACCCCTTCAATATCTGATGGCATGTTGTGAGAGTCAGATTTTGCTTTACTAATTTTAGTAGCAATATCATCATTTGAATCAGTCAATAATATTCTAGAATATTTAGATACATCAGACTTACTCATTTTGTTGCTTGCGTCTCTTAAACTCATTATCCTAGGAGCTTTTTCGTCAATAATTGGGTCGGGTAGCTTGAAGTAATCTGATTTGTAATCAGTATTAAACTTATGAGCGATATCTCTTGTAAGTTCAAGGTGTTGTTTTTGATCATCACCGACTGGTACTTTATCAGCATGATATAATAATATATCTGCTGCCATAAGTACCGGATATGCATATAAGCCTAGTGATGCATTATCTCTATTTTTACCAGCTTTATCTTTAAATTGAGTCATGCGATTTAACCAGCCAACCCTTGCAGTGCAACTGAGATACCATGATAAGACACTGTGTTCTCTTACTGAGGATTGATTAAAAATAATACATTTATTGGGATCTAAACCACATGCAAGAAATATAGAAAGAACACTGAATACATTCTCTCTTAATTCAGAAGGATCTTGAAATACCGTTATGGCATGCTGATCAACTATGCAAAATATTGAGTCTGCATTCTCCTGAAAAGTGAGGAACTGTTTAATGGCTCCGAGATAGTTGCCTAAGTGAATTTCACCAGTAGGTTGAACACCAGAGAAGACAATATTTTTAGACATACTTTTTATAAGTCATTTAGTAAATATTATCATAATACTGGATTTTATATAATCTATAATTTTTTATAGATTTGAATATAATATTCACATGTCTGAAAAGCGTATGAAAATGATTAAACATGGTTTGACTGAACTTGAACCAATAGATATTAAGATTGAGGATGAGGGCCATTTACATGTTGGACATGCCGGTGCTAAATCGGGAGGCCATTTTAAATTATATATTGTGTCAGAACATTTTAATAATTTGAGCTCTCTTAATAGGCATAAACTAATTTATAAAACGTTAGATAAGCTTATGAAAACAGAAATACATGCTCTATCTATCACTGCTAAATCACCAGCAGAACTATAACTTCAGTCTAAGAACAAATGCGTCTTCTCTACCATTTTCCGAATCATAATAACCTTTTCTAACTCCAATTTTCTCGAATCCTAATTTACTATAGAGGGATTGTGCGATAAGATTTCTCGATCTAACTTCAAGTATAATATCTTGAGAGTTTCTTATTCGAGCATCATTAATAGTAAGCTCTATCAATGCTTGTCCAATTCCATTATTTCTAAAATTTATATCGACAGTTAAATTCAATATATGAGTTTCGGGTAATGATATTTTAGAAATTATATATCCAACAAGCGTATCATCAATAAAAACAGAGTAAGAGTCATATTTATATAAGATACAATCTCTCAGTATTTCTTTTGTCCACGGAAAACGATATGAATCAAGCTCTAACTTGTATATATATTCTAAATCATCAATATGCATTGGATGATATTTAAAAAGTTCTGATTTTTTAACTGACATTGATATGCTTTTTCATAAATAAAATATCTTCCCATACTTTACTTTTTTCACCAGGACTACGTAGAAGATATGCAGGGTGATAAAATACAAGCATTGGTATATCAGTGTCCTTATAATAATGCAACTTACCACGCAGTGATGACATTGGTTCCGGAGTGTTCATTAATCGCTCAGCAGCTACTTTCCCTAATAAAATAATTACGGTTGGGGAGATTAGAGTAATTTGTTGGTCTAAATAGCTAGAACAGCAACTTATCTCATTACTATTAGGATTTCTATTTTCTGGTGGCCTACATTTAACCGTATTAGTTATGTAAACATTTTCACGAGTAAGATTCATCGAAAAAAGTATTTCGGTTAATAGCCTTCCTGCTCTTCCAACAAATGGCTCGCCAGATAAATCTTCATCTTTACCGGGCGCTTCTCCAATAATCATGATTCTTGCATTAGTTGAACCCTCACCAAATACTACCTTGTTTCTAGTTTTTGACAGTTCACATTTATGACAATTTACTGCCATTAACTTCAATTCATCAATGTTAATTTGATTATAATTTGATATGAGCTCATCACGCATCCAAGAAACGTCTATATTCATTAGACTTAATAATTCTTTTCTTCGAGACATTAGATACCTGGTAACTTTTTAGTCTTAAGATCTGGGTTTTGAAAAATCTTATTAATTGCATTTAGATATGCTAAAACTGAAGCTTTAACTATATCGGTGTCAGCACCATGTCCATTAACTATGAGGTCATCTTTTACAACTCGAACAGTTACTTCGCCTTGTGCATCTGTTCCTGAAGTAATATTGTTAACCGAATACAATTTAAGATCTACATCAATATCTATTAGTTTCTTGACAGCATTATAAGCTGCATCTACAGCTCCATCTCCATCAGCAGTAGCTTTTTTAATCTCGCCCTTAATGTTTAATGTTATATCAGCATGTGGCTTAGAATCGGAATTACAAATTACAGACATGTGATCTAACTGTATATCATCACCGGTTAATACAATATTATTAGATAGTCTTATAATATCCTCATCATAAATTTCATGTTTTTTATCAGCAAGTTCTTTAAATCTATCAAACAAGTCATTTAATGATTCATCTGATTTACATTCAATATCTAATTCTTCTAGTTTCTGTTTAAATGCATTTCGACCTGAATGTTTTCCGAGGACCAATGAATTACTTACCAAACCAATATCTTCTGCTTTCATAATCTCATAAGTTTCTCTAGATTTAATAATACCGTCTTGATGAATTCCTGATTCATGTGCAAATGCATTTTTACCTACGATTGCTTTATTTGGCTGTACCGGAAAACCGGTAATGCTGGATACAAGTTTTGAACAATTCATTATTTTTTTGGTATTGATTTGAGTATCACATGAAAAGATATCTGAGCGAGTTTTAACTGTCATGACTATTTCTTCTAAAGCTGCGTTTCCAGCTCTTTCTCCCAAACCATTAATTGTACATTCAACTTGTCTTGCTCCATTTAGCACTGAGGAAAGAGAATTTGAAACTGCTAGCCCTAAATCATTATGACAATGAACAGAGAATATAGCTTTATCTGAGTTAGGAACGGTTTTTATGATATCGGATATGAGAGATCCAAATTGATGGGGTAAATTATAACCAACAGTATCAGGAATATTAATTGTAGATGCACCTGCATCGATCACTTTTTCAATAATTTTACACAGAAAACTAAAATCAGATCTCCCCGCATCTTCAGGCGAGAACTCAACGTCTTGAACATGATTCTTTGCTAATTTTACAGCATGGACAGCATTATCAATAACCTGATCAGGGGTCATTTTTAATTTCATCTCCATATGTATTGGTGATGTTGCAATAAATGTGTGAATTCTTGATAGCTTTGCATTCTTAAGAGCATCCGCCGCTCTTAATATATCCTTGTCTAATGCTCTTGCAAGTGCGCAAACTGTTGATGTTTTAATAGTATCAGAAATTTCTTTTACAGCAGCAAAATCACCATTACTAGCAATAGGGAAACCTGCTTCAATAACATCAACATTTAAATCATTTAGAGCTAAAGCAATTTGAATCTTTTCATCAATGTCCATAGAGGCTCCTGGACTTTGCTCTCCGTCTCTAAGGGTGGTGTCGAAAATAATTAAGTGATCGTTATTTTTCATAAAAATAGTTTATTCATATCTAGAGGCATTATACCTCAAGAGATTTAATGATGAAGAAGTAATATTCTAGTTAGCGATAAAAATTGTTTAACTTTGATTCTTAGATGACAATTTTGAGTCATAAATATTCTTTCTTCTTAGCCTTCTAAAAAGAAATAACATGGGGCCAGAAAAGCCATAAATCATAAAAAACATGAACAATACTTTAGGAGGGTCGAATGATATAAACGATATGCCCAGCGCTACAGCGAAAAGCATGACATGAGGTACTTTTTGTTTGAAATTAAAATCTTTAAAGCTCATATATGCAATATTACTAACCATTAAAACAGAAAGAGTTAAAATTAATAATATGGTTAATGTTAAATAGGAGGCTACATCTGCATTAATATCATTCAAGAACCATACATAGCAAATTAAAATAGCGGCAGAGGCTGGACTAGCTAGTCCAATAAAATATTTTTTATCTGCAGTTTGATTTCGAGAATTAAAGCGAGCTAGCCTTATGGCAGTAGATGCAACATATATAAAGCATACTAGATATGAAATTTTAACTAAATAGCCTGAGGTATAAATAGATAGACTAGAAAGATAAATCAAAAGTGCGGGTGCTACGCCAAAACATAACAAGTCAGACAGGCTGTCGAAATATTCTCCAAAAGATGTTTGGGTATTAGTTAATCGTGCAACACGTCCATCAAGGCCATCCAAAATCATTGAAAATAAAATAAACACTGCAGCTTGGGTGAATAGCTCATTGATAGCTAAAATAATAGAATAGAAGCCACAAAACATAGCTCCCAATGTGACAAGATTTGGAAGTAGATATACTGCAGAAATTTTATTAGATTTCTTATCCAATTATTTGTCACCAACTAGTTTTTCTTTATCCATCCATGACATCATGCTTCTAAGTTTTTTACCAGTACTTTCAATCAAATGTTCTGAACCCTCTTTTCTTAAACGATTAAATTCAGGAGAGCCAGACTTTATCTCATTCACGAAGTCATTTGCAAATTTTCCATTTTGTACATCTGCAAGAACAAGTTTCATTTTCTCTTTTACGTGATCATCAATTAAGAAAGGACCTTTTGTCAAATCTCCATATTCAGCTGTATTAGAAATTGAGTACCTCATGTCTGTCATACCGCCCTCATACATCAAATCTACAATCAGTTTAAGTTCATTCAAACATTCAAAGTATGCCATCTCTGGCGCGTACCCAGCGTCTACTAGAGTCTCGAATCCTGCCAATATCAACGCAGTAACTCCACCACACAATACTGCTTGTTCACCAAAAAGATCAGTCTCTGTCTCTTCTTTAAAATTAGTCTCAATGATACCAGCTCTACCGCCACCTATTGCGGAGGCGTATGCAAGAGCAACTTCTTTTGCGTTACCAGATGCATTATTGTGAATTGCAATCAAAGTGGGAACACCTTTTCCATTGACAAAAGTCGAACGAACCAGATGGCCAGGGCTTTTTGGTGCAATCATAAAAACATCATGGGAGCTTGCCGGTTCAATTTGCTTGTAATGTATATTAAAGCCATGAGCAAAAGCAATAGCTGCCGTCGGTTTAAGATTTGGCTCGATACTTCCCTTGTATAAATCAGCTTGATATTCATCAGGGGCCAAAATCATGACAACATCTGCATCTGAAACCGCATCTGAGATACTTTTAACTGTTAATCCCGCATCTTGTGCTTTCTTTGCACTAGCTGAGCCATCTCTTAAGCCAATAGTAACATTTGCACCAGAATCATTTAGATTCATAGCATGCGCATGACCTTGTGATCCAAAACCTATGATCGATATGTTTAGATTTTTTATAAAGTCAAAATTTGCATCTTTATCATAATAAACTTTCATCCCTTTTCTCCTATTTTTTAATTTCTAATGACTCTGAGCCTCGACTTATTCCAAGGGCTCCTGATCTAACTTGCTCGATAATCTTAATTTTCCCAAGCGAATCTATAAAAGCAAGAATCTTTTCAGTTGGTCCCGTCAATTCTATTGTATAAGTTGTATCTGTCACATCTATAATTCTAGCTCTGAATATATCAGATAGTCGCTTCAATTCGTCTCTTTGTTTCAATGTTGATTTAACTTTTAAAAGCAACATTTCTCTTTCAATGTGAGTTTCATCAGTTAAATCTTTAACGCTAATAACATCAACCAATTTATCTAATTGTTTCATGAGTTGAGATGCTTTAGCATTAGAACAATAAGTTACGAGAGTCATTCTGGATATTGAGTCATCGGTAGTCGGTGCCACGCTCAATGAATGTATGTTGTAGCCTCTAGCTGAGAAAAGGCCAGCGATTCTTGATAGAGAACCAAATTCATTTTCAACTAATAATGAAACTATATGTCTACTTTCTGTACTCATGCCAGTTCGGTCTCTTCATTAACAGAAGGGGCTAGATGCATCTCATGATGACCTTTGCCACTTACAATCATCGGATATACGTTTTCTGTTTGATCTGTAATTACATCAACAAATACTAATCTATTTTTGTAATCTAGAGCAGTTTTTAAATCTTTTTCAAGATTCTGTGGTTTGTCAATCACCATGCCTATGTGGCCAAAACTTTCTGCTAACTTAGCAAAATCAGGAATAGCATCCATATATGACATGGCATAACGACCTTCATAAAAGAATTCTTGCCATTGTCTGACCATACCCATGTATCTGTTATTTAAGTTAATTATTTTAATAGGTAAACCATATTGTAAGCATGTTGACAATTCTTGAATACACATCAAAATACTTGCCTCGCCTGTAACGCAGATAACTTGCTCTTTTGGATATGCTAGCTGTGCGCCTATCGCCGCAGGAAGTCCAAATCCCATTGTTCCCAAACCGCCAGAATTAATCCAACGATTAGGCTTATCAAACTTATAATATTGCGCTACCCACATTTGATGTTGTCCTACATCTGATGTTACAAAGGACTTTCCTTTTGAGATTTCATGAAGTGTTTCAATAACTGATTGAGGTTTGATAACTTTATTTGACTTTTTATATGATAAACACTTTTTATTCTGCCAAGATTTAATCTTTTCCCACCATTTCTCTAAAGCAATTTTATCTATATTTTTTTTATACTTTGTAGTGAACTCAATTATTTTTTTGAGAATATTTTTTGTATCACCGATTAGTGAGTGGTCAACTTCAATAATTTTGGATATTGAAGATGGGTCAATATCGATATGTATGATCTTTGCTTTTGGGCAAAATTGTTTAGTGTCTCCAGTTACTCTATCATCAAATCTCGCGCCAACTGCTAACAATACATCACACTCATGCATTGCCATATTTGCTTCATAAGTTCCGTGCATTCCTAGCATTCCAAGAAACTGTTTATCAGACGATGGATATGCGCCTAATCCCATGAGCGTATTAGTAACAGGATAGTTAAGAAGTCTTACAAGTTTTGTTAATTCATTGCTTGCTTTGCTGAGGATAACGCCTCCACCAGTATATATCATTGGTTTTTTTGCCTGACACAATAGCTTTGAAGCAATTTCAATTTTGTCTTGATTTTCTGTTTTTTTAACACTGTAAGAGCGTATTTTGATATTTTTTTTATATTCAAAATTAATTTTTATTTTTGGATCAGTTAAGTCTTTTGGTATGTCAATAATTACAGGCCCTGGTCTACCTGTAGTTGCTATGATGAATGCCTTTCTGAATGTTTCAGCAATAGACTCTCGATCATTAATTAAAAAGTTATGTTTACAAATGGGTCTTGTAATACCAGTTGCGTCAGCTTCTTGAAACGCATCGCTTCCGACGTATTGTCTTGAAACTTGTCCAGAAATAACAATCATAGGTATCGAATCCATGTGTGCTGTAGCTATCCCGGTAACACAATTAGTAATTCCAGGACCTGATGTTACTAAAACAACACCTGGTTTATTGCAGGCTCTTGCATAACCATCAGCAGCATGAGTTGCGCCTTGCTCATGTCTCACTAAGACATGTTTTATGTCTTTAGCAGCAAATAGTGCGTCATAGATGTGTAATACTGCGCCACCCGGGTATCCGAAAATAAACTCTACACCCTCTTTTTTGAGAGATTCAATAATTATTTCTGAACCGCTTAACTTCATTGCTAGCTTTTTTTGATCAGAAAATAAAATTTATTGTCTCGAGTTTCTGAAGACAAAAGTTCATTACCTGTCTGTCCAGCAAACGATTCGAAGTCCATCACTGCACCTGGATCTGTAGAAATAACATGTAAGACTTGTCCTGATTCCATGGTATTTATTTCTTTCTTAGCTTTAATAATTGGCAATGGACAATTTAGTCCGCTTGTATCAAGTTCTTTATCAAAATCACTCATTTTTGCATTACCTCTTGAGTTATAATAATTACAAAGGTTTCTCTACAAATTAAACCTTTTACATAGGAATCTATATTAGTACATTTAGATTATTTAATATAGAGAAAGATACTATTGTGAGTGAATAAATGTACAAGCTGCTTCTAACCTTAATTCTTGTAAGTTTTGTTATGAATGGACATGGGCATGAATCCGAAACATCACCTATGCTTGGAGATTCGTTGAATCGGACTATCACTATTTCTGAAGAAGAAAGAATTGGTCGAAATATTTATAAAGTTTTGCAAAAAAATAACAACATCGTAAATGATGTTTTCGTATCAGATTACATAACATATCTTGGAAACAAATTAAGCCGTAATACTCCATACAATAGGAATTATGTTTTTTTTGTAACTAGATCAAAATCAGTAAATGCTTTTGCTTTACCAGGCGGATATGTTGGATTTAATTCTGGTTTAATAACACTTACTCAAAATGAAGCACAACTAGCGGGTGTTGTTGCACATGAACTTGCTCACGTAGTATTAAGACACAGTGCTGAAATGATAGCCCGTTCAAATGTAAACTCAATTCCAATGTGGATAGGAATATTTGCTGGCCTGTTAGCTGGCCAATCTGAAGCTAGTATAGCATCCATTAAGTCAGGTATTGGCTTGTCGGTGCAGCAGAACATTAATCTTGTAAGAGAAAACGAAATAGAAGCAGACATATTTGCTGCACGGTTAATGCAAAACAGTAATTATGCCCTTACAGAAATGGCCAAGTTTTTTAGACTTATGCAGGGTGATGCAAATAGTCAATCAAATTTTAATGAATACTTCATGACGCATCCATTGTATTCGAATCGTATAAGTACAATTGCAAATAAGGGAAGACAGCAATCAGAGCCTATCGTTAATAGCACGGACGATTATGAGTACATAAAAAATATTTTGATATCTAGCGGAAAAAATCCGCAAGCTCTTAATAAAAAAGAAAATAGTTTGCCAGTCATAAATCATCGGCTTGCATTAAATTACTTCAAAGCTGGTGACTATGATAAAGCAAAACAAACGATTCAAGAAAATTATAATTCAAATAATTATAATATATATATTTCGTCATTGATGGCAGACATACATTGGGCTATGGGTGAAAAAATTGAATCTAGAAAGATCATAAAAAAATTATTAGAAATTTATCCTAATAACAATGCAATAAATTTTCAGTTATTGAAACAAAATATTAAAGACTCCTTCGACTTAGATAAAAGTGTTATGAAATTAAAAGATTTTACCAAAAAGAATAATAACAATCCGATGATTTACAATCTATTAGCAGAAGGCTCTGAAAAAATTGGAGATAAATACGGTACGAAGCTGGCGCTAATAAACTACTATAATTCGAAAGGTAATTTACCTATGGCGTATAGAGTAATTGATGATAGTATTAATTCGAATTATTTAACTGATACACAGAAGAAAAATCTACTGAATATTAAAAATAGTATTCTTTGTAATTCAAATCCACCGTTGGAACCAGTTTTTGGGCCAAAAACCTGTAATTAAAAAATGTTTTAATAAACATCATTCATCTATATAATAAAGCCATGAGAAAGCTAATATTGTTCATGTTTTTAGTGTTTATAGCTGCACCTTCGATTTCTTATTCTGATGATATTGCAGAGGGCAAAAAGCTTACTTTTGATCGAAAGAAAGGTAACTGCTTGGCGTGTCACATGATTGATGATGGTGAATTAGCAGGAAACAATGGACCTCCCTTGCTAGCTATGAAAGCAAGATTCCCTGACAGAGAACTTCTTTTTCAACAAATTTGGGATCCTACTCAAACTAACCCTTATTCTTTTATGCCTCCATTTGGTAAACATGGAGCGCTGACAAAAAATGAGATTAATAAGATAATTGATTATTTATACACACTTTAGGAAAACATATGAATAGAAGAAAATTTATAAAAAATAGCATACTGTTTGCTGGTACATTAGCGACTGTACCAACTTTAATTACTGCTAATAAAGCATACGCTTCTTGGCCGAAAAAGTCTTTTGATATCAAAGACCTTAATGACTCTGTAAGTAGTGTTTATGGTCACAATAACTTACAAGAATCATCTAAGGTAAAACTCAAGGCGCCGGAAATTGCAGAAAACGGAGCTATAGTGCCTATCAACGTATCAACAACTCTTGATAATGTTGAATCAATAATGATATTTGTTGAAAATAATCCACAACCATTATCAAGTGGTTATCAGCTAACATCTCTAGCTGAGCCTGCAATAGGTACACGTTTGAAAATGGGAAAGACATCAAATGTAATGGCTGCTGTAAAGAGCGGTGACAAAGTGTATACATCTACACAAGAAGTCAAAGTAACCATTGGAGGCTGCGGAGGTTAATTATGAGCACAATAAAAATGAGACCCAAAGAATCAAATGGTGTTGTAACAGTCAAAGCTCTTATTAAACACCCCATGGAAACTGGGCAAAGAAAAGATAAAAAAACAGGCAATCTGATTCCAGCTCATTTCATTCAAGAGGTGCATGGTAAAGCTAATGGCAAGGAAGTAATAAAAATATACTGGGGTCCAGCTGTATCAAAAAATCCTTATCTAACATTTAAGTACAAAGGCAGCAAAGGTGATGAAATAGAATTGTCTTGGGTTGATAATCAAGGTAATCGTGACTCAGCCGTAGGAAAAGTTAAGTAAATGTTTAAAAAGCTTTTACTCCTTATCTTACTAACTCCATCATTATCAACTATGGCTAGTCCTGAAAGTGATTATGATGAATTTGTAAGTTACTTTGAAAATCGTTTTCCTGAAACACCATTCGAAGATTATAAAAATGGTGTCTATTCAATAGATAAATCTGCAAGAGAACAATGGGAATCTATGGAAGAATTTCCTCCATACGAACTTAATATAGACAGAGGGGAAGAGCTTTTTAATATACCTTTTAAAAATGGTAATACATATGCATCATGTTTCGACAATGAGGGTAAAGGAATTAGACAAAATTATCCTTACTTCAACACAGATAAGAATAAAGTTGTCACACTCGAAGGCGCTATCAATGAATGCAGAGTAAAAAATGGTGAAAAACCACTCAGTTATTATAAAGGAAAGGAATTAGCTCATGTTTCAGCCTATATGGCTTACACTTCTCGTGGTAACAAATTTAATGTTGAAGTGCCTAATACTGCAGAGGCATTAGAAGCATATGAAGATGGAAAGAGATTGTATTTTACTAAAAAAGGACAGCTTAATTTTTCATGTGCAGATTGTCATGTCTATCAAACAGGTACAAAACTAAGAGCTGATATTCCAAGTCCAGCGATAGGTCATCCTACACACTTTCCAGTTTACAGATCTGGAATGGGAAGACTGGTTACATTGCATGAGAGGTTTGCAGGATGCCTAAACCGTATTAGAGCTAAAAGTTTTAAAGCTGGTAGTGATGAACTAAATAATCTTGAGTATTTTACTACGTTTATGAGTAACGGCCTTGAAGTTAATGGACCAGGCTCTAGAAAATAATACATTTTAAAGATATACTTAAATTATGCAGTCCGGGCATTTATCTAAATTTCTATCTATATCAATAATTACATTATTTTTGTCATCATGTGCAAACATGCAAGCCATGCTTGATAGTCAAGCTGAAGAACAAAGAGAAGTATCTGTAGAACAAAAGCTTCAAGTATCAATTCCTCTGCCTGAAAACTCAAAGTATCTAGTGAGTAAAACTGTGATATTTGGTGAAGGTAATAAGTTCTCAGGAATTCTATACTTGCAACATGAAGGAGGCGCAGATGATATCGTTAGCTTCTATAGAAAGAATATGATTGCTGATGGATGGTCTGAAATTGGAATTGTAAGATCAAGATTTGTTCTTATCAACTATGAAAAAGAGAATAGATTCGCAACAATCAAAGTGCTAAGAGGAATGTTTGATAAATCAGAATCTGAGATAACTATTGGTCCTAAATCATCTTCCCAACTAGAGAAGAGCTTAGATGTTGATTCATCTGAATCTTCAGACGATCCTTTCCTCGTCCAATAAATTGTTAGTCAAAAATTATATCTATAACATCATCTAGATATATATCTCTAAAAAAATGATCTGCCCCATCAATAAGAATATGAGAAATATTTGATTGATTGATTTGGTTTAGTTTTTTATAAGAATCTAGAAGAATTTCATCATCAGTTCCTGAGAAAATAGTTACCGATGAATTAGTATCTTTTAATAAGTCAATGATACTAAATGTAAACGGATACAATGTCTGGTTTTTGGATAAATCTAAATAAGATCTAAATGTTGATGAAGATACTTTAGCGTTTTCACAAAATAAAAAATTAATGGAAGGATACTTATCAGAAATAATAAATTCATCTTTATTATTTATCAATGTTTCATAAGGAAGTTTGTGTTCTTGGTTATAGTAGTTTTTTGTTCCTAAATAAGTATCTATAACTGGAGCTAATAGATACGCTTTGATGTTATTGTTATTTATAAGAGCCATTGCTTGAACTACATTAAATGCTCCTCTGGAGTGTCCTATAAAATATATATTTTTATAGTTTTGATTTTCTAGATATTTATACCAGGATACTATTTCATTGATAGATCTATGTTCGTTATGAGTATGTACCCTATCACATGAAAGAAATTCACTAGTTCTATTGTCTATATCATAGCTCAAGTTAATGCTTAGAGAACTGTGACCGCGATCCAATATTCTCTGACTTAATGATTTTATAATCTCCATGTCCTTATAGCCTCGTGTTCCATGAACAAGAATGAATATAGTATCGCTTTGTGGGCCACTGGTTAAGGTAGCATTTAAGGTTAGACCATTATCACTTTTAATATTAATTATCTGATCATCTGATACAGTGATATTTGGGAAGAAGCTAAGGAAGAATAAAGCATAAAAGAATATTATAGGGCGTACAGGATTCGAACCTGTGACAAATGGCTTAAAAGGCCACTGCTCTACCAACTGAGCTAACGCCCCGAATATACTAAATTTTATCAAGTGTCCTAATTTTTTCTGGAAGCACTTTTAAATCTATCAACGAATTTTTAAGAAGTTCAGAAAAACTGCTGTCTTCGTATACAGCTTTATAATACTCGATTTTCATCATTAATGAAGCGCCAAATATTATTGAGATGAGCGTGATGATAGATCCTATGGCTAGTGTTGATACACCTGTCACTCCTTGGCCAATTGTACAACCAAGAGAGAGTACTCCTCCGATACCGATTAAAATGCCCCCTATTAAATGTCTTATAAAGTCATGTTTATTAGCAAACCACTCAAGTCTAAGGTTTTTACTGATAAGTGAATAAACAAATGAACCAAAGATAGTAGACAATAATGCTGTTACACCAAATGTTAGAAAGAATGAATTTAATCCACTGGTGGTATACAACAAAGTTTCACCCATCGGATTAATAAATGTAAAGGATTGAACGCCAACTGCTGGGTAAGGTGTATCAAGAAAATCATTGTTTTCAATCCACGCTTGTCCAAGCTGGCCGCCTGTAAGTAACCAGGCAAAAACTACAACTAAGCCAACAACTATGCCAGATGTAATATTATCAGAGCTTAATTTCTTATTCGATGAGAATATAAACTTGAATAGGAAAAATATTATTATTAATGGGATAAAGAGTGTTGAAAAGATATTTCCAGGGTCCAATCTAAAAATCGATGAAATTATAGTCTGAATTGATTGATCATTTATACCGAGCTTTGCAAGATCAGGACTTAATGGGCTCATCCAGCTATGGAACAGGAGTCCATAGAAATCAGTTCGAGTCATAAGAAGTGCCATTAGACCTGCGACAAGAAGAACAAATATTGACTTTAAATTACCTCCGCCTATTCTTATAAGTATCTTGTTACCACATCCGCTTGATAGGGTCATCCCGATACCAAACATAATTCCACCAACTATATATCTTGGCCAGAATAAAACAGAGTTTCTGTATGGAATTCTTGAATCATTGACACTTATAGCTCCTACAAATTCTAAAATGGTTACGCCCAATATCGCAATTGCGATTGCTAAAAACCATGCTTTTAATCTAGATGTATCCCCGATATTAACCAAATCAGACACTGCACCCATAGTGCAGAAATTAGTTTTGTTAACAACGAAACCAAGAATAAACCCTAATATTGAAGTATAAATTAATATTGTTGTTGCTGATTCCATAGTACAAAATCACAGTTTATATATTTTTAATAATTTTTCAATTTTTATATCTTGTAGGATCTTCAATCCCCGCCAATCTAAATCCTTCTTTTCTAAAATTGCAAGCATCACATTTACCACATGCTCTTCCTTCATTATCCAGTTGGTAACAAGAAACTGTTTTAGAATAGTCAATACCTAGATTATAACCATATTTAATGATTTCTTTTTTTGACATATCAATTAAAGGCGTGTTGATACGTATATCAGAACCATTTACTCCTGACTTAGTTCCTAGATTGATTGAACCCTGTATACTCTTGATAAATTCCGGCCTGCAATCAGGATAGCCAGAATAATCAATCTGATTAACACCGATAAAAATATCATAAATCTTGTATTTTTCAGCATAAGCTGAGGCGATAGATAAAAAAATTGTGTTTCTTGCAGGAACATAAGTAATTGGTATTTCATCATCAGTAGCGATAGGAACATCAATCTTTTCATCTGTTAATGCAGAACCGCCTATTTGCGTGAGATCTATCTTAAAAATTAGTCCATCAATATCATAATGATTTAAATAATTCTGACTAGATTGAATTTCATAATTATGTCTTTGGTTATAATCAATGGTTAAAGCAAGACATTTATAACCCTCTGAAATTGCATGATGTAGAACTGTAGTAGAATCTAAGCCGCCCGAAAATAGAACTATAGCTTTTTTATCGACCATTTATGTTACCCCAAATGACTTTATGAAGTTGAGTTTGCAATCTTACATTCAAAGAATGTTCAATAATAAGTTCTGCAAGTTCAGCAATGGGCATTTCATCATAGGATGGTGAGAATAAAACAGGACAATAATTATCTAAATTGAATTTAGAGATATATTCTTTTGCCCATATGAAATCATCTTTGTTACATATAACAAACTTTATCTCATCTTTAGTTTTAAGATATCTGTAGTTTTCTGTTTTATTGTTATCAGATTCATTAGATGCAGGTGTCTTGATGTCGAGAATTATTGAAACTCTGGAATCTATGGTTGAGATATCAAGGCAATTACTTGTTTCGATTGAAACTGAGTAATTTAAATTACATACTTTCTCTAAAAATAAAAATACATTTTTCTGAGCAAGAGGTTCGCCTCCGGTAACTGTGAGATATTTTGAATTATATTTTTTAAGTATTTTAATAATCTCATCGAATGACATTTTGGAGCCATCAGTAAAAGCATATTCTGTATCACAATATGAGCATCTCAATGGACATCCAGTTAGTCTAATAAATGTGGTTGGTAAACCCGTACGAGATGTTTCACCTTGTATGGAATGAAAAATTTCATTAATAATTAATGTATTTACCTTACTCATATAGAATTAACTAGTTCAGGATAATTAATTTTTGTGTAACCATGACATAAGGCAACTCCTAATGCATCAGACGCGTCCTCCTCAAGCTTTCTTCTTAGCCTAAGTTTGCGTTTAACATATTTTTGTACCTCATCTTTATCTGAAGCGCCATTACCAGTTATAATCATTTTAACTTTCCTAGGGCTATACTCAAAAACATCTCTTAATTCTCCACTGCAGGCTGATAGTGCAGCACCCCTTGCTTGGCCTAGCTTGATAGCTGTACCGGCATTAACACTAAAAAAAACAGACTCAAGAGCAATCTCATCAGGTTGATAGATTTCAATCAATCTTTTTGTATTTTCATGAATAAGAGATAATTTAATAGTGTATTTATTTTTAAGACCAGTTTTTAGCACTTCATGATGTATATATTCTGATTTGTTTTTATCATAGTGTATTATTCCGTATCCTGTTTTATTAGTTCCTGGGTCAATACCTAATATAATAGTCATGGTCAACTATACTATATTAACGTTTGTGTAAATATTCTGAACATCATCTAATTCCTCGAGGTTATCGGTGAATAATTGAACTTGTTCAATATCACTATCAGATATATCACACATTGTAATTGGCTCTAAAATAAGCTCCTCGTCTTTTGTTTGTACAGATTTAGAATCGAAAAATGATTTAACAGCAAATAGTTGAGAGGGATTGGTATTGATAATGCAATTGTTTTCTGTTTCTTCATAATCTAATATTTCAATGTCATCAATATGATTAATAAGATCATCCTCTGAAAAATCTACTAGTGTGAGTATTCCAATCTTTCTAAATAAATGAGCTACAGAACCTTTTGTTCCAAGGCTTCCATTATATTTTGTAAGCGCATGTCTCACCTCAGATACCGTCCTGTTTTTGTTGTCTGTTAAACATTCAATAATTACAGCAATTCCTTTTGGGCCATAACCTTCATAAGTGATTTCCTCAAATGAACTGTCACTTTGTCCAGAACCTTTTTTTATAGCTCTCTCAATAGTATCCTTTGGCACACTATTTTTATTAGCCTTTGTCATTGCTAATCGTAATCTTGAGTTGCTCGAAATATCAGGACCACCCAACCTTACAGCAACAGTAATTTCCCTAATTATCTTTGTAAATACTTTGCCACGTTTATTATCTTGGGCTTTTTTTCTATGTTGTATGTTAGCCCATTTACTATGTCCTGCCATTATGATGCCCTCTGATTTTTGCTAAAAAATTTATCTTCAAAGTCTATCATTCTATTTATAGATTTCTTTGCTGCAATAATAGTTTCGCTGTCTAATGTTATTTCATTTTGAGTACTGAATATATTTTTAATTTTATCAAGGGTATTAAGATTCATCCATGGGCACCTCCCACAACTTTTACATGTAGCACCTTCACCTTCCGTAGGAGCCTCATAGAAATTTTTCTCAGGGGATAGTTTTTTCATTTGATAAAAGATTCCCTTTTCAGTTGCAACAATTATGTTTTTAGATTTACTAGATTTTGATGCATTAATTAATTTTGTTGTTGATCCAACTACATCCGCAAGTTGAATTATGCTTCGGGGGGATTCAGGATGGACAAGAACTTCACAATCATCAAGTTTATTAATCAGCTTTTTAAGCTCAATAGTTTTATATTCTTCATGAACAACACAAGATCCATCCCAAATTTTCATATCTATACCAGTTTGATCTTGGATGTATGAACCTAAATATTTGTCGGGTGCCCAGATTATTTTTTTACCCGATTTTACTAGAGACTCTATAACAGGTATTGCAATACTTGAAGTAACAACCCAATCAGCAATTGCTTTAACTTTAGCACTAGTATTAGCATATACGACAACTTCTCTATCAGGATATTTACCACAATATTCTTTAAATGATTTATAACTACAGCTTTCGTCAAGAGAGCATGTTGCGTCCTTATCAAGGACAAAGATATTTTTTTCCGGGTTGAGTATTTTAGCGGTTTCACCCATGAACTTTACACCTGCAATAATTAGGTTTTGTTCTTTTTGTTGAGTACCAAATTTAGCCATTTGCAAGGAATCTGCAACACATCCCCCCGTGTCTTCCGTTATCTTTTGTATTTGTGAGTCAACATAATAATGTGATATCAACTTGGCATTATTTTCTGATAAGAATTTCTTTATCGAGTTCAATTGATTTGTGTAATTATCAGAATCCATATTTATGAGGGTTTACTTTTTTTAATATTTAGTTCTCTTAATTGCTCAGAATTAATTTCAGTCGGTGCATCTGTCAACAAGCATGCTGACGATTGGGTCTTTGGAAAAGCTATAGTATCTCTTATCGAGGATAAATTTCTTAGCAGCATAACAATCCTGTCTAAACCAAATGCAATACCCGCATGAGGGGGACATCCAAAACCAAGAGATTCAATAAAAAAGCCAAATTTACTCTGTATCTCCTCATCAGATAAGTTAAGAGCTTTAAACACATTTAATTGAGTTGACTTATCATGAATACGAACTGATCCTCCACCTATTTCATTACCATTCAGCGTAAGGTCATATGCTCTTGATAATGTAGTGTCATCATATTCAGTGCATGTGCCTGATGGTGATGTAAATGGGTGATGAAGTGAGGTCAATTTTTTAGTTCCTTTTTCATACTCAAACATCGGATAGTCAACAATCCATGCAAATTTGTATCCATTCGATATTAATTCGAGGTCATTACCAATTCTAGTTATTAAGGCAGACATAGAATTATTAACAACATCACTTTTATCTGCAGAAAAAAAGATTAAATCTCCATCAGATGCATCTACAGATTTTAGGATATTGGCTATCTCATCATTGGTTAAGAATTTTTTAATTGGAGAATTAATGCCAGTATCTATATCCTCGATATTTTCAATTTTTAGATATGCAAGACCTTTTGCTCCAAATGTTTTTACTAAATCAGTATATTCATCAATATTTTTACGAGTTAATTTTAAGCCTCCCGGCACTTTGAGAGCAGCTATTCTACTATTAGGTCTATCAACACAATCTTTAAAAACTTTAAACTCAGTACTTTGTAAATAATTAGCTATATCTACTAAAAAAAGTGGGTTTCTAAGGTCGGGTTTATCACAACCAAATTTTAGAATAGCTTCTTTAAAGGTAATTCGCGGGAAAGTTAGTGATATCTTATCGTCAATAAGAGATTCAAATATTTTTTTCATTAAAGATTCAGATAATTCCATAATTTGATCTTCATTAAAAAATGCGCATTCAATATCAAGTTGAGTGAATTCAGGTTGGCGATCTGCTCTTAAATCCTCATCACGAAAACATTTTGCAATTTGATAATATTTATCAAAACCAGACATCATTAACATCTGTTTGAACAACTGAGGAGATTGCGGTAAAGCAAAAAAACTTCCTTTATGTACTCTACTTGGAACTATATAATCTCTAGCTCCTTCTGGTGTAGGCTTAGTAAGTATAGGCGTTTCTATTTCATTAAAATCTATTTCTGATAAATGATTACGTATGACACTGTATAGCTTGGATCTAAATCTTAAATTATTTTGCATCTCCGTACTTCTCAGATCAACATATCTGTACTGCAACCTTAAATCTTCGTTAATGCTATTGTCATTTACTTTGAATGGAGTAGTTTTTGATGTGTTAAGTATATCAACCTTATCAACTATTAATTCTATATCCCCTGTTGGCATATCAGGGTTATTGGTACCCTCTTTTCTTTTTGCAATAACTCCTGTTAACTCGAGAACATACTCGGATCTAATAGATTGTGCTGTTTCAAAAATATCTTTAGCATCAGGATTGAAAACAGCTTGGACAAGGCCAGTATGATCCCTGAGGTCTATAAATATCACTCCGCCATGATCTCTGCGAGTATTCACCCATCCATTTAGGGTTACAGTCTCATTTAGATATTCAGAATCAATGAGACCACAGTAGTGTCTTTTCATACTTATGTATCCGTTTTTTTCTCTGATTTCTTTGTCTTGAAGTCAGTTTCATACCATCCAGAACCTTTCAGTCTAAAACCAGAAGATGATACCATGCGCTCAACAGCACCGTTTTTACCACACTTACAATTAGTAAGTTTTTTATCTGATATTTTCTGCATAGCCTCGAATACCTTGTCACAGACTTTACATTTATATTCATATATAGGCATAGTTTTTGAGTGTGTTATTTATTGATTTTAATCGACATTATACAAAAAAAATCTTATTTTATCTCTTATAAATTTAGTGCTATAATGCCACAAATTTTATGAAAGCTATATTTAAAAGCATAATCTTATTTTCCTTAACACTTTCCATATCGAACGCTGATGAGTATACAGGTAAAGAGAAATCTGAAACTTGTCTGGGCTGTCATGCTATTGAGGGGTACAACAATACATACCCCACATACAAAGTACCTAAATTAGGTGGGCAACATTCAGATTATATTGTTTCTGCATTGAAGTCCTATCAAAAAAGAGACAGAAACCATGAGACTATGCATGCAAATGCTTCAGGTCTATCTGATCAAGATATTATTGATATAGCTAAATATTTCGAGTCAATTCAATGATCAGGATAAATTTCATATTAGTATTGCTTTTATTTGTTACTCATCCTTCTTTTGCTGATTCAAGCTTTGACCGTGGAAAAGAAAAGTCCGTCACATGTGCTGCATGCCATGGAGCAGATGGTAATAGCAACAACAAGATGTATCCAAGATTAGCAGGTCAATACAAAAATTATCTAATACATTCGTTGAAAGCATATAAATCGGGCGATAGAAAAAATGCAATTATGAGTGGTTTTGCAGCAGGCTTATCAGAGCAAGACATCATCGACTTATCGACATATTATTCTAAACAAAAAGGTCTTAAGATTATTCCAAAGAATTAGTCATCCTTTTCTATTAAAATATATAAGGCAGGAATTAGATAGAGGGTGATAAAAGAGGCTAGTCCTATTCCGCCAAATACTACAATTGCCATTGCAAATCGACTTTCAGCACCAGCGCCACTACTCAAGATGAGAGGGATAGCACCCAGTAATGTCGATAAAGTTGTCATAACAACTGGTCTAAATCTTAATAACGATGACTCTACAATTGCTTCTGCTTTTTTCATACCTTCTAGTTTTAATTGATTTGCAAATTCTACAACTAAAATACCATTTTTTGCGATAAGCCCAATTAACATTAAAAAACCAATTTGACTATAAACATTTAACGAAGTGCCTGTAACAAAAAGTGAATATATACCAGCTGTCAACGTAATAGGTATTGTTAAAATTATTATTAATGGATTTCTAAAACTTTCAAATTGTGCAGAAAGAACCAAATAAACAACTAAGACAGCAAGTATAATTGTTAGTTCAAGTTTGTAACCAGTTTCATAATATTCTTTTGAAGCACCTGCAAATGATAATTTTGCATTAGGAGGAAGAACATCTTTTGATTTGTTTACCAAATTATCGAGAGTATCACCAAGTGATGACCCTGGAGATATAGAAGAAGATAGAGTCACCGAGGGTAATCTGTTTACTCTTTTCAAACTATTACTGGTCCCCTCTTTGAAATTAGTAACTAAATTACTTAGAGGTATTAATTTATTAGTTGTACTTGATTTAATAAAAATATTATCCAAATTTCTTTCGTTAATAAGAAAATTATCATCTGCTTTTATGATTACGTTGTATGTAAGTCCATTGTATGAATAGTTAGTAACTTGTCTTGATCCATACAGCGACTCAAGTGTAGTAGCAATATCGTCGGCAGACACTCCAAGATTTGATGCTGCATCGCGGTTAATTTTCAAATTTAATCTTGGTTTATCAATCTTATAATCAATCCTAGCATTTCTTAAACAAATGTCTTGTGATATATCTTTTACTAAATTTCCCCAATCGCCCACTTCTTTATAATCATTTCCACTAATAACAACTCTCACGGGTGATTTGAACGGACTTTGACCTAAACTAGGTGGGTTAATGGTAAATATCATGGCTCCAGGCATTGATATTAGTTGCGGAAATATCTCTCGAACGATATCTTTTTGATGTCTAGATCTATCTTCCCATGGAACTAGTGATGCAAATATGAAGGCAGAGTTAACACTGCCAGGTTGTCCAGAAAAACCAGGTGCCACAATAGCAAAAACATTTTTGATTTCACCTTTTTTTACATATTCCATTAGAATATCTTCTACTTTTGTGACCATTTTATTTGTATATTCCAAGGAAGAACCTTCTGGAGCATTTACGGATACTATAAATAAGCCTCGATCTTCAGAAGGTGCTATTTCTTTTGATATGAATTGAAATAATAGTATAGATATTAGGATAAAAAAGATGGTAACACTGTATACGATTTTCTTTCTAGATTGAGAAGCTATCAATGATTTACGATAAAAATCTTTGAATTTTAAAAACAATTGTCTCTGTGTATTATTTTTATCATTTTCAAGTAGTTTTGAGCACATCATTGGAGTTAATGTAAGTGCAATGAAACTTGAAATAATAACTGCGAAAGATAAAACTACCCCAAATTCTATGAAAAGCCTTCCTGTTTTACCTCCCATAAAAGATAGAGGAAGAAAGACGCTTACCAGAACTAGTGTGGTAGCTATTACAACAAAAGTTATTTGTTTTGCACCATTTATTGAAGCTGTGTAGTTGTCCTCTCCATTTTCTATCCTTCTTTTTATATTCTCCATTACAACAATGGAGTCATCTACTATCAAACCTATGGCTAATACAAGCGCTAAGAATGTAAGTACATTTAAAGAATAGCCAAATATATAAATAATGAAGAAAGTGCCTATCAGTGAAATAGGTATAGTAACAGCTGGTATTATTGTAGCTGTCTTAGATGATAAAAAATAATAGATAATTAAGATAACGAGTATCATGGATACTGTCAGAGCAAATCGAATTTCGCTTATCGATTCATTTACAAATTTAGATTGATCATAACCAATTGACATGTCTATACTTTCAGGTAATGAGGGCTTTATGAGTGCGAGTTCTGATTTAATGTTATTTGCGACATCTAGAACGTTCGACTTGGTTTGTCTTACGATACCTAGTCCGATTGCACTTTTTTTATTTGCTCTTAAAAATCCTCTATCTGATTCAGGTCCGATTTCAACTCTTGCTACATCGGATAAATATATTTTAGAATCACCATAGTGTTTGATAACAACTTTATTATATTCTTCTAATGTCTTAAGCTTAGAGTCAAGTTTTAAACCGATCTCCCTCTCCTCGGATTCAAATCGACCTGCACCTCTTTCAATGTTTTCCTCTTTAATTGCTTTGATGACGTCTATTACAGTTAGCTGTCGAGATGAAATTAATTCAGGATCCATCCAAACTCTTACAGAATACTTTCGCTCACCCCCTATAGTAATAGAAGCAACACCGGGTTGAATAGATAACCTATCAACAACATTTCTCTCTAGGTAATCATTTAATTGAATTGAGGTTAATATATCGCTTGAGAAACCAATCCACATCATCGCTCGAGCATCAGAATCTGATTTAGCAATTCTAGGGCTATCTGCTTGATCAGGTAACAAGGCAGCTACTCTTGAAACTTTATCCCTAACATCATTTGCAGCTGAGTCTATTTTAGTTTGAAGAGTAAATTCTACTCGAATTTTTGAAACCTCGTCTTTACTCTCAGATGTTATTTTTCTAATACCTGATATACCAGCTAATGAGTCTTCGATAATTTGAGTCACATCTCGTTCAAGTATCTTTGATGATGCACCCTTGTATACAGTGGTGACTGTAACAACTGGACGGTCAATATCTGGATATTCTCTTATTGTAAGTTTGTCATAGGAGGCTATGCCTATAAGCACTACGAATAAGCTCAGAACGGCAGCCAATACAGGTCTTTTTACTGTAGTTTCAGATATATGCATTATTCGCTAATTAATTTAATTTTTGAACCATCTTTAAGTTTTTCTTGACCTAGTGTTACAACAAGATCACCTTCATTTATGCCAGAAAGAATTTGTGTCATACCTTTATTGTTAATACCGGATGTAATTTTTTTAAGTTTCGAAATACCTTCTTCAGCTACAAAAACATAACTATAATCCTTAGCAGTTAGAATTGACTCTTCAGGAACAAGAATAGCATCAGGAATTTCCTCAAGAATAATATCTATATTAAGCAAGAGACCTGGCCTTAATGTTCCATTTTTATTATCAATCAAAGCATATGATTTGATCGTTCTTGTTTGAGTATCGACTCTTTGATTAATATTAGTAATAACTCCAGTATATTTTTCTTCAGGAAATAACTTAGAATACGCAGTGTATTTGATAGGTTTCCTTAATTGAGGTAGGATTTTTTCTGGTAAATACAAAAATGCTTTCATGGTCACCATATCGTCAAGCGTTAATAATACGTCACCATTTTTTAATTCATCGCCAATTTTAAAATCAGTAATGCCCACAAACCCATCAAAGGGGGCAGATATAATTATTTCTCCGATGGATGAAGTTGATAGAATTGAAAAAAGCTTATCCCCTTGTTTCACAAAAGATGATTCGTTAAAGAAAATATCATTTAAAATGCCACTTGTTTTTGATGTGACATCAAATGATCTATTAGCTTCTATCACTGATGTTGCAGGATATATCTTATTTATAGGTTTAACTTCAGCTTCTCTCGCTATAACCGATATTACACGCGTCTTGTTAGCAAATGACTTATAGAATTGAATTTTGCTATATAGGGTGTAGCCTCCATAAACAAGACCTGAAATAATTAATAATCCTATTAACGGAAAAATTTTTATGTTTTTAATTTTATCTTGAAGCATTCTTAAACCAAATTAGTGAAATAAATCTTCCAGTAATACCGTCCTTTCTATAAGAGTAAAAACCCTCATCAAAAGTACATGACTTTGATATTGTAACATCAGTGATACCAATTTCAGATAATATATCATATGCAATATATCTTAGATTCATTTTATATTTACCAGTTTTTGTTTTTTTAAATCTTTTAGAATATTTTGGAAAGTGATTTAAAACATCCGCATCAACCTCATATTTATTTTGGGAAATACATGGTCCTAGCAATACTATGATATCTTCTCTTTGTGTATTTGAAAGTTTATTAAAAAAATTTTCAATGATATTATCTCTAAGACCTTTCCAGCCAGCATGAATACAACCTATAATTGAACCCGCTTTATTAGTAATTAAGATAGGTATACAGTCTGCAGTCAAAACTGCACAAGAAATTCGTCTATCATTTGAAAAAATAGCATCACTATCAACATAATTGCTATTAATTGATACATTATTGGCGAGGTTTGAATGAATCTGATTCATAAATACAATATGATTTATATTAAGTTGATTTTTTAGACAATTAATATTGGATTGAACATTTGTTTGATTATCTCCAACATTAAATGAGAAATTTGCATGTTTGAATTTTTCTTTACTAAAACCAGAGTGATTGGTTGAAATAAAGAATTCTATGTTATTAGGAACTTTCCAGTCGATTTTATATTTAGTAATCATGATATATATTCATGCATCTTATAAAGTAAAGAATTATATTTATCTGGATAGCTTGCATTGAATGATTTCATTCTTCCAGAAATATTATCTCTAAATGATAAAGAGTAAGCATGTAAGTATTGGCCAAAAGTTGGGTCAATATGATTTAGGAGATCTGGATATTTGTTAAAAATGTTTTTTCTATACCCATACAGCTTATCTCCAATAATAGGATGGTTGAGGAAGGACATATGTACTCTAATCTGATGAGTACGACCAGTTATAATTTTAATTTCAACATGAGATGAATTAACTAAATTAGTCAGTGGCTTTACAATAGATTTTGCATACTTGCCATTATTTGTGACAGCCATTTTTTTTCTATTTATTGAGTGTCTACCTATATTTTCTTCTATTGTAGTAGATTTATCTAATACTCTAGAAATAATAGCATGGTAAGTTTTTTCAAATTTATGCTCTTGTAATTGAGCGCTTAAGTAGTTGTGTGCAATCAGGTTTCTTGCGATTACAAGTACTCCAGATGTATCCTTATCAAGTCGATGGATAATTCCTGTTCGCGGGACATTAGCTAAATCTGGATATCTATAGTATATGGCATTCTGCAGAGTGCCAGTAAGATGACCTGGTGCAATATGCGTTACCATGCCAGATGGTTTGTTAACAACAATATATTCACTACATTCATATATCACATCAAGACGAATATCTTCGGCAATTAAATTGACTTCAGGTACAGAAGTAATAACAATGGAAACATCACAACTTGATTTAATTACATCTTTTTGGGTACATGTTTTTCCGTCTATTTTAACGTTGTCGTTTTTTATCCATTTTTGGATAGTTGCTCTTGAGTACTCTGGGAAATGATTTTTAAGATGCTTATCAAGTCTATCCTCTTTATCTATCTCCAACGTAAAGTTGTAAACATTGTTTCCTTCCATGATATAATGATATACCCATGAAAAAATTTAATCTTTCATTAATTGTATTTTTATTTTCTTTAAGTAGTTGTGCGGTTTTAGACAAAGCTAAAGTTGATCCTTATGAAGGAATGTCAGAAGTTGAATTATACAATGAAGGTTCAGGATTTCTAGCTAATGCAGACATTCCACAGGCAGTCACAGTATTTGAAATACTTGAAGCAAGATTTCCGTTTTCTACATATTCACAACAGTCAATACTTGATCTTGCATTTGCATACTATGACTTTGGTCAAAAAGACGACACGATTGCAGAATGCGATAAGTTCATAGATTTATATCCAAATCATCCGAAGGTTGACTATGCTTATTACATGAGAGCTTTATCTAATCTCGAAAAAGAACAACCCTTTTTTCAAGAAATACTTGGTCAAGATATCTCGAAATATGACGTAACACGTCTAAAGAGAGCCTACAATGACTTTCTCGAAATTGCTAATAGATTCAAAGGCAGTAAGTATGCTGATGATGCTGAAAATAGATTGATCTTTTTAAGAGATGCTATGGCGAAACATGAGGTTTACATTGCAAATTACTATCTCAAACGTCGAGCATTTGTCGCATCAAGTGAGAGAGCAAAATATATGCTTGAGACTTATCCGGGGGCTCCTGTATCCAAAGATGCACTTCTCATTTTGATAGATAGCTTTAATAATCTTGGATCATATAATTTAGCATTAGATAATGCAAAAGTACTTGTAACAAACTATCCAAATTATTCTTATAAAGTTAATCAAAATGGTAAAGTCCTAATTCATGATAAAAATATCAAAAAAGAAGAAAAGATAGAAAGCTCTTTCTTTGATTTAGATTTATTTTAGGATCTAGGTATTTTGCACACTGGAATTGGCAACATTTTGTGTAGGTTGTTTTTACGAATAGAATCATATTTTTGTCTATTACCTGATTCTGCATTAATCATTGCATCTTCTAATTCATCATATGACAATCCGAGCTGAGTCTCATCAGTTCGATCATCATCCCAAAGTCCATCGCGAGGGGGTGCTTCGATAATTCTCTGATCAATCCCAAGACTTTGTGACAAACTTTTTACTTCAGATTTCATGAGATCAGCTATAGGAGCAATATCAACTCCTCCATCACCATATTTTGTATAAAAGCCAACGCCAAAATCTTCAATTTTATTACCAGTGCCAACTACGATTCCATTTTGAGCAGCAGCAACTTGATATAACGTAACCATTCTTAGTCTAGATTTAGAATTGGCAAACCCTAGGTCAGATTTTTGATTTGCATCACAAATAGTTGAATTGAATATTTTATATGTAGATGTTAGATCAATATTAACAAGACTTGTATTACTGAATTTCTCTTCTAGCCATTTACCATGCACGTGCCCTAGATTGGCAGCAACGGTATTATTATTAATGGGCATTGAAACAGCGAAAGTTTTTACTCCCGTCATACTTGCTAATGTACTTGTAAGTGAAGAGTCAATACCTCCGGATATACCAACAATCAAACTTTCTGCCGGTTTTGGCATATTACTTACGTATTGACTTATCCAATCAACTATATATCTAATTGTGTCCTGATCATTCTTCATTGATTCATTTAATAGTTGAAATTATTATGTAAAAATTCCATTATAAAAAATATGAAAATTATCCTATTACTGTTAGCTATAATTGTCGCTTATTTCTTACTCAAAAGGAACAAGCAATCTAGAGAAATAATTAAGGATACAAATGATATGGTTATGTGTAGCCGGTGTGGTTTTCATGTACTCGAAAAAAATATATGTCGTACTGAAAGTCAAACCAATCAATGTCCAAATATAAAATGACTAGAAGACAACCATTATTGCTGACTCTAATTATTATATTGATAATTGGGATAACATTAACCCTCATCCTTAGATAATGAATTACCTTGTTACAGGACTTGTATGTTCTGGTAAAAGCACACTTCTAGATTTAGCAAAGAATTATAACTTCCAAACCTATAAATCAGATGAAATTGTCTCAAGTCTTTATCAAGATGAATATATAGCTAATAAATTAAAAAATAATATAGGAATAAAAAAAACAAGGAAGAATTTTAAAGATGACATTAGAGATTATTTTTTTAAATCAAGAAAAAATAAAGAGGAAATTGAAAATATTATTCATCCTATTGTTCATGAAATGGTCTCAGATATATTCAGTAAAAGTGATAATTCCATGATTGAAATTCCGCCTATAATAAATAATAAATTTCTTTTTAAGAAATATAAAACTATATATGTAGATGCGCCCGAGGAGATCAGGCGTAAAAGATATAATAAAAAGAATGATATAGATATCTTTAATCAACTTAATAGTATTCAAAATGACTATGAAATTATAAAAAAATACTGCAATATTATTCTTAGAAATATAGACAGTCCATGCTCACTAAATCAATATTTTAATGAAGGAATTATCAAAGTATGAATAATTTTTCTGACATACACGCTTCAATTTATGAACAGCCTATTGATGAAAGAATCAGAAAGTTTCTTAGATTAGAAAATACTTATATAAAGATAAATCATCATATGGATATTGATTCAAAGCATGATGCATATTCAACATTATTAAATATTTCCGATCTATTTATTAATTTAACTAGAAGTGAAATAAAGCGGGATCTTATATCTGAGATTGAAGCTCAAAAAATACGATATCAAGAATATATCAAATTAGCTAGAGCGGATAAAATTAAATTAAGTTCAATAATGGAAAAACAACAAGCTATTCTTAAAACTCTACATGACTTAGAGGCAAATTATTTAAATGTCTTAAAAAATGATGAATTGTTTCAAACAATTATCAAACATATTAATACTTCATGTGCTGATCTAGATTACTGGCTTTCTAGAGATCATGACTTTAGAAAAAACCAAATTAATCTGTGGTTAGAATTAGTTAAACCTATTGAAAACTCAATTTTCTTTTGCCTAGATCTACTCAGGAGAAGCTCTGAAACTGTAGAAATAACTGCTAAGGACGGAATGTATCTATTCAGAATGGATATAGAAAAAAAAATTAGGTTATTGAGGGTAACAATGAAAACAGATAATTATTTTTTCCCCAGGATAAGTGTAGGTCCTCAAAGAGCAACTGTTGCTTTTATGACAATCGATGACAACAATAAAATAATAAGATTGAATAAAGATATAAATTTCGTGTTGGATTTCTGCTATATATAATTAGAAGAATCTTATGCCTGATAAGCCAAAACCATGATTATTGCTACACGCAATTAGATCTTCATTTCGAGAGCTTGTTCCGCCGAGAGCGAGAGTTGGCTTGTTAGACAATTTTGATAAATTAGAAAATCTCTGCCAACCCAGAGGCGAACTATCATCATGTGATTCAAGTACCGGTGATAACAATATAAAATTGAATGGTCGTTCGTTACACAATTTAATATCTTTAATGTTGTGGCATGACGCAGAATATAATAGTGATTCTTCCTTCTGATAATTAACATTTCTTATGAAACAACTTTTGTAATGAATTCCGAAATATTTATCTACCCAGTCAATGTTATGAGGATAATCAATGATTAAATTACCAGTAAAGTTAAATTCTAACAGTTTATCCTTGATATATTTTTTATAAAAACTATATGATATATCCCTTAGTCTTATGTGAGAGAATAAATTAAGATTTTCATAAGAGATTTGATTTAATGCTCCTTTAGATATAATTTTCAAAAGTTTTGGTATCTTTAGTAGGTTCAATATATAAAAATGTGTTGGCAGTACTTTATGTGACTCAAAATGCTTAAAATATATTATGTCCCTTCCCTCTTTGGATTTGATAGTTCCTGAATATTTATGAATTTTATAAACACTTATAATAATCAATCTGTTTATATAATTATGTTTAATCGATGTAATCAATTTAAATTTTTTTATATCAATATCTAATTCTTCTTTAAGCTCTCGAATAAGGCATTGGTTGGATGTTTCATTTGATTTCTTTTTTCCTCCAGGAAATTCAATATGACCTCTGTAAGGTTCCTGATTACGTTTTAGACATACATATGACGAATTAATTTGAATTAAAGCAATTGATATTTCAATTATTTCAGGATTCATTATGTAGTATATTCAGAATTTATACTGACATATTCATGAGATAAATCAGAAAAATATATACTTTGTTGGCTCTTACCGTTATGTAAATCTAATGTAATTTCAATATTTTTCTTCTTCATAGATTTAGTAAGCTTTTTAGAACCAGCATCTACAGGTACGCCATCCCTGAAGCATAAAATATTATTAATCAATAATTTATTTTTGTTTGGATTAATAAATTGAGAGTCTATGGATCCTAAACTTGCTATAATTCTTCCCCAATTTGGATCTGCACCATACATAGCAGTCTTTACTAGAAGAGAGTTAGAAATTTTTCTACCTATATTGAGTGCAAGAAGTTGATTTTTAGCGTTTATGATATTTAATTTTATAATTTTTGTCGCACCTTCACCATCTTTTACTATCATATTAGAAAGATGTACAAAAAAATCAGATGCACAAGATATAAATTTATTTTCAATTAATTTATTTTTAAAATTTAATTCAATATTCCCGCACGATGAGAAAACAACTGTGTCATTTGTTGACATATCTCCATCAACAGAAATTGAATTAAAAGATAAATCTGCACATTTTTTAAGATACTTCTTAAGAAGCGATTTAGATAAATGTACATCTGTCTCAATGAATGAAAGCATTGTAGCCATGTTTGGCTCAATCATTCCTGCCCCTTTACATATTCCTCTAAAAGTAACGCGTTTATTATTGATGATATAAGCTTTTGTTAAATATTTTGGAAATTTATCCGTAGTCATGATTGCTTTTGAAGCATTTTTAATACTTACATATTTATTGAAATCACTATTCTGTATAGATTTAATTATATTCCTCATAGGAAGCTGTCTACCAATGATTCCAGTTGACATAACTAGAATATCTTCTTTATTACACGCAAGTTTCTCAGATAAAAGAAGAAGGATTTTATTACAGTTTTCCAGGCCTTTTTTTCCAGTACAGGCATTTGCATTACCAGAGTTTATGAATATATATAAAGTGCGACCAGTTTTTATGTGTTTTCTTGAGAGCATTACAGGGGCTGCAGCAAATTTATTTTTTGTTGATATCATGGCGGTAGTAGAGTTAGAAGGAAGCTGAATTAATAACCCATCAACACTATTGTTTTTTATACCTAATTTTAATGTTATAAATTTTGAAGTCATGATAATTTCCCACAACATTGTTTAAATTTTAAATTTGTTACAGGACATCTTTTATTTCTAGGAATCTCACCTTGATTGTTATTTAAAAGACAGGCTGGATCATTTGATTTTTTTTCTAGCAATGCTGAACTTTCATTGACTTCTTGCTTATTGATATAGGTATCAATTTTTATCCTACAACAAATCTTTAATATTTCTTTGGTAATATCTGTTAGCATTAAATTAAACATTTCAAATGACTCTTTTTTATATTCATTTTTTGGATTTTTTTGAGCATATCCTCTTAAACCTATTGACTGTCGTAAATAATCCATTGAGCTTAAATGATTCCTATATTCCTCATCTAAAACAGCTAGAGAGATATTTCTTATGAGATCATCACTCTCATGACTTTTTAAATTAGCAAGCAATCCTTTTACTTTATTCTCGAGGAGGTTGTTTAACTCACTATACAGTGATTCTTTATCTAGTTGATTATTAACAATCATATTATCTAAATTAATATCAATTAGAAAATCAGATTTAAGAGTTTCGCTAAGATTTGATAGTTTTTTATCATGTGACATGAAAATGTCTAAATTAAAATCTATAAAATCTTGAGAATAGTTTGAACAGATACTGGATATCAATGTTGTGCTATTGTTATCAAGTATAAAATCTCTTTGTTGATAAATTAATTTTCTCTGTTCATTAGAAATATCATCATATTCAAGTAATGTTTTACGAATATCAAAATTATGAGCTTCAACTCTTTTCTGAGCATTCTCAATAGATTTTGATACCCATTTATGCTCTATCGCCTCACCTTGCTCCATTCCTAATTTCTTCATGATTTCTGATACTTTATCAGACGCGAATATTCTCATTAAATTATCTTCTAGCGATAAAAAAAATCTTGATATTCCTGGATCTCCTTGTCTGCCGGATCTTCCACGAAGTTGGTTATCTATTCTTCTAGACTCATGTCTTTCTGTGCCAATGACATATAAACCTCCGAGACTTTTTACCTTTTGATTATTTTTTTCCCACTCAACTAAATCCTTATCATTTTTCTTACCGCCCAAGACGATATCAGTTCCTCTTCCTGCCATGTTTGTAGCTATTGTAATAGAATTAAGTGCACCTGCATTTTCGATAATCTCAGCCTCTTTTTGATGATATTTAGCATTTAATACAGAATGATTAATTCTTTTACTCTTCAATATTTTTGATATTGCCTCAGATGACTCAACAGATGTAGTGCCTACTAATATAGGCTGTTGAGTTTTATTAATTTCTATAATCTCATTTAATATCCTTTCATATTTTTCTTTTTGGGTCAGAAAAACCAGGTCCACCATATCATTTCTTATCATTTTTTTATGTGGAGGAATTTGTATTACTTCAAGATTATAAATTTGATGGAACTCTTCTGCTTCAGTATCTGCGGTTCCTGTCATTCCGCAAATTTTATCAAACATTCTGAAATAATTCTGAAACGTGATAGATGCATAGGTCTGATTTTCTTGTTTGATAGAGACATTTTCTTTTGCTTCAATCGATTGATGCAAACCCTCTGACCACCTTCTCCCTGGCATCTTTCTTCCAGTAAATTCATCTATAATGATTATCTCATTATTCTCTACAACATAATCTTTGTCTTTTTTATAAATAAGATGAGCTCTAAGGCTAGAATCAATGTGGCTAAATAACTGAATATTTTCTATATTATAAATATCTGATGAAGATTCAATTAATCTATTTTTAAGTAAAAGTTTCTCAACTTGTGATTGTCCCTCTTCTGTTAAAGATACAGATTTTTGTTTTTCTTCAAGTGTGTAATTATCACCATCAATTGATAAAAAGCTTTGTATTATTTTATTGATGACAGAATAAATTTTATTTATCTTATTATTCGAACCAGAAATAATTAGTGGTGTTCTAGCTTCATCAATGAGAACAGAGTCTACTTCATCAATTATTGCATAACTTAGTCTGGGCTGACATTTATGTTTTTTATCTAAAGCCATGTTATCTCTTAAGTAATCAAAACCAAATTCATTATTGGTGCCATAAATTATATTGGATTTGTAAACTTCTTCTCTTTGGTTTGGGGGTACTGTACTGTTAATGTAACCAACAGATAGTCCTAAGAACTCATAAATTATTCCCATCCACTTAGAATCCCTCTCAGCCAAATAATCATTCACAGTTACAATATATACAGGGTCGCCACTGAGTGAATTTAGATATGCAGGTAGAGTGCTTACAAGGGTTTTTCCCTCGCCCGTCTTCATCTCACTTATATTACCTTTATGTAATGCAATTCCTCCAAGTAGCTGCTCATCAAAATGTCTCATTCCAAGAGTTCTTTTTGATGCTTCTCTTACTGCCGCAAATGCATCAACAAGAATATCATCCAAGTTTTTGTTGGTAACGTAGTTCTGCTTTAATAGAGATGTAACTAATTTTAATTCATCATCAGATTTCTTTGCATATATTTCTTCTAAAGCATTGATTTGTTTAACTGTAGATGCGTATTCCTTGAGAACTCTTGAGTTACGGCTACCAAAAACTTGTTTAATTATGTTACTAATCATATTTTATAGATAAATAAATATGGTTTATCATACAATAAATGAGAACTTTATGAAAAAAATATCGGATTTCATACCAAAGAAAGTAATTGATAAAAAAGAGAATATAGAAAGTTTAAATCTAATTCTTAATGATTCAATCGAAACCAACTTAAAGAATAAAATACGTGTGATCAACTACAGCGAAACATGCATAACAATAGAGTGTGATGATACCTCAATTGCCAGTATCATGCGATTTGAAAAGGACAAATACTTGGATATATTTAACGAGAATGATTTAAGTAATATTAAAGAACTTAAAGTAAGAGTCAGATAGACTCAGTCGTATGAGCAAATAATATTGGTGATTTTACTTCATCCTCTATTATCACTTCTTCCCATGCATTTTGATTATTCACAAGTTCTCTAAGTAAAAGATTGTTCAAGTGATGGCCTGATTTAAAAGCTGAGAAAGAACCAATAATACTATGACCAAGAAGGTATAAATCACCAATAGCATCAAGTATTTTGTGCTTAACAAATTCGTCCTTATATCTTAAGCCATCTTCATTGACGATTTTATAATCATCTATAACAATTGCATTATTAACGCTTCCGCCTAGCGCTAGATTATTTTTTCTTAACTTTTCAATATCCTTTGCAAAACCAAAAGTTCTTGCTCTACTAACTTGGCTAAGGTAAGAAACAGAAGAGAAATCAATAGTAGATGTTTGTGTATCTTTAGGAAATAAAGGGTGATTAAAATCAATGGTAAATTCTACTTTGAACCCATCAAATGGCTCAATTTTTGCCCATTTATCAGCTTGCTTTACCTCAATGTCTTTTATAATTTTAATGAACTTCTTCGGATGATTTTGCTCACAAATGCCAGCAGATTGACATAAGAAAACAAAAGGTCTTGAGCTTCCATCCATGATAGGAACTTCGGGTCCATCTAGTTCAACACGTGCGTTATCAATACCTAAGCCTGCAAATGCTGATAATAAATGTTCGACAGTAGAGACAGATTCTTCACCATTTGAAATAGTTGTCGACAATCTAGTGTCATATACGTTTTTCAAAGATGCAGATATTGGTGTGTTTGATAAATCCTTTCTAATAAAAACAATACCCTCGTCGGATTTCCCAGGACATATTTTTAAGTTTATTTTTTTACCAGTGTGAAGACCAACGCCTGTTGCAGTAATAGTGCTGGATAAAGTCCTTTGTTTTAACATAAGATGATTCTACCAAAGTGTTATAATTGTTACAAATATATTAATATTAGACAATAAACAGGAATCAAAGTTCCTTTTGAAAATAATCAGAGATTTTCTTTGCGTATTTATCAAGTATAGAGCCAAATTTTGACATATTTTTAGAGGAAGTTTTGTTTAATGTAAGCTCTTTATATCTGTGCAATAGGAGTCCTACAGCGGTCGCATATCTTGTTTTACCTCTTAAGTCTTCGAGTCCTTTAATATGTCTAGGTGATCCAATTCTTGATGGTTTTTGGAAAAATGATTCAGCGAAAACATCTAACCCCTCAAGTTTAGATCCTCCACCTGTGAAAACTAACCCTGCTCTTATACTATTTGAATAACCGCTATTATTAATCTCTCTTTGTATCGCATCTAGGATTTCATTAGCCCTAGCAGTTATTATTTGAGATAGTATTGTTTTTGTAGTTTCAGTATCAGGTTTATCTGAGACTGATGGAACCGGTATTTTTATGTCTGTATCAACATTAGGGGCAACAGAACCAAACTGAATTTTCATCTCTTCAGCAGCCTCTAAAGATGTACTAAGAATAATTCTAATATCTTTTGTTATCATCTGACCAGCAATAGGAATTACAGCAGAATGTTTTATGGTTCCATCAGTAAAAATTGCAATATCAGTTGTCCCACATCCAATATCAACAAGGCAAACACCTAAGTCACGCTCTTCATCAGACAATACTGCTTCAGATGAAGCCACAGGCTGAAGAACATAATCATTAATTTCTAAAAGACTATTGTTAATACATTTAGTCAAATTTTTTTTAGCAGTAGATGATGTTGTTATTATGTGGACATTCGCCTCAAGTCTTGATCCAGCCATCCCTAATGGCTCTCTGATACCTGGTTGTCCATCAATTGTGAAGTGCTGTTCAATTGCATGCAGAATTTCTTGATCATTTGGTATTTGAATATTTTGCGCATTTATTAGAACTTTTTGTTTGTCCTCTTGAGTTACCTCATCATTAAGTATGTTAACAGCGCCATTTCCATTGTAACTTTGAATATGGTTACCAGCAATTCCAGTGGTAACAGACTGAATATTACAATTAGACATTAAACTGGCTTTATCTTTAGCTCTTCTGATACTTGATACAGTAGTGTCAATATCTGAAATTATGCCTTTGTTTAAGCCTGAGCATGGTTCGCTACCTATACCTACTATCCTTAGCTCTCCTTTTTCATCTATATCAGCTACTAAACATAAAACTTTAGAGGTTCCAATGTCCAATGAAACAAGAGTATCAGTGCTTTTAACGTTTGCCATGTAACAATATTATATCTCATTTAAGTAATTATTTGATAGCAAAACCATTAGAATATCTCATATCAATTGACTTAATTTCTTGCTTAAAAACAAGCTTAAGTTTATCGAATGAAATTATCAATCTGTCTAAGTTTCGATTCAGATTTTCTCTATCTGATATTATAAGTAATGAATCTGTATAGATTTTTATCAAAGAGTTATGTATTTCAATTTTTGTTAAGCTAAGTTTAATTTTATCTAAATATGATTTACATGAGTCAAAAATAGCTCTAGATAGATAACTATCGTTAGTGCTGTCTGTGATAATTGGAAGTTCTATATTAGATAAATTATCTTCAATAACAGTCCCATCAAGTGTCAAAATTTTAGAGTTGTATACTGCCAGAGGTTTATGCTGTGTAATAGTGATTAATAGTTTCGATGGAAATGATTTTTTGATTTCAACATCTTTAATCCAAGCATCAGATATAATGGACTTTCTTAATTCATTAATATCTACAGATAATAAATTTTCACCTTGAAGAGTTGAAATAATAGCATTAATCTTTTCATAATCATAATTCGATTCTTGCGCTATTACATCGATTTCATCAATTGGATATATGAAATTATTTTTACCATAAAAAAATAAGATAGGTATTGATATTAATATTAATAAAGTAAATAAAAGCTTAGGCATTGATACCTAATATTTCTATAATTAACTGATAATAGCTTAAGCCGCTCTCTTTGGCAGCCTTAGGTACAAGACTGTGATCAGTCATTCCAGGAATAGTATTAATTTCAAGTAGAACAGGTTTGTTATTGTCAACGAAAAAGTCTACTCGGGCCCAAGTATGGCAACCTAAACAATTAAATGCTTTCAAAACAGAATCATGTATATCTCTAATTACATTTTTATTAAGATTAGGAAATGAAAATCTAGTTTTATCTGATTTATATTTTGCATCAAAGTCATAAAAGTTATTAGATGGTTCAATTTCAATTATTGGTAAAACTTTATTATTAATAATTGCAGCTGTGTATTCTTGAGCATGGATTTTTTTCTCTATCATGAACTGTCTATTACTACTATTACTTGAAAATTTATTAAAATCTTCAATATTTTGAATTAAAAAAATATTATTACTCGATCCTGAACAAGTATCTTTTATAAAAAAGGATGGACCAAACTTTTCAATTAAATATTCATAACTCTGTTTGTCATAGATTAAAAAATCAGGTGTTAGCAGATTATTTTTAAGCCAGATGCTTTTTGTAAGATATTTATTGAATGATATTGCTGAAGATTTAGAGTCAGAGCCACAATACTTTATGTTTAATTTATCAAGATAACTTTGAACTTTTCCATCCTCACCGCCTTCGCCATGCATGAGGTTAAATACAATATCAATAGATTGATTTTTTAAAAACATTTTTAAATCATCAAAACTGTCATTTACCATGTCATAGAGGATAACATTATGATTATTGGTCTTTAGGGATTGGAATACATCATTGGAACTTTTAAGTGATATTTCTCTCTCATTAGACCAGCCTCCACCAAGAATACATATCTTAGAATCAAGGTTTATCATTTTATTAAAATCACCTCTTCTTTTAAATTAACATTATGTGTTAAGGAAACTATGTGTTTTACATAATCAAGAAGGTTTAGAAAATCCCAATGAGTGCCTGTGCCGTCATTGATAAAATAATTTGAATGTTTCTTTGAGACATATATTCCACCTATCCTTTTACCTTTCAAGTTGGCAGATTCAATCAGTTCAGATGCGAAATCATGAGTAGGATTTTTAAAAATACATCCACATGATAATTGATTTACAGGCTGAGTAGCTTTTCTTTTGTAATCAAGATTATTAATCATAGAGCTATCGAATTTAATTTTGGGATTATGTAACTTGATAGAAATAATAACCGCTTTGGGATCAATGCCTGAGTTCCTGTATGTATATTGAATATCTTTTTTAAATAGTGTTTGCAATCTTCCGTCTTTATCTAATAAATCAATACTATGAATATTATTTAATATTTCTTTTTCAAAAGCACCTGCATTCATAAAAACTGCTCCTCCTAAGGTTCCGGGAATACCATAGAGAAATTCATAACCTGATATTTGATGATTATATAAATATCTCGCTAGTTTAGTACAAGATATATTACTAGAACATGAAATATACTCTTCATCATGAGAAAGATACTTGCTCATTTTTTTTAAACTCAAAATGATACCGTCATAATAATCTGTCACAAAACATACATTAGACCCATTACCAATGCTTAGAACACTGTTATTATGAAGTATATTAGTCAGCTCTTCAGTATTCTCAGGACAACAGAATTCACGACAAGTACCCCCAAGACCTATGGTGCTTATCTTTTTTAAAGGATAATTTTTATATGTCTGCATTTGCTTTTATTAAATAAAGAATTTCTCTTATATCACCTGCTCCCTGAAGTACAACAACACAATTTTCAAGATTTAATTTTTTTAACTCAGGAATTATGTTTTTTATAGATTTAACATAAACCTTATTTCTATTTCTGATTTTCTTAAACAAATATTCTGAATCATATGAGTTATTCTTTTCTCCTGCTGAATACGTTGGTAACAATAGCACTACATCTAATGATGACAATATTTCTGAGAATAACTTCCAGTGAAGTTTTGTTCTAGAGTATCTATGAGGTTGAAACACCATAACTATTTTTCTTTTAGGATATATTTCCTTAATTGTTTTAATTGTTGACTGAATTTCAGTTGGATGATGTCCATAATCATCTATTATCGTAGGTTTAGAGTTTTTAATATTTAAATTATCATAAATATCGAATCTTCTGCTAGCTCCATAAAATGTCTTGAGGGATTTCAGAGCTTTACGTGTATCTATACCTAGATGTATAGCTACTGAAACTGCAGCAAGAATATTATAAATGTTGTGCTTACCAAAAAGATTGGTTTGAACTGGGTAAACATGATTATCATAATGAACATCAAACATCATATATGTATTTGTGTACATAATTGACTTAGCTCTCAAGTCATTATTTTTAGTAAATCCATAACTAAATATCTCTCTGTTTATATGTTTGAATAATTTGTTTGAGTTTTTATCATCACCATTCAAGAATACTTTTCCATAAAAAGGAATAGAGTTTATGTGTTTTAGAACAGATCTCTCCAGGTTTGTATAATTATTGTTATAGTTTTCTAAATGTTCTTTATCTAAATTAGTTAGCACAACAAGATGAGGTTGTAGTAATGAAAAAGTTGGATCACTTTCATCGGTCTCTGTCACTAGATAATGACTTTTCCCCAGATTAACATGAGGGTCATCTGTTTTAAGTTTACCTCCAATTAGATATGTTGGATCAAGATTATTTGAATACATAATATGACTTAACAAGCTTGTTGTAGTTGTTTTGCCATGAGAGCCAGTAATGGATATTCCATACTTTAATCTCATTAGTTCAGCAAGTATCTCCATTCTAGCTAGAACAGTCAGGCCGGACTTAATAGAGTACTTTAGCTCGACATTGTTCTTACTAATTGCATTCGAATGTACAACAATGTCATTAGTTTTAATATTTTTTGGATCATGCCCGATAAATATTTTGATTTTTCTCTCACGTAATCTAGTAATTGCAGTATTGATTTTAATATCGGAGCCTCTGACAGAAAAACCCATATTATGAAGTAACTCAGCAATACCCATCATACCTGCGCCTCCAATACCAATCAGAAAAAATGATTTATTTTTAAGATGTTGCGTTATTGAGTTTTTCATCTAGTTCAGGAATATTTTTTATGATTATATCACCTGAATCATTAGGAAAAAGATTTTTGGCATTTATTGCGATTTTTAATAGATTCTTCTGGTTAGAGTATAGATGCTTTAGTGAGGATTTAAGGTTTTTCGAAAAATTTTTATTTTCTTCAATAAGGATAGCTGCACTCTTCTCAACTAAGTATTTGGCATTATGATATTGATGGTTATCTGTTGCATACAAAAAAGGGACAAGAATAGATGCTCTTCCAGAGTGTGATATCTCAGTTACAGTCATTGATCCAGACCTAGATATCACAATATCTGCCCAATTGTACATCTCATCCATCTGATTTGAAAACTCAATAACCTCCGCCGATAGATTATTTTTTTTGTATCTATTCTTAACTATTTCCAAGTTATTAGCACCTGATATATGCTTTACAGAAAACAAATCTTTATCATCAGATAAGCAGAATGGAATTACTTCATTAAAAAATTTAGATCCTTGACTGCCACCAAAAATGAGTATATTAATCTTATTTTTTTTCATCGCATACTTAAGCTCAGGTTTTTCGATATTATCAAAACTGCTTTTAATAGGATTTCCTGAGAGAATTATTTTGTTACTTGATGGAAACGTTTTAGGGAAGGTTTGAAATGTATTTCTGGATATTTTGTTATTTAGTTTATTTGCGGTGCCTGCTATTGAATTTGATTCATGAACATAAACTGGTACTCTCATCACAAAACCAGCAAAAGATACTGGCACACTAATATAGCCACCAAATCCAAGAATAAAAAGAGGCTTCTCCTTGTGAAGGATGACTAGGCTTTGAAAAAATGATTGAACAAGATTAAATAAACCTCTCATAGTATCAATGATGTTTTTACCTCTTATGCCTGATGACTTAATATGCTTTATAGTTATATCTTTTCTTTTTACTATCTTATTTTCAATTCCATTCTTAGTGCCAATCCATATAATTTGCAGCTTATGATTCAATAATTTTTCTGATACGTTAATTGCAGGAACCACATGTCCACCTGTACCACTAGCAACAATTAATATACTTTTTTTCATTTTTAGTTATTCTGAACAGCTTGACTAATGTTCTGTTTATTTTCTATTTGAATTCTTATCAAGATTCCAATATATGTAAACATAAGAAGTAAATTCGTACCTCCATAACTTATAAATGGTAACCCCATACCTTTGGTAGGAAATAATCCTATATTTACTAAAACATGAATTGTAGTTTGCATAATAATTAAAAGAAAAATAGATAAAATAATATTTGATGAAAATTGAGATATATTCAACGTTCTTTTATAGAAAGTAAATATTCTTGTAAACAAAATAACATACAAGACTAATAACATTAATAAGAAACTGAAGCCTAATTCTTCTCCAATTATAGCGAGTATAAAGTCATTATACTGCTCTGGAAGATAAAATAATTTTTGCATACTAGACCCTAGCCCCTGTCCAAAGAGTCCTCCTGAAGATAGCGCAATTTGAGAGGCAATTATTTGATAGCCACCCCCTTGAGGGTCACTCCATGGATCTATAAATGCAAGTAATCTTTGAATTCTATAAGGATATAAAAAAATTAATAAAAAAATAGGTATAGCAGTGAAAGCAAGTAATTTGAAAAGGTGGGATATTTTTAAGTTGCTGAGAAAAGCAAACACTATAAATGACATAAATAACAATATCATACTGCCGAAATCCCTTTGGGAAACAATTACCATCATTAAAATAGTTAAAAAAATGAATATTTTAAGAGAGTTTTTATTAAAATCATTTCTAACAATGAAACCAGACAACCAAATAAAAAAGAATAGTCTTGAGATTTCTGATATCTGTAATGTAAATATTCCAAGATTTATCCATCTTGTTGCGCCATTTACTGTTAAACCGATGCCTGGTATGTGAACTAATAAAGATAGAAAGATTGATAGTAACAGAAAGAACTGTCCATAATCGTAATATAGTTTCATTTTGATTCTTGATACAAAATACAAGACTATTAAGCCCAACATTATAAAAATTAAATGTTTATTAAAAAAGAAAAGTGGATTAGAAAATTTTCTTGCTGCAAAATCTGCTGTGGATGAGGTTATCATCACCAAACCAATTAGAAGAAGACTTGTAATACATATTAAAAAGATATTGTCTAGCCCTCTACTGTCAAAGAAGTCGAAAGTATTTTTTATTTTATTGATTAGCATGTTTCTTAACTAATGATTTAAAATGCTCGCCTCTTTCCATGTAGTCAGAGTAATGATAAAAACTAGATGTTCCAGGTGACATGAGTACAGTATCACCTGAAACTACATCTGATAAAATATAATATATTGCATCCTCTAGATTTTCTATATAAGACTTTTTAACCTTTACATCTAAGTCATTAATTAAAGTTTTATTCTCACCAATAATCACAAGAGATTTTACTTTTTCATTAATGATATCTATTAAACTCTCATATGATATTTTCTTATCATCCCCACCCATAATTAAAATAATATTTTCTTTCACTGAATTAAGAGCATTCAATGTAGAATCTGCGTTTGTAGATTTTGAATCATTGATGAATTTTACTCCTTTATATGTACAAATTTCTTCAACTCTATGTTGTAAAAAATTACGCCTTGAAAAGGATTCGATAATTTTAGTTATAGAAAAATTTAGCTTTTTTAATATTGGTATACACGCACATAAATTTAATGCTTCATGCCTGCCAGTAATAGCATATTTTTCATCTTCAAAAACTATCATATTATCTTCATTGATAAATAGATTATCTAATGCAGTATTATCTATTAAAAATTTATTTTTTTTAATTTCAAATGTCTGGCAATGATAATATTTTTTTAGCTTGCTATTTATAATCTGAAATTTTGAATTATTAAAAATTCTCAATTTCAAATTTATATAATTAGTTAAAGATTTATGCCTATCAATATGATCCATTGATATGTTTAGAACTATAGAAATAAATGATTTTAATTTATTTATATACTCTAGCTGGTAACTTGATATCTCAAGAATGACATATTCATATGATTTTTCTAGAGAGTCAAACACTGATACCCCATTATTGCCACATGCTATAGCGCTTATATCATTGTCATTCAAAATATCAGCTAACAAGTTTACAGTAGAGGTTTTACCATTAGTTCCAGTAACACATATAAATTTCGATGATGATAGTTTTTGAAGAATCTCTATGTCAGTAATTATTTTTGACTTTATAGTAAATAGACGTCTAACAATCGGATTTGAAGAGGAAATTCCTGGACTTATTACAATATAGTCAATATTTTTTAAATTAATTTCACCATGCTTTAAAATAATAATATTTTCTTTTATTTCTAAAATATCCTCTGTTACTAATGAGGAATAAGTTACATCATTTTTTTTAAAAAATTCACTGCAATGTCTAAATGTTGTTCCTTTTCCTAATATTAAAAAAGAGGATTGAAAAATATTCATCTAATCTTCAAAGTAGATAATGCGATGAGAACGAGAACGAATGTAATTATCCAAAATCTCATAATGATTTTAGGCTCTGACAAGCCTGAGAGCTCATAATGATGATGAAGAGGAGCCATCTTAAAGATTCTTTTTCCATTTCGTAATTTATATGATGATACTTGAAGGATTACCGACAAAACTTCTGCAATAAAAATTCCGCTCATGATCGCAAATGCAAGTTCCTGTTTTAAGATAATAGCTAATAAGCCTAGAGAGCTGCCAAGTGATAAAGACCCACAATCGCCCATAAATATCTCGGCAGGATATGAATTAAACCAAAGGAAACCGAGACCAGCTCCGACTAATGAAGCTGAAAATATTGCTAATTCTCCAGAACCCTGAATATAAGGTATCAATAAATATTCAGATATATTTACATTTCCATGAACATAAGAAAAAATAACAAACGCAGATGCGATTAGTATACAGGGTAAAATAGCAAGTCCGTCTAGGCCATCTGTCAGATTGACAGCATTTGATGAACCTACCAAAATAAATATAGACCAAGGTATAAATAAAATACCAAGTTGAAAGCTATTATCTTTTAAAAAAGGCATCACAGAACTAATTTGACCAGTATCCATGTATATGAATAAGTAAATAGTAATCAGTGATGCAGAAATTATTTGAAATAAAAGTTTAAATCTTCCTTTAATGCCATCGCTGTTTTTTTTTATTAGTTTCTTATAATCATCATAGAAGCCTATTAGTCCAAAACTTAAAATCCCAAATAGAAGTATAAGAACATATTGATTCCCTAAATCAGACCAAAGTATAGTCGAGATAACAACGCTAAATATTATTATAATACCTCCCATAGTAGGAGTTGTATTCTTATCACTGAGGTGACTTTGTGGGCCATCCTCTCTTATAGACTGATAAAATTGTTTACTTCTTAAAAAAGAAATAATATACGGACCAAGGATTAATGAGATGAGAAGTGATGTCAATGCACCCATTACAATTCTGAGTGTCAGATATTGAAATACATTAAAACCTGAATTGAATTGAGATAGATATTCGAAAAAATTTAGAAGCATTGTCTATTTCAAACCTTCAGCTATTAAATCAAAACTCATAAATCTTGATGCTTTAATCAAAATTACACTATCACTATTAGATAACTGTTTTGCATGATTTATTAAATCACTCATATCACTATAAGTATAACAGCGTTTTCCAAATATTGACTTAGCTTCAGATTTATAATTGCCCATGTATAGTAAATATTTTATACCTGAATCCTTTGCAAAACGAAAAATTTCTATATGATGCTCAAGAGCTGCATCACCTAGTTCTCCCATATCTCCCATAATAAATATTTTATCTTTATTAAAAATCTCAAGTTGCTTAATAGACGATTTCATCGACATAGGATTCGCATTATAAGAATCATCAATTACAGTGGATTTATTTTTTGATATAAATTTGTAAAACCTACCTTTTACTCCTTTAAATGATTGCAAGCCATTTTGAACATCCTTGATATTTGCTCCAGCTTCCATTGCTAATGAAACGCTAAACAACATATTGATAGGGAGATGGCCAGTAGTATATTTTTTATCAATACTGAAATCTCCTTTAACTGTAGTGAAATAAAAATCCGTCTCATTATTATATTTGATCATATAGTCCGCATTCTCTTTAGCTGAAATTGTGGTAATTTTTTTATCATTATTGAGTCTAGCCCACTTAGAATAATATAAGTCATCTTTATTTAAGATTACTTGATTGGTTCTTGGATGAGAAAAAATTTCCTCTTTTGTAGAAATAAGATTTTCTATATTTCCAAAAGATTGCATATGAGCTTCAGAAACATTTAATAATGTCGTCATATCAGGCTCGCATATATTAACTAGTTGAGAAATATCATTTTTTTTACTTGCTCCTAACTCATAAACACATTTATCAGTTTCGTTATTAAATGCCTTAAAAATTGATAATGGCAATCCAATATCATTATTAAAATTTCCAATGGTAGTGCTAACATTGAATGATTGTTTTAATATTTCGGCAGTAAGCTTTGTTACTGATGTTTTTCCATTTGTGCCAGTAACTCCAATTGTAAATGGTTGCCCCATAGTTTTTTTTAGGTTGCATGCAATTACACCCAATGCGTCAATAGTATCATCACAAATAATATGAGGTATGTTGCGGCACTCTTTTATTGCTGATTTATTGCAAACAATTGCTGATGCGCCATTTTTTATTGATTCATCTATAAAATCATGCCCGTCAAAATTATCTCCCTTAATAGCAATGAATAGATCACCTTTTTTAACATCTCTGCTATCAATACTAATGTTATTAATAAAAGCATCTTCTCCATATAAACTTGAAGATAGAAATTTTGATATATTTGTCAATTTAACTTCCATTCTTACTTATTAGACCCTCTAAATAATCAATATCATTATGCTTTATTTTTCTGTTATTTTTTAGAATAAAGTTTTCATTACCTTTACCTAGTATGAAATTTAATTCATTTTTGGTTGAGGTTTCAAAAAGATATTTTATTGCTTTTTTCCTGTTTTCAATAACCCTGACTTTATTTTTATGTACGATGCCAGAAATAATATCTTTTTTGATAACAGAAAATTTTTCGGTTCTAGAGTTATCTTCTGTCATTATTATTTCTGATGAGAATTTATCAACAATCTTTGCAGTTAACTTTCTTTTAGAAGTATCTCTGTCACCGCCACATCCAAATAAAGTACGAACTTTTTTATTTTTACAAAAATCATAAAATATATTTTTATAAGCTTGTTCAGTATGTGCATAATCTATTAAAAATATACCATTATGTTTTGTAGATATAATATGTCTTCTACCTTTTAATGGTTTCAATCTGGATATAGATTCTAATATTTCATCAATATTGAATTTCTCTAGCTTCATTAACGCGATTATTAATTTTATCGAATACTTATTGAAAGGATTCATTTTTGTTTTATGAAATGATCCTAAGATATCTGTGTCTATAAAATTTTTTTTGTTTATTTTATTTTTTGAGATGTAATACTTTTGTTTACATTTATATTGGGAATTATCAATTTTTTTTAAATTTATACAATCATGATTCAATACTACTTTTATGCTCTGATTAATTATATTTAACTTTGAATGAATGTAATTCCTAAGAGTTTTATGATAATCAATATGGTCTTTTTCAATATTTGTTATTACTGAATAATCAAAATTTATACCATCTAACCTCCCTTGATGTAATCCTTGTGATGAACACTCAATGATAATGTAATCGCATTTCTTCAGTGAAAAATTAATTATATTTTTATAAATTATATCAATTGGTGGTGTTGTATAATTATTTTGTAAAGTATTAGGGTATATGCCGATACCCTCACTTGAAATTAATCCTACTTTTTTATTCTGTATTGTTAGTGAATCTGCAAGTAGTAATGACGTAGAAGTCTTTCCATTAGTTCCAGTAACTCCAATAAGGCAAGGTAATTGCTTAATCTTCAATAAATCATATTTAAATAACTTACTATATGTACTGAAGATATCTTTTGATACCAAATAAGGAACCGATTTATTAAGAGTTTTGCGTGAGTAAATAAATGGAGTAATAAATCCGCTTGCGCCTTTTTCTATAGCATCTTTTATATTAGAAAAATTTTTTTTGGTGTTTTTCTCAAGTGATATAAATACTTGATTCTCTCTTAAATACTTAGAATTAATACAAAATCTATTTGATAAATACTTGTCATACCTTGTATTGCATAAGATAAATTTTTTATATTGTTTTAATTTATCTTGAGCCTGCATATTCTATATTGCTATCAATTCTCATGATATGTTGCATGAATTCACCAAAAACTGGCGCAGCATGATAACCGCCTGAGCCTTGTCTATCTTTTGGTTCTCTTATAATTACAGCTGCAACATATTTAGGTATAGGATCTCCGACGATGCCAACAAATAATGCATTGTGATTATTGGTATTATATTTTCCATTTTTTAGTAGTCTTACTGTACCTGTTTTACCATATGTCGTATATCCATTAACTTTAGCTTTTTTTCCTGTTCCATCATCTGAGTGAACTACTTGCTTCATCATATTAAGAACGATTGATGTTTTCTTGCTATCTAACAACTGATGATCCTTCTCAAAGTGTAATTCGTTACTATTGATATACTTTAATTGAGTATAATGCCCCTCATTAGCCAATATTGTATACGCGTTCACTAAATGCATTAATGATACAGATATACCATACCCATAACCAATACTGTGATGTTCTGATTCGGATATTTCATTAGTTGTTGGTAACTTTCCATTTCTAGATCCTGGAAGGTCTATATATAGTGAATGTCCAAATCCAAATTTCTCAAGATTACTGATTAGTTGTTTCTTTGATAGCATTGTTGATACTCTAGCCGCACCAATGTTGCTCGAGTACTTAATGATATCACCTGATGAAACTTTCCCTAAAAATTTCCAATCCTTAATTTCTTTATCATCAAGCTTTATGATTCCTGGGGCAGTATCAATGATCGTATCATGATTAATCAGACTATGATGAAGTCCAGCATAAATTATAAAGGGTTTTATGGTTGATCCTGGCTCTATCAAATCATGAATAATTCTGTTCTTGATTTTTTCACCTGAATAACTTGTTCTTGTTTCTGGATCAAAAGAAGGATAATTTGCCATTGACAAAATATTACCAGTAGCTGTCTCAACAAGAACAATAGATGCGCTGTCTGCCTCAAACTTCTTTACATATTTCTTCAAAACATCATATGCAATAATTTGTATTTGCTTATCAAGCGTAAGTGTTACGTCTAATCCAGCCTTAGATTTCTTTATGATTTCTAGCGTTTCAATTGCTCGACCGATATTATCTTTTTTTATTTTTTTAATTCCATCTGAAGGTTTTAAGACTTTGTTTTTGGCAAGCTCAATTCCTTCTTGTCCTACATCATCAACATTAGTAAATCCTAAAACATTAGAAAATGCTTCACCTCCTAAATAAGACCTTTTACTCTCATTGATGAAATAAATATAAGAATTTTTATATTTTTCAATCTTTGTAAACTCTAATTTTGAAATATGTCTTTTTAAATAATATTCCTTTTTATCTTTATTTCTATATATTGCTTTGCTGATTTTCTGGTAAGGAATATCAATAATTTCTGAAATTTTTTTTAAATCATCTTTATATTCTGATGTATAAAGCTTGCTTGGATTAATACATAAAGTTTTTGAGGGCAATGACATTGCTAATATATTTTTATTTCTATCAAATATAATTCCGCGCTGCTCTTTAGTTATTATATTTTGTATCTGTCTTTTTTTCCCCTCATTGATTATATTTTGCTTGCAGGTACTTTCATTGAAATAAAAGCAATCCGTGCCTTTGATTTGGATGAAATATAATCTAATAATAATTATTAGAAGTGTAATGGAGGCTATTATTACGAATAATAATAGTCTCCATTTTTCATTTTTTACTTTACTATCAATCAGCTTGTTGTCTTAGAAATGCTGGTATGTCTATTGAAGTTTGATCTTCTTGTCCAGATAGATCTACATGCTCAATATTATTATTGGAGTTTTGAAAGCTTTTAACACTGTTCATGTTTTCTTTAGGTTGTTCTTCTAAAGAAGGTTCAGTAGTTACAACATCTGCTACATTGTTTTGTACAAAACCTGTTGCAATTATAGTAACTCTCAAGTCTCCTATATTATCATCTTCTTTAATACAGCCGGTGATAATCTTTGCGTCTTCATGTGCAATTTCTCTGATTTTATTTCCAATAACTTCAAATTCATCTGTAGTCAAATCTGAACCAGATGTAATGTTAACAAGAACGCCGCTTGCGCCTTTAAGGCTTATATTATCAAGTAAAGGGCTGCTAAGTGCTGTAGTAACAGCTTCCTCAGCTCTATTTTCACCAGATGAAACACCAGAGCCCATCATTGCCTTGCCCATTCCTGACATTACGGTTTTAACATCTGCAAAATCAACATTCATAAAACCTCTAATAGTTATAATTTCTGTTATCCCTTTGACAGCACCTCTTAGCACGTCATTAGCGTTTTCAAATGATGAAAATATGGATTCTCCTCCGCCATATACCTCTTTAAGTTTTGAATTTGGTATTACAATGAGTGAATCCACCCATTGTTCTAGATTATCTATGCCTTCTTGTGCATTTGCCATTCTCTCTGGACCCTCAAAATCGAATGGTTTTGTCACTACAGCAACTGTCAGTATACCTAAATCCCTAGCAATCTGGGCAATAACTGGTGCTGCGCCTGTGCCTGTTCCACCACCCATACCAGCGGCTATGAAAAGCATATCTGCTCCTTCAATTGACTCTTTTAGAGTTTCGCTTGCTTCAAGTGCTGCTTGTCTGCCTTTTTCAGGATCTGCGCCAGCTCCTAATCCTTTAGTTATTTCAGAGCCTATCTGAACCGTGACTGCGCCGTCTATATCCCTTAGGGCTTGTACATCAGTATTTGCAATTAAAAAATCTGCCCCATGAATTTGAGACTTAAGCATCGACATAATAGCGTTACCACCGCCACCGCCTACACCAATAACTTTGATAACCGCATTTTGATTATAATTATTTACTATTTCAAACATGGTGTCCTCCTATTGATCCATATTCATGATTAAAATTCTTTCTTTATTTGGCAGCTGCATATTAAGAGCCTTACCTAGACTATTTTTCTGTAAAACTTTATCTGTAATGTCAGCTTTATCTTTTAGCAACTGTCGATATGATTCAGATAAATAATAATGTTTCTTTTCGTTTTCAGATATTTCAATGTTCAAGATTCTATTTTGATATTTTATAAAAATCACTCCAAAAGCTGAAATGGTTATAAGTAAAATTAAAACAAAAGAAGCTGTCAAATTCATATTGATTTCTCCAATACATTTATTTTTGCTGATCTTGATCTTATATTTTCTATGACTTCACTTTGAGATGGTTTAATTTTTTTTATTAAGTTAAATAACTTTTTAAGAAATTCATTTTTTATAGGTATTTTTCTAGGTGTAGATAAATTATGATCGGTCAATATCATAAAATCTTTTATAACTCGTTCTTCTAGTGAATGATAAGTTATAAGAACTAATCTACCTTTAGGAGCTAGTATGCTGTATGATTTTTCTAAGATACTTTTGAGAACATCTAGTTCCTTATTGACAAAGATTCTCAAAGCTTGAAAAGATCTGGTTGCATTATGTTTATTCTTATCATTAACTAAAACAGATTTGTTGATTATATTCACTAGCTCGAGAGTACTATTAATTGGGCTCAATGCTCTATGTTTGATTATGTTTTTAGCAATTCTTTTTGAGAATTTTTCCTGCCCATATACTCTTAAGATGCTCTCAATATCTTTTTCTGGTAACTCATTTATATATTCTGAGGCTTTTTTGCCATAATTTTGATTGAATCTCATATCTAAAGGCGCATCTTTATTGAAACTAAACCCTCTGTCTGCATCATCTAAGTGGACAGAAGAAACACCAAGATCGAACAAAATACCGTTAACTGATCCATATACATTCCATGTCCTAGCATATTCATCAAGAGAAGAGAAACATCCATGTTTTAGGGTAAACCTATTCTCTTGCGCAAATTGTTTTTTATTATAATCAATAGCATCCTTGTCTTTATCAACCGCAAAAATCTTTGCGTCCTGATTAGTATTCTCTAATATTGAAATTGAGTGGCCGCCATATCCAAGAGTAGCATCTATATATACTCCACTCTTATCGGTTATCAGATGCTTAATTGCTTCATTCTTCATTACTGGTATATGGAACTGAGTATTATTCATTTTCTTTAAAGCTTCTTATATGTTCATATGCAGATTTGATTCTTATAAATATTTTGATAGATTGGGAATCGTTCTTATTTTTGTCTGGATGATATTTTGACGCTAGTCTTCTGTAAGCTGCTTTTATTACAGACATGTCATCACTAGCATTTACTCCCAATATTCTATAGTCGTTATTAGTTATCATATACTTATGTCATTTAAAGCTTCTACATCATCCGTAGAGGTTGCCTCTTCACGCCATTTCTCAACATTGCGATCCCAAGAATTCTGATCCCAAATTTCAAATTTTTCACCTTGACCAATCAATATGACTTTTTTTGATAATGATGCGTATTGTCTTAGTGGTTTTGAGATTAGAATTCTACCACTTGAATCAACATCAACGTCTTCTGCATGGCCAATTAAGAGTCTTTGAATTCTTCTAGCATTTCTATTAAAGCTCGGTAAGTTACTGATTTTATCCTGAATCTTAGACCAAATTGTTGTTGGATATAAAAGTAGACATTTATCCTCAGTATCAATAGTTATCACCATTGAGCCTTTTAAAAGGTTTGTAATATGTTCTCGATAGGAAATAGGAATACCTAGCCTGCCTTTTGAATCAAGGCTAAGATTGTGAATACCTTTGAATAGATTCTCCATTTTTCTCCACAAAATAACAAATAATGCCATTTATCAACACTATATGACTTATTTTTAACATATGCAAGTAGTAATAGAGATAAACTAATGAAAATGTAGATAAATGAAGATTAAAATAACTAAAATATTAATTTTTATATATATTTCAGTTACTTATCGTATAATATTAATTAGAGAGAGTTAATCTATAAGCCGGGTTCTGTCGTGTACAGCTATTTATCTTGAATTATTGTCACCAATAATCTCATTAGCAGCAACCATGTGATTATATTGGGATGAATCACAAATTTGCCTTGCTCCAAGTGGGGTTTACTTATGCCTACTTTGTTACCTCAGTAGCGGTAGGCTCTTACCCTACCTTTTCACCCTTACCTTTAAACAGGCGGTTATTTTCTGCAGCACTTTCCAAAACTCACGTTTTCCAGGTGTTACCTGGCACTTTTTCCCTGGAGCCCGGACTTTCCTCTATGTAATACATAGCAGCTGTATGATTAACTCTCGTTTGTATTATAGAATTTATAAAAGACATATCAATCTATTTTCTAGCAACCAAGTATGCTATCCATGCAGGGTCAGCATCACATTTTTTCATCTTATAGAATTTCTCAGTTTCCTCATCTTTTTCCTCATCCCAGCCTTGCATATATATATCTACAGACTTAAACCCCGCCTCTTTCAGGCATTCCTGAATTTCAGGTAATGTCCATAATCTCCAATCGTAAGTAAATGCTCTTTTTTTCTTTGTTTTATCAGGGAATTCAAAATGTATATAACATTTTATTTCATGAGTAATTGGATTGAATGATGATTGATCCCATACATAAGTGAAATTTTTATGTTTTGTTCTTTCCTCTAAAAGCTGATGAGCCTCATATCCACCAAAAGCATCCAACAAAAAAAGACCATTTCTTTTTAGTTGAGAACGTGCGTTTTGGAAATATTTAATTAATTTAACCCTATCTTTAAAAACAAAATAACTAAAATTAGCAGCTAGTACACAGTCGACTTTATCATCTTTGTATTTAGAGGAATCTCCATAACATATTTTTATTCTAGACTGTTGATTTTGATCAAGTCTTCTCAAAGCAGTTTTTTTCGCTTGGTTTATCATTTGTTTATCATAATCCACAGCTATAGATGTATGTTTATTATTATCCATAACCCACTCAGTAGATATTAAAGCTGAAGCAGAAAAATCTTCTCGTAAGCTTACACATTTAGATTTATTATATTTTTTATATAACTTTTTAATAAAACCCACCTCAAATTCTGGACATTGAACTGATTCTTCATAAAGTTGATTGATGTCAGCTGTGCGAGCAGTTAATTTTTTTTTCACCATGATTTTCCTCGTTATTAAAATAATTTACGTCTGTAATTGGTTTATCTGAATTTATTAATGTATGCAAATATTTTCTCCACTTCTTAGATAAGCTCGTGCCTTTATACAAATTTGTAAGATGCTTCAATGCATAAAGCTTATTACCTCTTTCTTCAAAATCAAGTTGATTAATATATTTTTCAATAATAGATGGGGTCGATAAATTATTATCAAAAGAAAAAATCCTTTTTTCTAATTCAAGTAAAAACCTTGGATCATCATATATTTTTCTGCCAATCATAATTCCACCATAAATATTTAAAAGATGTGTAGCTTCATCCAAATTATCTATTCCACCATTTATATATATTTTTAAATGTGGGAATTTATTTTTTAGCTTGAGCACGTCATCATATCTAAGAGGTGGAACTGATCTATTTTTCTTTGTGGATAAACCATTTAATACTGCATTTCGAGCATGAATATAAAATATCTCACATCCAGCATCACTAGTGACATGAATAAATTTTTCTATATTTTCTAAATTTTGCTCATAACCTAAGCCAAGTCTTGTCTTTATTGATACGGGAAGATTAGTACATGATAGAATGGACTTGACATAACTTGCGACATCATCGGGGTTATCAATTTGGCACGCACCAAATCCACCTTTAATAACTTTTGAGCTAGGACAACCAATATTTAGATTAATCTCATCAAATCCCATCTTTGCTAAGATATCAGAAGCTTGCATAAATTTATTTTTATCATTACCTGCAACTTGAGCCACTATTGGATGCTGATTTGAAGGTATGGCATAATTTCTAAAATTTCCTCTTAAAAGAGAATCAACTGTAATCATTTCAGTAAACAGTGTTATGTTAGGTGACATCAACCTAATCAGTTTTCTGAAGTACTTGTCCGTCCTTCCCACCATAGGTGCTAAGAATAATTTCATAATATGCCTTATAGTTTATCTATTTTGATTTATCAGCTTATAATATTGTAATGTCGACTAAATTACAAAAAGATGATATTTCTATTGCCATTTTAGCTGGCGGAAAATCATCAAGAATGGGTGGTAATAATAAAGGTCTCATGAAGCTAAATAATAAGCTTGTTTTGTCAAGGCTAATATCTATTGCATGTAATTACTCATCTGATGTTTTTGTTATTGCAAATGATCTACTAGATGAATATAGAAAAATTCATCAAAACGTTTATTCAGATATTCTTGAAGATTATCAAGGGCCATTATCTGGTATATACTCTGCGCTTTCGTATTGTAAAAATCAATATTTAATCACCTTGCCATGTGATGGACCATTCCTCTCTAAAGAATATTTTGAAACTTTGACTGAATTTAATAATGAAAAAAAGATCTTTGTAACAAAGACAGGTGATAGGCTTCAGCCTGTGCATGCAAGAATTGATACATCGCTAAAAAATAATTTAAAACTCTTCTTACAATCTGGAGAGAGAAAAATAGATAAGTGGTATACTTCATGCGGATATGAAGTGGTTTTATTTGATGAAAGTGATGAAATGTTTATAAATCTAAATACAAAAATAGATATTGAAGAAAATATTGAATTAATTAAAAAACTATATGGATAAACATAGAATAGCATGGTGTATTACTGGTTCGGGTCATTACCTAAAAGAATCAATTGATCTTATGCTTACATTAAATCATGTAGATTTATATTTGAGTAAAGCAGGTGAAGAGGTACTCAAATGGTATGACTATGATCTTGATATTTTCAAGAAAAAGAAGATTAAAATATTCAAAGATATAACTGCCAGCTCGGCACCAGTTAGTTTATTATATGAGTCTGTTTATAAACTAGTTGTTATCTCGCCTGCTACCTCAAATACAATAGCTTTCATGGCACAGGGTATGTCTAATAACCTTGTGACAAATATGTTTGCACAAGCTGGTAAATGTGGAATTAAAACACTAGTTTTTGCATGCGATACTGAACCAGTTGTAATTACACAGGCACCTAAAAAATTAGTTACTTTATACCCAAGAGAAATAGATTTAAAAAATTTTAGAGCTTTGAAAAAATTTAAAAATGTATCCGTTGTTGATAACGTAGCATCTTTGAAAAAAGCTTTAAGTAAATTAATTAAATGAAAAATATTTTATTCATTACAGGTAAGTTGGCTGAAAAAGGCCTTAAGACAGTCCTTGATGGTATTGAAGAAAAAAAATTTAATTACAAAATAAAAAATCTTAATGTGAATGTAGCGGCTCTTTTAACAACAGACATGATTGAGAGACGTATTGGTGATGTTAGTCAGTTTGATGAGATTATAATTCCTGGAAGAGTGCGTGGGGATATAGAACGTCTTGAAAAGATTGTTAAAAAGAAGGTAACCAGAGGTCCTGATGAATTAAAAGACTTACCAATAATGTTCGGAGCAAAAGCTGTCAAATATGATCTTTCAAAATTTGAAACAGCAATATTTGGGGAAATTACAGATGCATTAAATATGACTATTGAAGCTGTAATAGAAAGAGCAGAATATTTTAGATCAGAAGGAGCTGACGTAATAGACATTGGTTGTTTGCCAAATAAAGAATTCCCTCATCTTGAAGAATTAGTCCAGGAACTGAAAAATAGAAATTTCTATGTCAGTATTGATTCTCATAATACAGATGAATTGATTCGTGGTTCTAAAGCTGGTGCAGATTATCTCTTAAGTATTAAAAGTGAGACATATCACATACTTGAAAACCTTGACTCATATCCTGTTCTTATCCCATCAGATAATAATTTACCTGAATTTTATAACCTAATTGATAGAGCTATAAAGGATAATTTAACTTTTATAGCGGATCCAATTCTGGACCCTGTTTCATATGGGTTTACTAAAAGTTTAATGAGGTATGTAAATTTGAGAGAAAAATATCCTGACATTCACATAATGATTGGTATAGGAAATATCACTGAACTTACTCATGCTGATACTACGGGAATAAATATGATAATGCTAGGTATCGTAGAAGAACTCAAATTAAACCACATATTAACAACCCAGGTCAGTAGACATTGTTCGACGGTCATAAGAGAAACTGACCTTGCAAGGAGAATAATTCATGCGGCTTCTGAAAATAATATTACACCAAAGCATATAAATGATGGATTAATGGCAAATCATGATCATAAAGATTATCCTTTATGCTCAGATGAACTAAGTGAAATGCAAACAAAAATCAAAGACAAGAACTATCGTATTTATGTCAATGATGATGGGATACATTTATTTAATAAAAATATATACAAAGTTTTTAGTGACCCTTTTAAGTTTTATGAGTATCTTGATTTGAATGATGATACAGGGCATGCATTTTATCTTGGTGTTGAATTAGCAAGGGCACAAATCGCATTTCAATTAAAGAAGAATTATCATCAAGATGAGGAACTTACTTGGGGGTGTTTAGTTGATAAAGAAATTGATGATATGATAAGTGAAAAGAAATTAGGTCCGACATTCAAAAAAATAAAATGATTCATGAAGTAATTGTAACTACCTTTAATAAAAAGAAAGAGGTTCACATAGCGCCAATGGGTGTAAAGTTTGTTGATTTTGATAACAAGCAATGTGTTCAAATTTCTCCATTCAAACCGTCTCATACATTAAATAATCTTATTGATACAAAAGTGGCTACAATTAATTATGTTGATAACGTGAAAGTGTTTGCTGGCATTGTCACAGAGGAAAAAAAGTCATGGGATTTAGATCAGGTTTCAGATAGTTGTGTGCCGCATTTGGATATTACAAATACATATATGAACGTTAGTGTTTGTCAGGAAAATGATGATGATGTAAGGCCAAATATTATATGTAATATAGAAAATACTAAAATACTAAGGCCTTTTATGGGCTTTAATAGAGCTCAGTTTTCTGTGATTGAACTAGCAGTGCTTTCTACACGATTAGGAAGAATAGAGGATGATAAAGTAAAAAGAGAGTATGAGTATCTAAAAATAGGGATAGATAAGACTGCAGGTGAAGACGAAAGAGCAGCATGGAAATGGATAGAAAACAAAATTATGAAATATTTTAATAATGATTAAGATTCTTGGTAGTATCAAAGATGTTAGCGAGGCGAAGGTTATCTCGAAATACGATTTTGATATTATTGATATAAAAAATGTCATGGATGGTGCACTTGGATATGTGGGAGATGACGTTGTAAGCAACATCTCTAAAATGTTTAAAAATAAAACTTTAAGTGTTACTGCAGGAAATGATTTACATCCAAACTCACAAAAGCAGATATCCAGATTGATGTTGATGAATAAGCTTGGGGTTAAATATATTAAAATAGGAGTTTATGGTGTGGATAACATCAATGAACATAAAGAATTTTTAAAATCAGTTTCAGGATTATCAATCAAAGTTGTGGGTGTTATGTTTGCGGAGTATATTACAAATGAAAGTCAGATAGATTCATTTTGTGAATTAAATTATCACGGACTGATGATTGATACTGAGAACAAAAATGCTGGGTCTTCCATAGATATTCTTCCAGATCATCTTATTGAGTATTTCACTGAAAAATGTAGGCAACATAATAAGCTGTGTGGAATTTCAGGTTCCTTGTCATCAAAAAATTTAGAAAAGGTTTTTTCTTTTAGTCCTAATTTTATTGGATTAAGAGGTGCTATTTGTTCTCAATCTAAAAGAGAAACAATAGATTCTCTAAACTGTGAGAAAGTTTTAGAATATATTAAGAGAGTTAATCAGAAAATGCATCTAAAAGTGGTTTAACTTTAGAAATTGTCTCATTATACTCACTGCGAATGTCAGAATCATAGACAATTCCTCCTCCGCCCCAGAAATATAAATTATTATCAATAGATAACATAGATCTGATTGATATATTTAAATCAGTTTTTTCATCAAAACTAATATAACCTATAGATCCACAGTATATCGATCTTTCATCAGGCTCAAGTTCCTCAATAATTTCCATCGCACGAAGTTTCGGAGCACCTGTAATTGAACCTCCTGGGAAAGCATCTCTTATCAGATTATAAATATTTGAACTTTCATCAATTTCTCCACTTATTGTACTCACAAGATGATGGACGTTAGCAAATGTTTCAATTTCAAATAATTTATCAACTTTTACACTACCCTTTTTACAGTTAATGCTCAAATCATTCCTAAGTAAATCCACAATCATCAAGTTTTCAGCCATATCTTTTTCAGATGATTTAAGATCATCGATGTTATTTTTGTTAATGATTGGATTATCAGATATTGGTCTTGTTCCTTTAATGGGTTTAGTCTCAATGATATTATTTTTTATTGATAAAAATCTCTCTGGAGAGAATGATAAAATTTTCCCGTTATGCGAGTTAAAATAAACTGAATAGGGGGATGAAAAGGTTTTATTAAGCTGTTGATAAAGATTATATTCATCTCCCTCATATGCGAGTGAAAATCTTTGAGCTAAATTAACCTGATAACAATCCCCTGCTTTAATATATTCTAGTATTTTCATGAGCTTCATCTCATATAAAGCATAATTCATATTTGATTCACAGCTTGAAGTTATTTTAAAGGAATCTTTACTGTTTAATTTTTTATTTTCTGGAGAGTAATTGCTTATGCTTTTAATTAATGTATTAATTTCATAATAAACGATAAAAGCTTTTTTTTTATGATAATCATAAATTACTGCCCAATCATAAATCCCGAAAGCAAAAGTAGGAAAGTTCAAGCTTTTATGTAAGCTTTTAATTTGATGTAGTTTTTTTCCATAATCATATGCAATATGTCCAATAGCACCTCCACAAAATGGAATATCATCAGCAGACTCACATTTATAATTACTCATTATCTCTCTAAGTAAATCAAATGGACATGTATCAATCTCCTTTGTAAAATTTTCATCCTCTATTAATAAAACAGAATCGTCTTTGAAAATAATTTTTTTTATGGGATTCGATGTAATTATATCAAATCTTTGATCAGGATATTTTTCATAATTACTGTTCAAGAAAACAGCCCAGTCATTCTCTTTTATAAACTCAAAAATTTTATGAGATGGTATATTAAAATCAAGTTCAATAAATTTATAATTCATCACTTATCCTATTCAAAACAAAAGCAGGAAAAAGGTGTGACAGTGATTCTCCGCCATTAATAGAAGTCTTTAGAATATGGTTAATATTCTTAAATTTATATCCGTTAGCAGTGCAGATATCTGAAATAATATTTACTCCTAATCCCAAACCAATTACCTTAAAACTAGAATCTAAAAAATATTTATCAACTAAATATGATAAGTTTTTATTAATATTCTGCATTTGTCTGTAATGTAATTTATTGCACAAATAGTTCAAAAGTTTCTTTTTACTTTTATCATAGTCAAAACCAAATGATCTTGATACTCTTTTATATGAATTTATTACAGAATAATTTAAGCCATCTGCAGATTTAGAATAAATATCCTTATGGCATAATTTTTTTAATATAATATTTACGTCCGCCATTGTTGAAAAATTTTCTGGAATTATACTATACTCTCTATTTTTATAATTAATATTATTCATGAGAGAGAATAATGGAGTCCTTGAACATCCAGTATATAAGAGTTCTCTATTTTGAATGCCACTGAGATCAGATGATCTTTGATTTAAAATCTTTCCATCCTTCAATAGGATAAAGTCACATGTAGTAGACCCTAAATCTATAGCAATTGCATTATCATAATAGTTAGATAAATAAAGGGCCGATGCAAACCAGTTATAAGATCCTATATAATCAGTATTAAATAGATTAGATTTTTTAATATCTATGAATCCATCTTTTGTGAACACGCTAGAGGTAATTTTTGTTTTTTTGATTTTATCTATTATATATTTAACACCCTTTTTTCTACTTTCAAAACAATCGCACATCTCAGCAGACATAGTAAAATAATTTTTGATTTGAGAATTTTTATTACTAAATTGATTTGTAACTCTGGTTATGATTTCATCTAGAGCATCATGTTCGCTCCAAAAGTCAAAATCAATAATGTCATACCAAATAATATTATTTGATTCTGGTTCAGCACAGTATTTAATATGTGCGCCGCCAATATCCCATCCTATTTTTGTTATATAAGGTTTAATTGACATGTTCTACCTGCTATATCACATATGGTATCTTCAATATAATCAAGACAACTAGTATTCTTACACTTCTGTAACATTGACATGGATGTTGTATATCTTGGATTTACTTCGATAAGAAAAAACTCTCCCTTGTATTCAATAAAGTCTATACCCACAAAACCTCTAAGATTAGGAAGGATTGATATGACGTCATCAATAAATTTAAATATTAAATTTTTATCAGTTGGATATAAATTGACTAGTATGGATTTAACTTGAATTCTATCCTTAGACACAGTCATATTATGTTTATTAATTGATAAAACTCTATAATTATTCTCAGATACATGAAGATTTACACTATGTGAATTTCCTGGAATATACTTTTCAGTAATTTTATTTAAATCTTCATATTTACCTTTTTTTACAAAATAAGTATCAGAACAACCACATCCGAATCTATCTTTTGTAATTAATAAAGTATTCTTTACATCTGAGTCATAAGTATCAGGATTAAGTATATTATTTTCAGTACAAATTTTCTTTAGCCTGATCTTATCAGTAGCAATTAATATCGTTCTTAAATCTGATAAATACAAGTTTTCTATATTGGGCGATAGCTTTTTTATATAATTATATGATATGAAATCATTCTCAGGACATATGGGTATAAAATAATCATATTGGTTTATGAATTCTGCGTCATATATGAGTTGCAAATTATTTTGATTAACAATAATAGCTTCTTTTCTGTTGGCATATTTATGTCGGTAATCACAAAAGAAGCTTATTTGATATTTAGTTGTGTCAATAAGAGACCTTAGAATTATATTTGCTTCTGTGAGAAGATGATGGTCAAGTTTATTTTCAATCAACCCGCCGCCTGTAATATACTCAAATATAAGAATTCTTTTCATTATGAATATTATACCTGCAATTGATATAAAAGGCGGAATGGTTGTAAGAGCTATGGGAGGGAATCGAAAATATTATCAACCGGTTCACATCAGCTTAAATCAATCATCAGACCCTATTGTTTTTACAAGAAAGATTATTCAATTGTATCATCCGTCAGTAATATATCTTGCTGATCTAGATTCGCTAAATAATGATGGAGATAATACAAATATCATTATTGAACTATGTAATTTATTCAAAAATATAATATTTTGGGTAGATGTAGGAAACAGGAAAATAAGTTCATTAGAAAAAAATAATATAATTCATATAATGTGCAGCGAATGCTTAAAAAAAATAAAAAATTTTAATTATATTTATAAAAATCATATTTACTCATATGACTATAAGGACGGTATAATTGGCTTTAAATATTTTCAAAAGCTTGATTCTAAATATAAAAATAAAATTATATTAATGAATATGTCAGATATAGGTACCAGCAAAGGTCCAGATTACAAGCACATAAAAAGAACCCGTAGAAGCTCAAAAAAAGAATATTATGTTGCTGGAGGAATTAGCTCGGTTTTTGATATTATCAGGCTGCGCAATATGAAAGTTAATGGAGTGATTGTTTCATCTATTCTATTTAATACAAAAACCAATAAATACTTAATAAAGAAAAGAGCCAGTAGTTAACTGGCTCTAATATCATCATATCAAAAATGATTATTTTTCGAACGGATGCTCTGTAGCTTTCTTAGCAACTACGTCTTGAGCTTTTGGCTCACCGCTAACAGCATTTTTAATAGCCATTTTTGTTGCTTCAAAATTATAATCATAGATACGTTTGTTATCATCAGCGTCCCAATGAATAAACACACCTACACAGATGAAAATATCATCAGCCTCATCAGCTGGAATTGTTCCATCTTCTACACATTCAGTAACAGCTCTTGCAACTGCTGCTTGCGCTGGACCAAACATTTGAACTGCTTGCTTAGCGCCTTTGATTGTAACTTTGTTGAACATAGCTGTGCTAGGTTTACATGGTAAGTTAGGTGAAACTACAGCTAATAAAGATGTAAAACCATCTTTGTTATTACATAATGTGTTACAAAATGCATCTTCAACTGCAGAACCACGTGGTCCCATTAATAAGTCGATATGTGAAATTTCGTTATCCCCACCTTCGGTTACAACAAGTGCTTCACCAACTAATACTTTGTCGACTACTGCCATTTTTATCTCCTATTTTTTTTGTTTATTAATAAACGGACACTTCACTACTGGACTCTATACCAATGAAATAATCATATATCATCATCGATACAACCAATAGATCAGCTGTTGTCCCTGGATTCACCCGAGCCATTTTAAAATGTTTATCAAGAGATATTAGATTTTTACCCCATGACTCATATCGAGTATCCCCGTCTAGTATTTTTATCAAATCAGACGCCTCATTACTAGTCTTTTTTGCTATTTTATTGCCATATTTTCGTCTTAAATGAGAATCTGTGTACTTTTCTAGAGTTTTAAGGAAAGTATAAGAGAGTGCTAATTTAATATTGTTAATCATTACAATAGAACTATGCAAAGTGGGTATTATAAAGCTGAAAATATCTTTAAATTTTAGATAATATTGATTTGATATTTGATCATATTTTGCTGAAGCCTTCATAAGATCATAGAGCGTTACTTTTGGGTTTGAGTTAACGTCATATTCATCATGAGATCCTAATCCGCCAGGATTAGCTAGAGTAATAGCTTTGCATAAGCGCGTAACATCATCATTAGACGAGTTCATAACAGTGTCGTGTATTGATTCATCTAGTTTTTTAGATTTTAAGAGCAGTGATTGTGAAAAAAGTGAGCACAAGAGTATAATCCCAAGGTTAGTATTCTTGGTAGTGATTTTCTTGGTTTCAACAATACAATTTTCAATCCTATCTCCTAAGGATATATTAGGCAAAGCGATAATCTTAGAGGTAGCTTTGCAGCTAGAAATAAAATCTTTTGCATTCATATCATCATGGCCGGATACTAGATTAACATTTCCTGGTTTAATGCATTCGATGTCCAGCATGCAAGCTTTTATATAAGATGATTCTATTTTATCTGAATCAAAAATTACTTCTTTCTTTGATAAGTTCATATTGTATTACTTAAATAATCCAACTATAGAATCGGATATAACCTGATCTTCAACTTCTTGAAGTCCTTTCCATGCTGGGATGCTATTTACTTCTATCACATAATAATTTTCTTCAAATTTCATAATATCTACACCACAAAATTTCATTTGAAGAAATTCAGATGTTTTAAGTGCTAAGTCAATTACTTTATTATCAATATTTTCTTTAATACATTTAGCTCCTTTAGAGAAGTTATTAACAAAAGTCTGACCATATCTAGTCATATAGAAATACTTGACAGTGTTATCATCACGAATCACAAGTACTCTATAATCATGCATTATAGGATTTGCTAAGTATTCTTGAAAATAATAAACATTAGAAGGGTTACTTAACGAAGTTAGATCATCTAGTTCTTTTATTATTTTAATTCCATCTCCTTGCGAGCCAAAGAGTGGTTTATAAATTAATTCTTTGTCATAATTTTTAATAAATTCATATGCTTCATTATGACCTCTCAAAACATATGTAAGAGGTGTTTTTATATTATTCTTATTTAATAGATATGACGTATGTAACTTATCAACAGTCTTTTCGATGGATGAAGCATTGTTGATAACATTAACACCTTTTGATTCAAGTATTTTTAAAATATTAAGAAAGTATACTATTTCTTCAAGAGTCCCGCCTGGGACAAATCTAACGATTACATTATCAATTTCGGGTATGGGTTCATTATTGATAAATAATTCTGCTTTTACAGCATCTAGCTTAATACTTATGTTTGTCAAACATGCTGAAAAGACAGAATGTCCTAATTTGATTAGAGACTTTTTAAGCTCATTGTAATGCCATCCTTCCTTATCAGTAAGGATTAGTGTTCGCATCATTTATTAAATGAATCATCCATGAGAGAGAGATTGATATCACCTGAAGTATAAGATTTTCCAGTTTGTAAGCTCGAAACTATAACCTTAGCAGGACTAAATAGCATTTTATCTATCTGATAAAAATCATATTTATATTCTTTAAAAATATCAGCAAAGGGTTTTCCATAATCATTAGATGTTGAACTAGGTAATCTTTTAGCAAGCTCTTTAGCATCATCGTTTGGTGTATCCACATAGAGATGAACAAGTCCACCATATAATATAGCGTCATTAGTTCTACCCATTCCTATTAAAAAATCTGGTGCCGGAGGTGGTAACGGAGCTGATCCAAATCCATCCACTACTTTATCAATTGGAAATCCGAGTTCATGCACTTTATGAAGTCCTACCTCAAGGACTCTACCTACAACCTGGGTAGTTCCACATAAAGATCTGGTTGGAGTTAAAATTATAGTAAGATTCTTTTCAGAAATATCGCAATCATCAACTATTTTATCGATGATTTGTTGAGGTGGATTTTGGTCTACCTCTAGTATCACCACTGTTGAAAAAAACTTATCCTCGTATTTGATATCTTTAAATATATCCTCTTTACCAGCAAGGGCCCTACACGGGCCGGAGCCAAGAGCTGAGAAATTATCATCGTTTTGAACAAATGAGAGTGACCAGCCGGCATATTGACTTCCTAGACAGGATAAAACAGGGTCGGTGCTATGAACATGAATTGCCAATGGCCAATTTGGAGTAGCAGATGTCATTGATAGGCTTACGGACCCTAATCCACCCATACAAATCTCGGTAATCAATCTACCCGCTTCTAAGCATCCCTTATGTTTAATACCCGCATCTATAATTTTAGCTCCACCCTCTGACTCTGATATTCCTAAGTTGAACTTTTCGTGAGATTCGATTAGTTTTTCAACTAAAGGTTTAACTTGTTTATTGACACTTATGTTACTCATAATCTAAGTCAACATTATAGCAGTCTATTATTTTCATCGCACACTTAATTGTACTTATTATTTGTTTACATAATTCTTTTTCAGTTTGAGCGCTCAAATTTATGGTTAGAATTGGTTCGTCCTTTTCAATAGTCTGTCCAATCTTTGGTACATCAGATATATTTTCAATCTCATTGATTGATTTCTTAATTTTAATAGAGCTTTTTGCATAGAGTATTATATATGAATGATAAGCCTCATTATAAAGTGATATAGTTTCATTAGGCATAATATGATTGGCCATTAAATTTTTATATTTATTCTTATATATTCGATACGTACCAGATAATCTTGGATTTATATCTATTAAGTAAACCCTATTTTCGAAAATTTTAAAATCAATGCTAATAAAGCCTCTTAATTGATAAAAGCTTGTAAATTCTTGAACCCAATCAATTATTTTATTTCTTAAACTATTTTTAAACTCAATATTCATTGCGCCTGCATATAAGAAAGGATATTTAATATTATTTTTGACAGTGAATATTCGATTAAAACCAAGTAAAGATATTTTTGATTTGTCTGCCAAAAAGGATATTGAAAATGTAACACCAGGGATATATTTTTGGTAATAAATATTGTTAGACGAAATATTATTTCCTATGCCTAATCCGCCAGTACTATCATAATCTTTGCTTATATATTTATAATTATAATCATTTGATTTTTCAGGAACCATAACTGTATCTGTGAAAAGTTTCGTATCAATATTGTAAGCATTGCCTAAATATCTGAAATCAGAAAACGAGTTTCCTGAAATATGAAAATTATCATCAAGATATTTTTGTATATGCTTTTTACCTTCTAATCCTGAAGCATAAATTACTTTTGTTTCTTTTTTATTGAGTTTTTTTTTGCATATAAATTCTTTAAGCACATCAAGTGATGTTAGATAATTTTTATTATCTACATAAGAATCTATAATATGAACATTTTCAGCTAAATACGATAGCTCATCTAAATAGGCTTCATGACCATTAGCAATGAGCAGAATATCTTTATACGCTTTGTTGTGCAAACTTAAATGCATCTTCAAAATCAAGATACACTGGTTTCTCTGATGTATACATCAATTTCAAACACTCGTGCTGTGATTTATATTTGATGTTTCCAATAGCTAAAGCTCCAATACCCAGACATTTACTTGGTGAGTTATCAATGACCTTACCATTATCCATCACATCGACACCTGCAATACCAGAAGGTGGAACAGCATTGGTATCAGCACAAATTTTTAATGAATCACTGCTTTCAATATGTTCTGATGTCATGAGCTGAATCCCTGCAGCTCCTGTATTTAATACTATATCTGTACTTTTAAAATAATCTCCTTTATCCGCATCCACTCCAGGCTTAACATTTTTTGAATCATAACGATCGTTGCAAATAGATGAAATCTTCTCTGCTTTTTCTAAGCTACGTCCTACCAGAGTAACATTGGCACCGGCTTTTGCGCATATTACCGCCGATGCAACACCAACAGGTCCAGTACCACCTAGTATGACAACTTTAGAATCGCCCAATTTCATATTAAATTTATCACTTAAATGTTTTTCAGTAATAGCAACCATGCCTGCTGCAGTTGTGAAAGCACCGCTAGGATCAGCAAAAACAGATACCTCAAAAGGAGGGACCATATGTTTTTTAGCCTCTTCTATCATATCCATTGCTTCATGAGTATCTCTTCCTCCAAAGAATATTCCTGTTCGAGTCAGTGCAGACGTTGATCTAGAAAATATTGCATCTTGTA
>CBFIBF010000001.1:99265-104470 GCA_965660795.1 Gammaproteobacteria bacterium
CATGAGTATCTCTTCCTCCAAAGAATATTCCTGTTCGAGTCAGTGCAGACGTTGATCTAGAAAATATTGCATCTTGTACTAGAGCTTGTATCTCAGATTGTTCGACATTCGTATAGGGAGTAATATTGGTCCAACCAGCATCGTAAGCCATATTCACATCAAACGGGCTTGCATTCTTCTCTGATGTTATTAAATGTAATAAATGTGGTTTTTCCATAAAAGTCTCCTATTTATAAGATAATCTTCGCCCATTATTAGCGGCTGATACGATGTCATATGACAAGCTATTATACATACTTATTGTATTATCTAAAATAGGTAAAATTTCATTTAAATTGGTTTCAGAATCCGCGATGATATAAGAGGTTGGCCCCCATGAACTTTGACCTGATGCAACATTGAATTTACAAGATATTTTCTTTATCACTTTGCCAATATCATTACTCAAAAAATAAGATTTTTGAATAGAAGAGTAAAATAGTGAATTCAGTTTTTGAAATCTTGTTAAACCATTCGCAAAAATATCAAAATCCTCATAAATTAATGAGGGTATAATTTCATTTAATACGATATCTGATAATTTTTCTCTATTGGAACTACTTTGTTTTAATGAGAAAAAGTTCGACTCTTTTTTCCCGGACAATCCTTTTATATTTCTATCAAATAATAAAATTATTTTCCATTTTTTTGGGAAGTTTCTATTAAATATAAGTTCATTTGATTTAGAGTTGTTTTTTGGGCAGTCAATTATGAATCCCCCTTTCAAATAGGCATTGTATCCTACTCCAGATCTAAATTTTCTTGAGAAAATATTCTTAACAGTCCCAAATTTATAAAACTTCGAAACACCTTCCTCTAGAGCCATGGCTAATTGTGTCCCTGATCCAAGACCTATGTGGCTATCCGGTTTAACTGAACAATTAATATTGACATTACTATCTAATTTCATAGTTTTAATGAAATCTTTAATTTTATTTGTATAAATTTTTGATAAATTTGAGTGAAATTTTTTAGATTTTGAAATTTGAATCAAAGTTTTATGTTTATTAATTGTTAAACCCATGCTGCCATATGAATAGGGCTGTTGGGAATCAAGGTTTAAAAAACCAAAATGTAGTCTTGAATTAGTTGAAATCTTCAATTCATTAAACTTACGCTGAGATGCCATAAAAAACAGGATATATTAATGTTTATGCATGTAAAGTTATTTATTATTGATGTAAAATAATTTATACCAAAAATGTCAGATTCCATTAGTCATAAAAATATTGTTTGTCCATTTTGCTCGCTTCATTGCGATGATATTAATCTAGAGATTAATGACAGAAAAATATCTATAAAAAGTGACCTGCCTGAAGTATGCGCGGATAAATACAAAATGTTTAATTTCAAAGAAAATAAAATATCACAATCAAAAATTCTAGGAAAATCTGTTGATGACAATAAAGCGAATGTTTATTGTCAAAAACTCATCAATAGTTCAAAAGAGACTATCCTTGTTAATCATAGCTCTGATGTGAATATCACACGTGAGATACTAGGTTCTGCATCTAAAGTCAATGGAATAGTTGATCATTCAAATAGCGACAAATTTTTAAAAAATGTAGCTTTGTATCAGAGACGAGGATATATGGCTACCTCCTTAACAGAAATCAAAAATAAATCTGACGTAGTATTACTTTTTTCAAATAATGTACTCCAAAGCTATCCAAGATTAATTGAAAAAGTATTAGCGACTAAAAATAGCTTTAGTATAAATCCTGAAGATAAAAAAATATTTATTATTGGAAATGAAAAAACTAACAAAGAAAATTGTCATCTAATAGACACGAGAATTACCTTTATTGATTTTAATAACAAAGAGACATCATCATTTCTTCAATGCTTGAAGGATAAATCAAAACATCCTAAGGTTAAAAATCTTAAGTCTAAACTACTTCTTGAAAGCATAGATAAATCAAAATACTTATCTTTGTTGTGGTCAACCTCTGAATTTACGAAATACAAAGAATGTGATCAGATAATCTATGATATTTCAGAATTTATTACATCTCTCAACGAAACAAAAAGAGCGGGCTGCATGTCTCTTGCTGGAAATGACGGTGATGTAAGTCATGTCCAAACACTTGGATGGTTAACAGGTTTCCCTTCCAGGGTAAAATTTACTGGAAATTATTTTGAATATGACAAAGATACAAATAATGCTAATAAGCTCATTAATATGAATTGTTGTGACCTTGTTATACATATCAATGCTATCTCTGACAAAAAGTTATTTTTAGACAAAAAACAAAAAAATATAATTATTGGCCATCCAGCCACAAAATTTAATATTGAGCCCGATGTCTTTATCCCGAGCAGTGTGCCAGGAATAGATTCTAAAGGACATATATTTAGAACTGACAATGTTGTTAGCTTGCCATTATCCAGAATCAGAATTCCATTTCATAAAAGCGTGCAAGAAATTCTCAGGCAAATAATTCACTAATGACTAGTTTACATTTAAAAAACGGTAAAGTATTTGATCCTTACAATCGAGTCTTTAATAAGAAAAAAGATATTTATATTGAAGATGGTAAAGTTGTAAAATCATTAAGTTCAAAAAAGCCAGAGATAATCGATTGTACTGATAGAATTGTTATGCCAGGGGCTATCGACTTACATACTCATATCGGTGGTGGTAAGGTCAATATTGCAAGATTAATGTTGCAAGAATTTCACAATAATTATGATAATGACTTTGATTTGACAGCTGACTTTGTTCCAAGCACACTGAAAACAGGTCTTGAGTATATAAAGATGGGCTATACTTCATGTTTTGAACCAGCTGTCTTACCCATCAACGCCAGACAATCACACGCTGAGATGGCTGATACTCCATTTATAGATAAAGGAGGATATGCTCTTCTAGGTAATGACGATTTCCTTCTTGATTTGATATCTAGAGGAGCGCATCAATCCGAGATTAATGACTATGTAGCATTTATACTTAAAGCAACACAATGCATAGGAATCAAGGTAGTTAATCCTGGCGGCATTAATGCATTTAAGTTTAATCAAAGAGCATTAAATGTAGATGAGAATTCGATAAGATATAAGATAACCCCTAGAAAGATTGTGCGTATTTTAGCTAGAGCTGTTTATGAATTAGGTGTGCCCCACCCTTTACATGTTCACTGTAGTAACTTAGGTGTACCCGGCAACTTTAAGTCTACAATTGAAACCATCAAAGCAGCTGAAGGTCTTCCAGTGCATATAACGCATATTCAATTTCATAGCTATGGTAATAATGGAGATAGAAACTTCTCATCCGCATCAGCAGAAATAACAGAATATGTAAACAAAATTCCTAATCTTACATGTGATGTCGGTCAAGTCTTGTTTGGACAAACAGCTACTATGTCAGGTGATAGTATGAAACAACATGCTAATCATAGTCATGCTCATCCAGATAAATGGTTATGCATGGACATAGAATGCGAAGCTGGATGTGGAGTAGTTCCATTTAAATATACGGATCAAAGTTTTGTGAATGCGTTACAGTGGGCTATAGGTTTAGAAACTTTTCTATTAACCGAAGATCCTGAAAAAATATTTCTTACTACAGACCATCCTAATGGAGCTCCATTTACCTCATACCCACATCTAATAAAACTCTTAATGGATAAAACGTTTAGAGATGATTTGCTCGATCAGATGTCTATTGATATTTCAGAACACACAATTCTCAAAGACATAAAAAGAGAGTACACATTATCAGAAATAGCAACAATGACCAGATCTGCACCGGCTAAAATATTGGGGCTAACAAATAAAGGTTCTTTAAGCATTAATTCCGATGCAGACATAACTGTCTATGACAGCACCATTAAAGATGTTGAGGAAATGTTCGCAAAACCCACTCATGTAATTAAAGATGGTAATGTTGTAGTAAAAAATGGTGTAATTAAAGATTATGTTTGGGGGAAAACTCAAGTTGTAAGGCCTGAATATGATTTATCTTTTGAAAAGAAATTGAAAAAGTATTTTGATAAGTATCATACTATTGGATTATCAAATTATATGATTAGTAATGACGAGATGTCTGAAATTATTGGCTCAGATGTAAATATAATTGATTGTTCTAGAAAGAGAATTTCATGAAAATAAATGGCATGTTAATAGAGAATACATTTGCTGAAGCTTTCAATATGAAAGCCAGTAGAGTAATTGTTACTGCAGATAATGAGAAGTGGGCAAAAAATGCAGCTTTATCATTTACGGGTTTTGCTACATCTGTAATTGCATGTGGTATTGAAGCTGGAATAGAAAAAAAACTAGGTAAAAACGAAACGCCTGACGGCAGACCAGGGTATTCAATACTTGCTTTTTCAATGTCGCGTAGCCAATTAGAAAAACAAATAGAAACAAGGGCTGGCCAGTGTATTTTAACATGTCCAACGACTGCTCTATTTTCTGGGCTTGAAAGCGAGGATATGATACCTCTTGGAAAAAACCTTAAATATTTTGGTGATGGTTACCAAATTTCAAAAAAGATTCAGGGTAAAAGATTCTGGAGGATTCCCGTTATGGATGGAGAATTCATGTGTGAAGAAATGACTGGGCGTGTACCAGCAATAGGTGGTGGAAACTTTTTATTGTTGTCAAAAAATAGAAGCTCGTGTTTAGCAGCATGTGAGGTAGCTGTTGATGTAATGAGTAAAATAGAAAATATAATTACACCATTTCCAGGTGGAGTCGTTCGTTCAGGATCTAAGGTTGGCTCAAAGTATAAAGCATTGATAGCATCTACCAATGATGCTTTTTGCCCATCTCTAAGTGGAATTACAGGAAGTAAATTGAATAAAAATGTTAATTGCGTAATGGAGATTGTTATTAATGGTTTATCTGCTGATGATATTAATAAAGGCATAAAAGAATCTTTAATAGCTATATCCAAGTCCAAATATAGTAAAGACATAGTATCTGTCTCTGCAGGAAATTATGGTGGTAAGCTAGGACAGCATCACTTTCATCTAAGAAAAATACTCAAATGAGCGCTCTAAGTTTAAAATTTAAAATAAATAGTAAACATCGTCTTGATATGAGCTGGCTTAGTAATATCAAATCTGATGATGTAACGAAACTTAAAAATACCAAAATCAATTATGGCAATAAATTATGCAAAGTATCCGAACTATTTATTGTATCAGGCAATGATCACAA
>CBFIBF010000002.1:0-38466 GCA_965660795.1 Gammaproteobacteria bacterium
CCAAAACAATTTGATGTTATTCTCTCACCGAATTTATTTGGAGATATATTATCTGATGCAGCCTCAATGCTTACGGGTTCAATTGGTCTTTTACCTTCAGCCTCACTGTCGGATGATACTGGTATGTTTGAGCCTATTCATGGATCAGCCCCCGATATTGCCGGTCAAGGTATTGTCAATCCACTAGCCATGATTTTATCTTTAGGTATGATGTTTGACTACACACTAGATAGACAAGATTTAGCAAAGATTGTTAAGCAATCTGTTAATGATGTATTACAATCAGGTTACTTCACAAAAGATTTATCGTCCAAAGACTATATTTCAACATCAGAAATGGGCGATAAAGTTTTAGAGATGATAAAAAAACTATGCTAACTAAAAAAGAAAAATATAATGTTGCAGTTGTTGGCGCAACAGGAATAGTTGGTGAGTCGTTACTCGATATCTTGCACAGTAGAAAATTTCCTATCGAAAAGCTCCATGCAGTTGCTAGTCAAAAATCTAAAGGTTCTAAAGCAAAATTTGGCGATGAACTTATTACAGTTGAAGCACTTGATGAATTTAGTTTTACAAATATCGATATTGCTTTTTTTAGCGCTGGAGGATCTATCTCAAAAGAATATGCAACTAAAGCTGCTAAAGAAGATTGTATTGTAATAGATAACACATCTGAATTTAGATATGTTGATAACATACCGTTAGTTGTACCTGAGGTAAATCCTGAAGATATATCTAAATATAAAGAGACAAACATAATAGCTAATCCTAATTGTTCAACTATTCAGATGTTGGTTGCATTAAAACCTCTTCATGATGAATTTAATATTCAACATATTAATGTCAGTACTTATCAGGCTGTATCCGGTTCAGGTAAAGATGGAGTAGAAGAGCTACTTCAGCAATCATCTGCATACATTGATCAAAGGTCAATGGATATGAAAGTTTATCCAAAACAAATTGCTTTTAATACAATTCCTTTTGTAGATTGTTTTCTTGATAATGATTATACAAGAGAAGAAATGAAGATGGTTTGGGAGACTCATAAAATTATGGATAAGAAAATTACTATTAATCCAACTGCAGTAAGGGTACCGGTTTTGATAGGCCATGCTGAAAGTGTATACATTGAGACTGCAAAAGATATTGATATTAACCATGCCAGAAAATGCCTTGAAAACTTCAGTGGCATTCAAATTATTGATGATGTATCTTCAATTGATTTTCCAACTTCATTTGAACATGGTCATGGTACTGATGATGTGTATGTTGGCAGATTGAGAAATGGACTTAATAAAAAAAATTCTTTAAATTTATGGGTTGTAGCTGATAATGTAAGAAAAGGAGCTGCTTTAAATAGTATACAAATAGCTGAGCATCTTATAGAGGAGTAAACATATGAGAATCTTCATTTTAATAATAGTAATTTTAACTATTTTGGGTATCTTAGAATCTAAATCTATTATTCCTTCAACCTCTTTTGGCGTATTGAGTACCCTGAGTTTGATTGCAGCATTTATTAAGTCACTTAATATTCATAGCTACTATTTAATTATTCCAAATATTACTTTTACTACGTCAGGTATTTTAACTACATTATTAATCCTCTTCGTTGTGGGTTATGTATTAGAGAGGTTCAGGGCTCTAGAGCAAAATAATATTGATCTTGTGAAGAGAATTCAAAAACTTACAGAAGCTATTAATGCGTCACATACTAATGTTGATATTGAAGATAATAAAAAAGATAATGAAATGAAAGAAATCGCTGAAGACATTAGAACGTTTCTCTCTAAGTTAGCTGAATCTGTCACTGTTAATCCTTCAGTTCCTGTAAGATCAAAAAAAATAAGAAGAGTTGCTGCGGAAAATGTAGCAATTGATTCTTCAAATACTATTGATCAACCTGAAGATGTTTCAATTACAGATGAGCAATCCAATAGCACACATATTGATGAGGAGTTAAATCAAGGTGATCAACTCAGTGAAGATACTGAATCAGATAATAGTTCAGAAACTGAAATCGATGATAATATGTCAAAAATTGATCTTGCACGTGCTCTTATAGAAAGTGGAGAGAAGGATAGAGCAAAAGAAATTATTATGGATATAATAAAAAAAGGAACATCCGATGAAGCTCATGAGGCTAAAATTCTTAATCTACAGATAAATTAATGCGCCTTGCTTTATCTATTGAGTATATTGGAAAAAAATACTATGGATGGCAGAGACAAAACATCGACTCCAATAACACTGTGCAATATTTTGTTGACAACGCTTTATCAAAAATAGCTAACCATAAAATTAAATCAATTTGTTCCGGGCGAACAGATACAAAAGTAAATGCATTAAATCAAATCATTCACTTTGATACTCACTCTAAACGATCGGAGAAAAATTGGATAGATGGAGTAAACTCTAATTTACCAGAGGACATTAGAGTAAAAAAACTTTTTAAAGTACCCAAAGATTTTCATGCTAGATTTTCAGCTGTCTCCAGAACTTATAAGTATTTTATAAGTAATGACGATTCACTTTCAATTTTCAACAGATCATTTACTTGCATAATAAGAGACAAACTATCTTTAACAAAAATGAAATCTTCATTGAAATATATTAAAGGCAAGCATGATTTTACGAGTTTTAGATCATCTGGTTGTCAGGCAAATAGTCCTGAAAGAAATATTCTGTCATTGTCCCTGGAGAAAGAAAATAAATTGATTGTATTTACTATTACAGCAAATGCATTTCTTTACCATATGGTTAGAAATATAGTAGGTAGTATCTTAGATGTTGGAACATCTAAACTCAAACCAAGTGATATCAATAAAATAATTAATGAAAAGGACAGAAAGTACTGCAGCAAAATGGCACCAGCAAATGCTTTATTTTTGTGGCGCACGACTTACCCACAAAAATATCAAATTAAGTATAGTAATGAATCTATCTTATTATAGTATGCGTATATGAACACTCTCATTAAACTATGTGGTTTTAAACATATTGATGACATCTCCTTTGCGGCGTCCCTTGATATTAATTATCTAGGAATGATTTTTGTACAAAATCTCCCAAGAACTATCGATATCTCAACAGCACAAGAAGCAATCAGTATTTGTAAAGAACATAAGATTAAATCTGTTGGTGTGTTCTTGAATCAAGATGTGTCAGCGATAGAAGCTATTTTAAGTTCTGTTGACTTAGACGTTATTCAACTTCACGGCAATGAAAATGTAGATGTATATAAAAATCTTGGTAAAGAAATTATTAAAACCATTCATGTTACAGATAATATCTATGAAAAAATTAATACATTGAACTTTGATGGCATTGATTATCTTCTAGATACTTCCAGTAAACAAATGATGGGAGGCACAGGAATGTCATTTGATTGGAAAATCTTAGAAACTATACCATCGGAGAAGTTATTTATTGCTGGCGGGTTGAAACCTGATAATATATTAGACTTACTAAACATTAGCAGACCAAAATGCCTTGATGTTAGTAGTGGAATTGAGAAAGACATTGGTCACAAAGATAAAAGCCTTATGAAAGATTTTGTCGCAAAAATAAGAGCATATAAATGAAAAGTAAAATTAATCTAAAGAACTATCCCAGCAAAACAGGACATTTTGATGAATATGGTGGAGTCTATGTTTCAGAGACTCTTATTCACCCTTTAGAGGAGCTTTTTAAGGCATATAAGAAAATTGCAACCTCAGCATCATTCAAAAGAAAACTTAATAGTGAATTAAAAGATTATGTTGGACGTCCAACGCCGATTTATTACGCTGAGTCTTTAAGTAAATACTTAGGTAGCTCTCATATCTATTTAAAAAGAGAGGATTTAAATCATACTGGCGCACATAAAATAAATAATGCACTAGGTCAGGCCATGCTCGCAAAAAAAATGGGAAAGACAAGAATAATAGCTGAGACTGGTGCTGGTCAACATGGTGTAGCAACTGCTACAGCTTGCGCAAGACTTAATCTTAAATGTGTAGTGTATATGGGAGAGGAAGATATAAAGAGACAGTCAGTTAATGTTTATAGAATGAAGCTTCTTGGAGCTGAGGTTATTTCTGTAGACTCCGGAACAAAGACACTTAAAGATGCCCTTAATGAGGCACTTCGAGATTGGGTAACTAATGTAGATGATACTCACTACATCATTGGTTCTGTTGCAGGGCCCCATCCATATCCTATGATTGTTAGAGATTTTCAGTCCATAATTGGACATGAAGCTAGAGGTCAATTCAAAAAAGATTATAAATGTTTACCTGATTATCTTATTGCATGTGTCGGCGGAGGCTCCAATGCTATCGGACTATTTCATCCCTTTCTAAATGATAAAATTAAAATTGTTGGTGTAGAAGCTGGAGGCTCTGGACTTAAATCTGGTAAACACGCTGCACCACTAAGCGCTGGTACGCCAGGTATTCTTCATGGAAATAAAACATATGTAATGGAAGATAAAAATGGTCAAATCAAAAATACACATTCCATATCCGCGGGCTTAGATTACCCAGGAGTAGGTCCTGAGCATTCTTGGCTAAAGGATATGAAAAGAGTTGAGTATACTGCTGTAACAGATAAAGAGGCGTTAGATGCATTTTTTATGCTTACACAAAAAGAGGGCATCATACCGGCGCTTGAAACCGCCCATGCACTTGCTTATGCATTTAAATTAGCAAGAAAACTCAAAAATAAAAAAATCTTACTTAATCTATCTGGACGTGGTGACAAAGATATAGATACAATTGCAAAATTAAAAAATATTAATTTATGACCTCTCGTATTTCACAAATATTTAAAGACAATAAAAATAATCATAAAAAAACATTTATAAGTTATTTAGTTTGTGGTGATCCATCAAAAGACTATACGTTATCTGCAATGCATACTATGGCAAGTTCAGGTGTAGATATAATAGAACTAGGTATACCATTTACAGATCCTATTGCAGATGGACCTACAATTCAAAGAAGCATTGATCGAGCTCTTAAAAAAAATATATCTTTGATGGATGTAATGTCTGTCGTCAAAGAATTTAGAAAAAAAAATCGTGAAACAGCTGTTGTATTAATGGGCTATATGAATCCAATTCATAAAATGGGTATCCCTAAATTCACAAAATATATAAATGATATAGATGTTGATGGTGTCTTGGTAGTTGATTCGCCACCTGAAGAATCAGAACATTTAAACAAATATCTCAATAAGTATAAAAAATCACATATTTATTTAGCTTCACCAACTACTACTGACAGCAGAATGAAAAGTATAACTGCAATGTCTTCTGGTTATGTTTATTACGTGACTATCAAAGGTATTACGGGGTCAAAAATTTCAAATCTAAGTAGCATTAAAAAAAATGTTAGTAAAATTAAAGGGTTTTCTAGAGAATCTCTTCCTGTAGCGGTTGGGTTTGGAATTAAAGATGCGCAATCTGCACGTAAAATGGCAGCTTTTTCAGATGGTATTATAATAGGTAGTTCTATAGTAGAATTAATACATAAATATTCGCATAATAAAACAATCATGAATAGCAAGTTATCCTCATTTCTCAAATCTGTGTCCAAAGCAATATAATGAGTTGGTTAGATAAAATATTGCCTTCTCGTATAAGGGCAACCAAAGATGAAAAAGGATCAGTACCTGAAGGGCTATGGCATAAATGTTCTAATTGTGGCGCAGTTTTATACGCTGCAGAATTTGATAAAAATAATCATGTTTGCCCCAAATGCAATCATCATGAGCGAATTTCAGCAAGGAAAAGAATAAGTATTTTTCTAGACAAAGACAACGTGACTGAAATGTTCAACAATTTGTCACCAAAAGATATGCTTAAGTTTAAAGATAAACAAAAATATCAAGATAAATTCAAACAAACACAAGAGAAAACAGGTGAAAAAGACGCTCTTTTGGTTTTTACTGGAACATTGAAATCAATACCAGTGGTTACTTGTGTTTTTGAATATTCTTTTTTTGGTGGTTCAATGGGGTCCGTTGTTGGAGAAAAATTCTGTAGAGCTGTTGATTTATCTATTGAACAGAGACGTCCTTTAATTTGTTTTTCCGCAAGTGGTGGAGCACGAATGCAAGAATCTTTATTTTCTTTATTTCAAATGTCAAAAACTAGTGCTGCATTAGCTAGATTGTCTGATGAAGGTATTCCATATATATCTGTTTTAACCGACCCAACCATGGGAGGAGTGTCAGCAAGCTTGGCAGTTTTAGGGGATATCAATATTGCAGAACCAAATGCTCTGATAGGTTTTGCTGGACCACGCGTGATAGAACAAACAGTCAGGGAAAAATTACCAAAAGGTTTCCAGCGTAGTGAATTCCTTCAAGAACACGGCACGATAGACATGATAGTTGAACGTAACAGTCAATCCGATAAAATAGCCTCAATTCTTCAAATACTTGGTTTTGCTGATGGAAAAAAAATTTGACACTGTCAATCAATGGCTTGAATGGCAACAGACTGTTCATCCACTTAATATAGATTTCAAACTTGAGAGAATATTAAGCGTTTATAAAAGACTTAATATTTCAAAAATTGCTAAAAAGATTGTAACTGTTGCAGGAACTAATGGTAAAGGTTCAACCGTTTCATTTTTAGAATCTGTTCTTATTAAAAAGAGTTACAAAGTTGGTGCTTTCACATCACCCCATATTCTTAGATACAACGAAAGGATAAAAATTAATGGAATTGAAATAGATGATCAGTCTTTGTTAGAGGCATTTAATCTGATTGATGACATCAGAGGAGACACAACTTTAACTTATTTTGAATTTGCAACCTTGTCAGCTTTTTATCTCTTCAGTAAGGCAAATCTTGATGTCGTAGTTCTTGAAGTTGGTTTGGGCGGAAGACTAGATGCAACAAATATTGTAGACTCTGACGTATCAATAATAACCTCCATAGGAATAGATCATACTGAATTTTTAGGTAATACAATTGACAGCATAGCACTTGAAAAAGCTGGAGTAATGAGACCATTTAAAAAATGTATTTTTGCACAATCAAATCCACCTATGGCATTAATGAAATATGCAAAAAATCAATCTGTTAACTTATTGATTCACAATAATGATTATTCTGTAGTTAAACATAAAGACACTTGGTCATTGAAATCAAAAAACTATACCATCCAAGACATTCCTAATCTTAAGATGATAGGTGACTATCAATATAATTATGCAGCAGCCTCTTTACTAGCATTGAAGTCAATTTTACCAGATATTAATGATGATAAATCCATTAAACATGCAATTTCATCAACTGAAATTTCAGGACGCTTTCAATTTCTATCTCGCTCTCCTGATATTTTGCTTGATGTTGCACACAACGAAGATGCTGCTAAAAGCCTAGCAGATAACATTAATAAACTTGGATATGATAATGTTGATGTAGTACTTGGTGTTCTCTCAGATAAAGATATATATAGCATAGTTGGTCCATTTTTATCATCAATAAATAACTGGCACGTAGGCACTATCAATAGCGAAAGAGGAATGAACTCGAAGGAAATTAAATATCGAATGAATTCAATACAAAAAAATACGTTGACTATAAAAACATATCCATCAATTAAATCGGCATTTCTATCTGCAAAGAGAAGTTATACAAAAGGATCGCTCTTACTTGTTTTCGGTTCTTTTTATACAGTTTCAGAAGCTCTTCAGGCACACATGTCTTCTGCTTCAAAAAAAAATGCCATATAAGGTTATAATAATCATAATTTTATTTTCATATATCTTTGCAGACTCATTTATTAATTTTTTTACAAAAAATGACAGTGAATACAACATTAACTCTCAAGAAGAAATTTATATCAATAAAAATGAAGTGGATGTGTTCAACAAGAAGTCTCTAGATGATATTACTATCACTGACAAAAAAGTTAAAGCATGGTTAATAACAGTTGAATATAATAAAGAAAATTATGATAAAACTAGGGATAAACTTCTTAACAGTGGTTACTCATTTGAAAATAATAAAAATAAAAATCACTTCATCATAGGTCCTTTTGCTAACCTGTCACAAGCTAGAGAGGAATCAACAAAAATGAAAAAGATTCATAATATTGAAAACACAATATCAAGTTTTGTATTTTAATGGTAACGATAGATTATATATTTTTATTTATTGCTCTTGCATATTCCATGATGGGTATGATGAGAGGATTTTCCAGTCAATTAATTTCTTTTATTTCATGGTCTTTATTTATATTTATTTTATTCTTTCACTTGAAGTTATTTACAGATATATTTTCTGAATATATATCAGTTGATTATACTTACATTAGAATCATCACAATAATATCAATGGTGATAGCTACATTCTTATTGATTTTCATTCTAAATGTGACCCTGGGGAAATTATTGGCAGCAACTGTATTTCAACAATCTAACAGATTGTTTGGATTCATCGTGGCTTTGATGAAATCACAAATTTATATATTCATCTTCATATTGTTAGTTGTCAATACGCCCTTTCAGGAAAATATTTTCAAAGGTTCATTTTTTTTACCGTATTATCTTGAAATGATTGATTATATTTCCAATTATGATGATTCTCTCTTTAATAGTTTACAAATATAAATATAATGAGCATATATGTGTGGCATAGTAGCTGTATCTGGTAATCAAGATATTATTCATGATATTTATGAATCTCTTACTGTACTTCAACATCGCGGCCAGGATGCTTCCGGTATCTTAACGAATAGTAATGGTAAAATAACCCTTAGAAAATCACTTGGCCTTGTAAGAGATGGTTTTTCAAAAAAACATATTGAAAGATTAAAGGGCCAAATTGGAATAGGTCATGTCCGCTATCCGACAGCAGGTCATGCTGAAAACTCATCTGAAGCTCAACCTTTCTATGTAAATTCTCCGTATGGAATTGCTTTAGCTCATAACGGCAATTTAATTAATTCCGATAAGTTAAAATCTGATTTGTTCAAAGAGGATTTAAGGCACATTAATACAAAATCTGACTCTGAAATTTTATTAAACATTTTTGCACATGAACTCTACTTGCACAGCAAGGAGGCTTTTACACCTGATAGTATTTTTTATGCGGTAGCAGGTGTTCATAGAAGAGTAAAAGGTGCATATGCTGTTGTTTCTCTTATTACGGATAGAGGGATTGTTGCATTTAGAGATCCATATGGAATTAGACCGTTATGTTATGGTACTCGTAAAAATGATGGTAAAACTGAAACCATGATTGCCTCAGAATCTGTAGCATTAGATTCATCCGGCTTTAAATTAGAACGTGATTTAAATCCAGGCGAGGCTATCTTTGTGGATTTAAATGGTGATGTTCATACAAGACAATGCTCTGAAATCAATAACCATACTCCTTGTATATTCGAATATGTTTATTTTGCTAGACCTGATTCAATCATTGATGGAATTTCTGTATATAAAGCTAGGATGGAAATGGGAACATTTCTTGCAAATAATATTTCGAAAAACTTTCCTAAACATGATATCGATGTTGTTATTCCTATTCCAGATACTAGCAGGATTTCAGCATTGGAACTCTCTACAGAATTAAAAATTCCTTTCAGAGAGGGTTTCATTAAGAACAGATATATTGGCCGAACATTTATAATGTCAGAACAAAACGAAAGATCTAAATCTGTCAAAAGAAAATTAAATGCTATTAATTCTGAATTTGAAAATAAAAATGTTCTTCTTGTAGATGATTCAATCGTCAGAGGAACAACATCAAAACAAATTGTTGAAATGGCAAGAGAGGCAGGCGCTAAAAAAGTATATATGGCTTCTGCCGCACCTCCAGTCAAATTTCCCAATGTTTATGGTATTGATATGCCCGCAAGTAAAGAATTTATTGCAGATAATAGATCTATTGATGAAATAGCTAGATTCATAGGGTGTGACAAGTTATTTTATCAAGACCTAAGTGATTTGATTGAATCGGTTAGGAGTAATAGTAAAAATGTCTCTAACTTTGACTCGTCATGCTTTGATGGCAAATATGTAACAGGTGATGTTGATGAAAATTACTTAATAGAATTAGACGCTCTAAGAAATGATTTAGAAAAAAGAAAAAATGCCCAAACAAGCGATTCATTTGATGAAGTAATTGTATATTAGTTGAATTATAGCTTATGATTTTCATAAATTCGTCTAATCAAACACTATATTTATTAGATCAAAATACCATTCAATTTAAGAGTAAAATCTCCACATCATGCAACGGTATGGGCTGCAAAGAAGGCTCATTTCAGACACCAATAGGCTTGCATGCAATTACTTCTAAAATAGGCGAAGGATTAGCACGTGGTACTCTATTTAAGCATAGAAGACCTACAAACAAAATTATTGACTACATCCCTAGTGATGATCAGGATTATATTACAACAAGAATTATTAGATTAGGAGGACTTGAAAATGGTTTCAATCAAAATGGTAACGTTGACTCCTATAGTAGATATATCTATATTCATGGCACTCCACATATAGATAAGCTGGGTCTCTCAAAATCACATGGTTGTATAAGAATGTGTGATGAAGATATTGTGGAACTTTTTAATCGGGTTGAGGTTGGAACTCTAGTATTTATTGATTAGGTAGTCTCTAAGCTCCATAGGATCGTCTATGATTAAGTCTGCCCCCCATGAATTAATATTCATATCATGATGTATAAAACCAAAATTTGCAGCTACTGTGACCATGCCAGCATCCTTGCCAGCTATAATGTCCCGCTCATCATCACCTACATAAATGGTATTCTCGTTAGAACAATTTATAAGCTCAGATGCCTTCAAAAGACCATCACAAGCAGGTTTTGCATGTAACACCATATCACCTGTCACAACGCAACTTAAAATTTTTGATATGCCTAGACCTTCAATTATTTTATCGACATATCGAGAGTGCTTGTTTGTAACTATGCCAGTTTTAATATTACTCTCAACAAGAAAATTAAGAAGATCCTGCATATTCATATTAAGCTTAGTTTCTATGAAACAGTTATGTTTGTAATCTTCAAGAAATTCAGCTCTAAGCAAAGATGAGTCAATTTCTCTATCATTGACAATTGATGCATACTCAATAATACCTACAGCACCTCTAGAAATATATTTTTTTAAGTCAGAGCAATTGACTTGTTTAAGATTTCGAGATTCTAATACTCGATTAAGTGAGTTACACATATCTACAGATGTATCAGCTAAAGTTCCATCTAAATCAAATAGAATAGACTTAATATCAAGATTATTTTTCTGCATATAAAAAGTAGTTAATATCTATATCACTTGTTAATTTAAATGATTCATTCAAAGGATTAAAAAATACACCATCAATCTTTTTTGTTTTAATAGATTTTTTTTCTAACATTACATTTAGTTCATAAGGAGAAATAAATTTAGCATATTGATGAGTTCCCTTAGGTACAATACCTAGTACATATTCTGCGAATATTTTAGCAAATATAAATGACTTTAAATTACGATTTATAGTTGAGAAAAATATATCTGATTTTTCTTTTGATATGTCATAAATTTTATCTACAATTTTACTTGGATAATCCATGTGTTCTATCATTTCAAAGCAAATTATACAATCATATGGTTGAACATCTTTTAAACTTAGTATTGATCCGTGTATATAGTCAATATCTAATTTATTTTCTTCAGCATGTTTTTTGGCTATATTTATAGATTTTTTAGATGAGTCAAGCCCAGTAACAGACGCACCTTTTTTACAAAGCTCTTCTGCTAAGAGTCCTCCTCCACAACCAATGTCTAATATTCTTTTACCTTTTACTTCACAGCGTGATGTTATGTATTCCAATCTTAGAGGGTTAAGTTTATGTAATATTTTATAATGACCATTTTTGTTCCACCAATCATATGCATACTGATCAAAATGTTCTTCTTGATTATTTTTTTTAATATTTTGCATATACTTCTTTACCACTAGACCATACATTAGTTAAGCTTTCGCTGTCAATATGGATTAATTTAGGATTCTGTTGATTATTTAACAAAAGCTTTTTCGATTGATCATAAAGATTAAATGATGCAGTTGCGCCTTTATTAATAATATTTTTATGAGATGAATCTGATAGATATCTTTCAGTATTCTCCGTAACACAATTTATAATTTTATTTACATCAAATGTTTCTGTATTTCTACTCAGTATATCTGTAATTTTGATTAAGTCATAAAATCTAAAAGATTTCTCTTTATCAGATATTAAAATGCAATTATATCCATCCTCAATTAGAGATATGAAGTATTTTATGTTCTCTAAAGAACTTAATTCACAATACTTTACACATACCGATGTATTCTTTTTATTAAAATGCTCAAAAACAAAATCTTTATTCATAATTGCATCATGTACAGCGCAATTATTTAAAATATTAATATCGTCAAAGTAGTTAATCTTAGCCTTTATCTCTTTATTATTTAAACCTTTTAGATCATTGAGATGTATATGTACGTTAAACTGAATTTCATTTGCTATCGAAGCTACTTTCTCAATTATCTGATTATCAAACTTTAATATATTTATGATATTGATATTAAATAATTGATTAGGATTTGACTTATAAAAGTCAAGAGTTTTAATCATATTATTGATATCAGCCTGAGTACACTCGCAGCCATCAAGCGTAATCATGAAGCTAATATCCATATGATTATCATGCTCAAGCTTTAATAACTTTTTATAATTTTTTGTAACAATTTGTAGCTTAGTAACACCATTATGCAAAATATTTTTTATTTTCTGTTCATATTGGAAACTGCTGTCGCAATCATCGAAATTGATGTATGTTTCGGTGAATGAAGGTACCATGACATGGTTCTTATAGTATATACGTTTCACTCGATTAAAATTCTTATTAATATCATTTTCACTAAGTACATTTACAATTTTTCCACCGTCAATAAGAATTGATTTATCACTAGCTATACTTCTATTATCAAGATATATCCATTTGGGTGACAAGATAATCATCTTCAAATTCTATACTTTTACACAGCTAATTTATATCGTTTATAAGACTAATTTATGCTAAAATAAGATAATAAATATGGCACTTACAAACCTTTTTTAATGTCTGAAATTTCACAGATTAAGCTTGATGATGAGATGCGTCATTCATACATCGAGTATGCCATGTCTGTTATTGTTGGTAGAGCACTTCCAGATGTGAGAGATGGTCTAAAACCTGTTCATAGGCGTGTGCTATATTCAATGCACGAACTGAATAACGGGTATAACAAGGCTTATAAAAAATCAGCAAGAATAGTCGGTGATGTAATTGGTAAATATCACCCTCACGGAGATACTGCAGTCTACGATACCATAGTAAGACTAGCACAGCCTTTTTCCATGCGTTATCCGCTAGTTGATGGTCAAGGTAATTTTGGTTCTGTTGATGGAGACTCACCTGCAGCAATGAGATATACAGAAGTAAGAATGTCTAAACTTTCTCATGAGCTTCTCTCTGACATTGATAAGAACACAGTAGATTTTAATCCAAACTATGATGGTTCTGAAAATGAACCTTCAGTTCTTCCAACGCGATTACCTAATCTTCTAATAAATGGAGCTTCAGGGATTGCTGTGGGCATGGCTACAAATATTCCGCCACATAACTTAAATGAGATTGTTGACTCTGTAAAAGCTTTAATCAAAGACCCTTCACTTGCCTCAGATGAAGAAATAGATCGTTTTATCGAACAATCTGGATTTTCTGGACCAGATTTTCCAACTGGAGCCGAGATCAAAGATAATGGTGGCATATATGAAATGATTAAAACAGGTAGAGGTTCATTTAAAATTAGAGCAAAACATAAACTTGAAGAAAAAAAGGATAAAACATCAATCATAATTACAGAACTTCCATATCAAGTTAATAAAGCTAAACTGATCGAATCTATTGCAACTTTAGTAAAAGAAAAAAAAGTTTCTGGAATTAGCCATTTAAGAGATGAATCAGACCGCGATGGTATGCGTGTTGTTATTGAACTTAAAAAAGGTGAACAACCTGATGTGATTTTAAGTAGTCTTTATAAACAGACTAATTTACAAACTTCATTCTCTGCGAATATGGTTTGTCTAGTTGATGGAGAGCCATGCACAATCAACATCCCAAGGGCGTTATTAGAATTTATCAAACATAGAAGAGAGGTAATAACAAGAAGAACGCTTTATCTATTAAATAAAACTTATACAAAAGGTCACCTACTTGAAGGACTTAGCGTAGCTTTGAAAAACATAGATGAGATGATAGAACTTATCAAAACGTCAAAATCTACAGAAGAGGCTAGAGATAAAATTATCAATAAATCATGGTCGACATCAAACATGTCTTGGAACTTATCTAAGTTAATGAACGAATGTTCACAGTTTATATCTACAGATGATTCAGTAGGACTAATCAATAAAACATACAAGATAAGTCGAGATCAAGCTCAAGCTATTCTTGATATGAAATTAAATAAACTTACCAATTTAGAACAGGATTCTATCCTCAATGATTACAATGATGCGATCAAATCTATTGAAAAATTTTTAAACATACTCTTGAATACTGCAGAGCTGGATAAACTCATGCTTGACGAGCTTGATGATATTAAGACTGAATATGGTGAGAGTCGATTATCAACTATCTCTCAGGATGAAGGACTTTTAAATCGTGAAGACATGATTAAAAAGGAAGACGTGATAGTTGTGCTCACTGAAGCAAATTATGTAAAACGTATGCCCAATAGCGAATTTAAAAGTCAGAAACGAGGTGGAAGAGGGGTTAATGCAGCTAACTTTAAAGAGGGCGATAAAGCTAAACTATTAGTTTGTGCCCATACGCATGATACTATTTTGTGTTTTTCAACAAAAGGAAAGGCCTTTTCAATTAGAGTATTTGACATTCCAGACAACAGTAGACAGGCTAGAGGAAAATCCATTAATAATATTCTGCCGCTAGACTCTGATGAGACAATATCAGCAATCGTTGCTATAAAAGACTTTGAACAGGAAGGGTTTTTATTTTTAACTACCAGAAGCGGTATGGTAAACAGATTGTCTTTATCATCATTTAAGAAAGTTAGAAACAGTGGTCTTAAAGCGATTCTTCTAAAAGAGGATGATTATTTATTTAATGCGACTCATACAAGTGGCTCAGACAATATTTTGTTAACATCATCCTCAGGAAAATCGATTCTATTTGAAGAATCGCAAATAAGAGAGAGATCCAGAGGAACTCAAGGAGTTTTAGGTATCAAATTTAATCAACAACACAAACTGATATCATCAATAAATGTTAAAAATAGTCAGCTGATATTTGTTACTGAGAATGGATATGGTAACAAGGTATCAATAGATTCGTATAATACTCAAAATAGAGGAGGACAAGGCGTTATATCTATTAAAACCTCAGAGCGTAATGGTAATGTTGTTGGTTCAGTAAATGTAAATGAAAATGATTTTATTATACTTATTACTAATAAAGGTAAAACAATTAAAATCTCAGCATCTGATATGAGCACAATAAATAGAAATACTCAAGGAGTTAGACTGCAAGATATGTCTGACGACGAGAAAATCACAACAATATCATCTGAACATATAGATAACTAACAATGCTAAAAAAATTTAGAAATAAGATAGATAGATTGGATAAGCAAATACTGGAGCTCCTAAACCAGCGTGCAGAAATTGCTAAAAATGTTGCAAAATATAAACAATCATCAACTAATAAAACTATATTTAGACCAGAAAGAGAGTCACAAATAATTCATAAGCTTCGACAGCTTAATAATGGGCCCCTCACATCTAATCATGTAACTACTATTTATCGAGAAATAATTTCGTCATGTTTATCTTTGGAGACTAAACTAAATGTTTCATACCTAGGACCAGAGGGAACTTATAGTGAGATTGCTACAAATAAATTTTTTGGTAAAAGTGTAACAAAGAATAGTAAAAATACCATTTTCGATGTCTTTAATGATATTAAAAACAACATTAGTGACTATGGAGTTGTCCCCGTAGAAAACTCTAATCAAGGAAGTATAAAAAAGACACTCGATTTTCTAATAAAATATCAAATTAATATATGCGGTGAACAGAACATAGCAATAAAACACTGCTTGATGTCAAACACATCATCATTAAGCAAAATTAATAAAGTATATGCTCATAACCAAACTCTCTCTCAGTGTGATTCGTGGTTATCAACAAATTTACCAAATGCACAATATATTTCCTCTGATAGTAATGCCCAAGCTGCTTTACTTGCTAAAAAATATAAAAGTTCAGCATGCATTGGTAGTAGAGTCTGTTCAAAAATTTATAATCTAAAAATTATTGCTGAAAATATTCATGATATACACAATAATACAACTCGCTTTTTAATCATTGGCAATACTGATGTAGACAAATCAGGAAATGATAAAACAACCTTCGTCATGTCTTTGGATAATAAAGCAGGAGCTCTATCCAGTTCACTTGAAATATTAGCTAAAAGCAAGATTTCTATGACTAAAATTGAATCCATACCTACAAAAGATAAAAATTGGGAATATCTTTTTATAGTAGATATCTCTGGTCATATTAATGACAAAAAAATATCTGATGCATTGAACAAAATAGCATCAAAAGCAAGGTATTTTCAGATACTAGGTTCTTATCCAAAGAGTATAGACTAGTGGCTGAAAAAAAAATTATTCAATATACGCCAGGATTCAATATAAATGATGTTCGCAAGAAATATAATGTAAATCGAATCACCAAACTCTCATCTAATGAGAATCCATTTATATCAGATAAAGTTGCCAGATACATAACTAAATATAAACATGAAATTAATTTGTATCCTGAGAGTAAGCCTCTAAATCTTGCAGAATCTATCGCGCAATCACTTGGGCATAACATCTCAGCAAAAAATATTATTCTGGGTAATGGCAGTAATGAGATTCTTGAATTCATCTCACGATCAATGTTGGACAGTTCATCCGAAGTAATAATTCCTAAACACTCATTCCTTGTTTATGAAATTATATCTAAACTTCAAAAAGCAAAAATCATTACCAGTAAACCTGATAGAAATACAAATACAGATAATTATATGGGTATAGATTTGGAATCGATTAAACAAAAAATATCTAAAAAAACTAAATTAATTTTTATTGCTAATCCAGCTAATCCAACTGGGACATATATTAAAATATCAAAAATTGATGAGTTTATAAGATCTATACCTAAAAATGTTTCGGTTGTTATTGATGAAGCATATTATGAATATTTGAACCCCTCTATCAATCCTAGCGCTGTGACTCTCATAAGAAAATATAATAATTTATATGTTACAAGATCATTTTCTAAAATATTCGGATTAGCCTCCTTACGTATTGGTTACGGAGTATCTAATCACAAAAATATAGATAAACTGATGCTTTACAAGCAACCCTTCAATACTAATTTATTCGCACAAAAATGCGCAGAAATAGCAATGCGAGATAAGAAATTTATTAAAATAAGCAAAACAAATAATTTTAGTGTTATTTCTCATATAACAAACCTATTTGATAAACTTTCTATAAGCTATTTAGGTACATACTGTAATTTTATAACGTTTGATGTAGGTCCAAACTCAAAAAAATTGTTTGATTACATGCTTAAAAACAGTATCGTTTTGCGTCCCCTTGATAATTACAAACTCCCAAATTATCTCAGAGTCTCCATTGGAACTCAAAATGATATGAAAAAATTTTCGAAAGCGTTAGTATCTTTCTATAATGAAGAGACTTAAAAAAATATATATAATTGGATTAGGCATGATGGGTACATCATTGTGTAAGTCCATTAAAAAGCACAATCTGGATTATAATATATCTGCTTACGATCAAAATCATAATGCAATAAAGTATTGTCTTAAAAATAAAATTATCGATTTTGCAATCGATGATTATTCAGCGATTACTAGACCTGATATTATAATCCTTTGTACGCCATTGAATACTTATGAGTCGATAATCAAAAAAATAATTCCCTACATTAATAAGAATACATTAATAACTGACATAGGTAGCTCCAAAGGTAAAACTTATCTTAAAATTGCTGACTATATAAAGAAGAGCGGGAGTAACTTCATTAGTTCACATCCAATGGTAGGCTCTGAAAAGTCCTCGTTTTCAAACAGTAAAAATGATATGTACAAAGACAAAGTAGTCTTTTTAATTGATAACAAAAATTCATCAAAAACCCAATATCTTAAATTGAAAAAATTTTGGGAATCTATTGGTGCGCAAACGCATAATATAAGCCATACTGTTCATGATGTATTAATGTCTCAGACAAGTCATGTTGCACACTTAATGGCTTTTATCTTCATCCAGGCACTACCACAAACTATCTTTAATAATCATCTTCCTCTATTACTTGGCGGTGGCATCAAAGAGCATGTAAGATTAAGCAAAAGTGACCCTACTATGTGGTCAGATATATTTTTTAATAATAGTAAAAATATATCAGAATCATTAGATCGTATTCAAAAAAATATTAGAAACTTCAAGAGCCTTCTTGATTCATCTAGTTACGATAAGATACATAAACTTCTAGAGGAAATTGGACAGAAAACTCGATGAATTTGTCAAATAATCTTATCGTAAATAAATCAAAAGCTCTTATAGGTCTGGTAAGGATTCCTGGTGATAAATCTATATCCCATCGAAGCATCATTCTAGGCTCAATATCATCAGGAATACTCAAAATCAAAAACTTCCTAAATTCTGATGACTGTCTTGCGACTGTCTCAGCAATGAAATTATTAGGCGCTGATATTTCATTTGTTGAAGATGAAATTATAATCAATGGTGTAGGATTAGATGGACTTAAACAACCTGACGTTATGATTGACGCTGGTAATTCTGGAACTTTGATAAGATTATTGTCAGGCATCCTTGTAGCACAAAATTTTACATCTACATTGACTGGAGATGACTCGCTGAGAAAAAGACCAATGGCAAGAATAATAGACCCTCTAGTAAATTGTGGTGCACAAATAACATCTAATAATCATAAAGCGCCTATTGTTATTGATAAATGTAATGGTCTTTCACCGATAAGATATAATCAGTCTATAGCAAGCGCACAAGTTAAATCATGTCTAATTCTAGCAGCGTTGTTCATTGATGGAGAATCAACATTTTATGAAACAATTCCAACTAGAGATCATACTGAAAATTTACTTCAACATTTTAATTATGAAATTGATAGAAGTGAAAATTCGTTATCATTTAAGGGCAGGCAAACATTAATAGCAAAAGACATTGAAATTGGATCAGATATTTCATCGGCAGCTTTTTTCATCGTTGCTGCCTTGATTGTAGATGGGTCAGAAGTACTTTTTCGAAATATTAATATTAATATTTACAGAACTGGACTCATCACTGTTTTAAAAAATATGGGAGGCAATATTACTATTACTAATACAAAATTAATTTCAAATGAACTTATTGGTGATATAACGGTTAAGTCCTCTAATCTTAAATCTATTTATATTGATGGAGATATTATTCCGTCTCTAATTGATGAGTTACCTATACTTTTTATTGCATGTGCACTTGCAGCGGGAAAATCTACTATATCTGGAATTGAAGAATTAAGACATAAAGAAAGTGACAGAATTAAGGCCATGGAAGAAGGACTGAAGTCTATTGGAATAGATGTTATCTCTACCAAAGACTCTATCGAAATAACTGGAGGTAAAATATCAGGGGGAAAAATAAAAAGCTATGGTGACCATCGTATCGCTATGTCATTTGCAGTAGCTGGACTTGTAGCTCAAAATTCAATAACAATTATTGATACAAAAAATATTGCTACATCTTTTCCGACATTTATCTCTTTGTTGAGAGAACAAGGAGCAGAAATCTTTGAAGTATAGTTCTACATATATCATAACTATGGATGGTACAAGTGGTTCTGGAAAGACAACTATATCTCGCATACTCGCTAAAAAACTTAATTTTAGTTTACTAGATAGCGGAAAACTTTATAGATCTGCAGGGTACCTTTTATCAAAATCTGATTTTTCAGTTAATAATGTTCCTAAAATAATGAAACTTATTTCAAGCATAAATCTTAAATTAAATAATAATCGTGAGTATGAGGTATATGTAGATGATACTAAAATTGATCATCTACTATATACTGAAGAAGTTGGAAAAAGCGCATCCAAAGTTTCCAAAATTCCTCAAGTTAGGCAACAAATGTTACACATTCAACATTCATGTATACAAGGTGAAGGATTAATAGCAAACGGGAGAGACATGGGGACAGAAGTTTATCCGAATGCACAGCTTAAACTTTTCATAAGCGCCTCTCTTGAGATACGAGCACAAAGACGATATAAGGAATTATGTGATAAAGGCGAATCTGTTAGTTTGGAGAAGATTTTAGAATTATTAAAAAAAAGAGATGAAAGTGATAAGAATAGAGCAATTTCACCACTAAAAGTGCCTGATAACGCTGAAATACTTGATTCTTCTTACCTTAAACCTGATGCAATTGTTGATAAAATATTAAATTTGTATACTATATCTAAAAATTAATCACTATTATACATGACAACGTTAACAGAATTTGAAGAATTATTAGAATCTAATATATCTAGCCTTAACATGACTCCGGGTGAAATAATTCCCGCTAAAGTAATAGACATCAAAAATGATTTTGTAATCACAAGCGCCGGACTTAAATCAGAAGGAATTATTCCAAAGCAACAGTTCATGAACTCCGATGGCGAGCTTGAAGTCTCTATAGGTGATACTGTAGAAGTAACACTTGATCTTGTTGAGGATGGTTATGGAGAAACTATACTTTCTCGAGAAAAAGCAAAAAGAATCAAAGTATGGTCGACTCTTGAAAATTATCTTGATAACCAAGAAATAATATCTGGAAAAGTCTGTGGCAAGGTTAAAGGCGGGTTCACCGTTGAATTAATGGATGTAAAGGCTTTCCTACCTGGATCATTAGTTGATGTTAGGCCAACTAAGGAGACGGACTACCTTGAAGGCAAAACTCTTGATTTTAAAATAATCAAAATGGATAAAGTAAGAAACAATATCGTCTTATCAAGAAAAGCTGTTCTATTAGATCAAAATTCAAGCAGTGAAGAGATTAAAGAAAAATATGCTGAAGGTAATGTTACAAAAGGGTTTGTAAAAAACTTAACTGATTATGGAGCTTTCATTGATCTTGGTGGCATGGATGGACTGTTACACATCACAGATATATCATGGAAACGAATTAATCATCCTCAAGAAGTACTTAAAGTTGGCGATGAAATTGAAGTTTCTGTTCTGAAATATGATGAAGAAAAGAACCGAGTAAGCCTTGGCATGAAACAATTAACTGAAGATCCATGGGAAAAGGTTGATGGAAATATCGAGCTCAATGAAGTTTATGAAAGCACGGTTGTTAATATTGCAGATTATGGCGTTTTTGTAGATTTAGGAAACAACATAGAGGGTCTAGTTCGAACATCTGAACTTGATTGGACCAATAAAAATATAAATCCAAACAAAGTACTTAATCTTGGTGATAAAATCAACGTTAAGGTAATCGAAATAGATGATGATAAAAGAAGACTCTCGTTAAGTTATAAACAATGTTTGCCAAATCCATGGGTTGAATTTTCAAATAATCATCAAAAGGGTGATGAGCTTAGATCTGAAATTAAATCTATCACTGATTTTGGTATTTTTGTTGGTTTAGAAGGAGGGATTGATGGCCTAGTTCATATTTCTGATGTTACTAGCCTTGGCAAGCCTGAAGACTTTATCAGATCATATAAAAAGGGTGATGAACTCGATTTCGTCGTAATCTCAATTGACTCTGACAGAGAGAGAATTTCACTTGGTATTAAACAATTTGTAGAATCTAATTTTTCAACATTGACTGAAAATATTGAGATAGGAAGTTCAGTTGATGCTGAGATTGTTAGTATTTCTGAAACAGGCGTATACCTTAAGATAAACGGAACATTAACTGGGTCACTCAAACTTTTACAAAAAGAATTAAAAGATATTCTTGAATCCAATAAATTTGAAATTTCACAAACTATCAAATGTGATATCAAGTCAATTGATAAGAAAAACCATCAATTGATATGTACATTACAAAAAAATAGTGAATAAATCTGACATAATTAATCTCGTTTCGAAAGTTACTAATCTTAATATTTCTGATATAGATTATTCTGTTAAAAGAATGATAGATTATATGGGAACTAACTTATACAAGGGTGAAAGGATAGAAATTAGAGGCTTTGGCTCATTTAGTCTTCATACACATCAATCAAGAATTGCAAGAAACCCAAAAACTGGAGAGAAGATTGCTCTTGAAAGAAGAAATACAATACATTTTAAACCAAGCAAAGAACTTAAAGCGCGAGTAAATAGTATTTAACCTATTGATTTGCTGATTTTTATTTTAGAATACGTAAATGGGTAGACTTTTTTTTCTGTTGGTAACTATTTTTTTAGTAGTGATAGCGGTGTTAGTAGCTACAAACAATACTGCCATCATAACTTTAGATCTATACGCGAAATCATACGAGACGCCGCTATCAATTATTATACTTTATTCATTCATTATCGGAGCTTTCACAACTTTGATATATCTTGTTGTTATTGTTTTTTCATACAAAAAAAGAATACGACAGATGAAAATATCCCTTGAGAACAATAAGCAAGAATTAGACAATCTAAGGAGAAATCCATTAAGAGATGGGACTGAATGATTGAAATAATAATAGCCGTAACTATTCTGACCGTTACTATTATTTACCTCTTCAAGAGAATATCAACACAAAATAATACTACTCCGCCGACGTACAGCGCTGAATATTATAGAGGTCTTAATTATTTACTCAATAATGAAGATGATAAAGCTCTGAAAATCTTTACGGATTTAATAGATGTTGATAGCTCAACAATTGAAACTCATCTAGCTCTTGGTGGCGTATATAGACGTAGAGGAGAGTTTGACAAAGCTATACTCATTCACCAGAATTTATTATCTAGGCCAAATTTGGATAAAAGCATTAAAAACCAGTCATTGTATGAGTTATCAAAAGATTTTTTCTCAGCTGGTTTATATGATAAATCAGAAAAAATATTATTAAATTTGAAAGATAATAAAAATTATCAGTCCACTTGCAATGAGCATCTCTTACTTATTTATGAACTTTCAAAAGATTGGGACAAAGCGATTAATTTATGTAAAAACTTAAAAGTGGATAATATAAGAAATATATCTAGAGATAAATTACTATCAAATTATTATTGTGAAAAATCAGAAGATTATAGAAAAGATAATCAAAACAACAAAAGTATCACAGTTTTGAAAAATGCAATTGACATAAATGATCAATGCTCGCGAGCATACAAATATCTCTTTGAATTAAATATGAATTCTAATTTCAAACTCTCATTTGATTATCTTAAAAAACTAATTCAAATTAAATCAGATTTTATTTTGATTTCATCAAATGAAATTCTTAAATTATCTTACCTTCATCAGAATTCGAGTTTAGATGACATGCTATATGAACTCATAGTAAATAACTCAAGTGAAAATTTATTTTCTCCTGATATTTATGAATTTTTATTTAATCTAAATAATCATAAAGTTCCTGATAAATATATTACTAAGCTGAATAATAATTCATTTGCTAAAATTTATATTAATCTTCATGCAAACGAGAATAATTTAGCAGAATCACAGCCCAACCTGATAGAATTATTGAGAGATAATTTTATATCATATAAATGCAATAACTGTGGATATATGTCAAAAAATTATATTTGGCAATGTCCATCATGCAATAGATGGGAAACTATTGAACTTAATACTATAAATGACAAAATGACTGTTGATGCATAATGAAAAAAAAATAATAGTTGCATTAGATTATCATGATATTAATGATGTGATGAGATTTATTGATAATATTGATCCCAGCCTATGTCGTATGAAAATAGGCAAAGAACTCTTTACAAAATATGGCCCAAAAATAGTTGTTGATGTTCAAAAAAAAGGTTTTGATATATTCCTTGATTTGAAGTTTCATGATATTCCTACTACTGTTTATAAGGCATGTCTTTCAGCATTATCATTAGATATTTGGATGTTAAATATTCATTTGTCTGGTGGACTTACTATGGCATTGCAAGCATCAAAAGCAAAACAGGATTCTCAATCATCATGTATATTGTTAGGCGTAACTGCTTTAACTTCACTTTCTGATGATGACTGTTTTTCTGTTTATGGTTGTAATAGAGATGATCAACTCAAAAGACTAAAGGTGGTAGGTTTAGAATCAGGACTAGACGGTTTTGTATGTTCACCATTTGATATTAATACCCTTGATGATAAAAATATGATTTTTGTGACTCCAGGAATAAGAATAGAGAAAAATACTGATGATCATCATAGAGTCGTTTCTCCTAGAGAAGCGCTTGAGTTAGGATCCGACTATCTAGTTCTTGGCAGAAGTATTACCGCTAGTAATAATCCTAATGAAACTCTGACAAAACTGGTTACAGAATTATAACTTTGATTTGAGCTTTATATAATCATCTCGACCTTGTAACTTGGCCCCAAATATTTCTATAACTTTACCAGAACAAAGATTTGAGAACATTATACATTCTGATGTAGTTTTATTGTTAAATTTAGCAAATAAGTATGCAGCTAAAAACATATCGCCCGCACCCGTTAAATCAACAGGTTGCGCTGGGTCAGCCTTCTCATGGATCAGATTGCCATTAATGCTAACGCTAGCACCCTCACTTCCACATGTAACCACTACTTCATTAGCGTATCGATGTAAGAATTTAATCGACTCATCTAGAGATTCTTGCATAGATATGTTCAAGGCCTCTTGCTTATTGCAAAATATAATATCAAATTTATTTTCAAGTAATTCAATCATATTATCTCTAAAGAAACTTACTACATTAGGATCTGACAAAGTAATTATTTTTTTTACATTATTATTTGAGGCAATTTTCAAACAGTGATTTGCTACATTCTGAGTACTATCTGATGTAACAAGATAACCTTCGATAAGCAAATATTCACAATTCATTATATTATTTTCATTTATGTCATTGATGCTTAAATTAGATGAGACACCCAGATGTGTATACATTGTTCTTTCATGATCAGGGGTAATTAGAACTAGACACTCACCTGTAATTCCCTCATTAACCTGTTTTGTTTGAACATCCATTCCAACGCCTTGAAGAATGCTTTTGAAAGTATTGCCCGTATCGTCGTCAGCTATCTTGCCTATGAATGATGTTGCTATTTCAAACTGTGACAGAGTATATAAAGAATTTGCAACTGAGCCTCCTGGCATTATTTTTTTCACTTCATGACTTTTTTTAAGATTTTTTGATAATTCAATATGATTATCGTAATCATTCAACTCCATACAGCCTTTAGTTAAGTTGAGTTTTTCTAGTTCTATATCCTCAACCTTATATTCACTATCAACAAGCGCGTTTCCAATGCCGCATACATGTGTTTGATTCATTTTATATTTCCTTTCTTTAATACCACTGATCGGACTCTAACCGATACTTTCTTGCGAAAAAAGGTTTTTGAGTCTTTGCATAGATCCTAAAACCATTTAATCTATTGACCTTTAGACTATCAGAAATCTATGTTTGAGTCATGTTTGAGACATGTTTAAGAATGAACTGTATAAAACATAGCACTCAAGATATTTTTATTTGTGGTGGAAAATTAAAAAAATAGATTATAATAAAAATATGAAAAAGTTACATTTACACATTGGAGTAGCGGATCTCGATCAAAGTATTTCTTTTTATGAGACATTGTTCAAATCAAGACCAACAAAGTTGAAGAAAGATTATGCACAGTGGGTCCTAGAGGATCCAAAAATTAATTTTGCTATTTCCACTAGAGCAGAGAAAAATGGTGTAGAGCACCTAGGGATACAAGTTGATAACAGTGCGGAATTAAATAAAATTAGAGAAGACCTTGATCATCAGCAAATCTCTACTCATTCAGATGGTGAGGTCACTTGTTGCTACGCAAAATCAGAGAAATCTTGGGTAACAGATCCAAACGGACTTGCGTGGGAGGTATATCATACAATGGAAGATGCTGAGATGTTTCATGGTGAAAAAAAATCTCAAAAAGATAAAGCGCTTGATGTTAAAAGCAAATGTAATTAGATTTACAAGCGAACAGATCTTATATTTTATTTAATACCACTGATCGGACTCGAACCGATACTTTCTTGCGAAAAAGGGATTTTGAGTCCCTCGTGTCTACCAATTCCACCACAGTGGCATAATTTTTTTATATTTATGATATTATATACTCATGGAGTATATCATATATCTTGTTTCCGCCTTTTTAGTTGTCTTAGTACTACTATACATAAAAAAGCAAATCTCATTATCACGTGAAATAAGGCTAGAAGATACAACACTTGAACAGCTCGATGAGAAATTAAAAAAGCACAAGCTTATTGGTGGAAGACACAAGCGTACAAATAAAAAGAATCCGCCAATAGTCTAATTATCTTCTTTTGCAATCTGAGCCATTTTTGCCATTTCCGGTGAATAGGCTTCCCCTTGCCACATCATATCGTAGACTGTCTCTTCATTCCCATTCTCACAAAGATCAATGACCTTCTGAAAAAGTGGTTGAAATGTATCGCTTTTATGTGAATTTTCATGATCATCGTATGATTTCCAAAATGTTATGATTAGAGCCTCTTTGTTTTTCAGGTTACTATCAAGAGCCTTGCCAACATTACTTCCTTCATTTGAAATCTGACCACTATTTAGAACAACCATTCCCCCAATAAATCCAGTCTCTGAATGATACGTCTTCACATTTTCACACATTAATGCAACCCTTTCCTGCAGTTCATCTAGTGTATGACCTTTTTTAATTATGACTCGATTGATAGTGACAATTCCGTCATGTGGAAAATTTTTTATAAGACTCATGCCTTTTTTTATCAAACTTTTTGTATATTTGCAATGATCTTAATCTATAATTCAATTTCATGAATAACAGTATAAAAGATTACGACTATTTCTTGCCAAAAAATCTTGTAGCAGATTCACCAAGGGAAAAAAGAGAGCAAGCTAAACTAATGATTTATGATTATGAATCTAACTCAGTGTGTCACTCAATATTTACTGAAATAAGCAAAAATATAGAAAAAGGGGATATGCTTATCTTGAATGATACTAAAGTAATCCCAGGTAGGTTATTCCTCAAAAAAAAGTCAGGAGGCACAGTTGAGATACTCTTTCACAAGAAAATTGATAATTTTAAAATTATATGCATTTATAAATCATCAAGAAAAATACATATAGGATCAACCTTACATATAAACGATAGCATATATTTTTCGGTTGTAGAAATTAAAAATAACTTAATAACCCTGTCCACAGAAGACAATCCTATGAGTATTTTTCTAGACTATGGCAGCGTGCCCTTACCAAAATACATTAAAAGAGAATCTAATAATAATGATGTAGATAGATACCAAACTGTTTACGCAAAGCATAAAGGCTCTGTTGCAGCGCCTACAGCAGGCTTACATTTCACTGACGATATTATTTCAAAATTGAAGAAAAAAGGTGTCATTATTGGTTTTCTTACATTGCATGTGACATACAATACATTCAAGCCAATCAAAGAAGAGAATTATATGTTACATGATATCGGCTCTGAACTGTGCCACATTCAAGAGGATTTAATTACTAACATTAACAACGTCAAAAAAAATAATAAAAAAGTGTATGCAGTTGGTACTACTGTAACAAGAGCTCTCGAAAACTATGCATCAAAATCATACCATGGAAGTTTTTTTGGTGAGGCTGATTTATACATAACACCCGGATATGATTTCAAGGTTATAGATGGTCTTGTTACAAATTATCATTTACCACAATCAACTTTATTGCTTTTAGTCGCTTCATTTATTGGCAAAGATCGTCTACTTAAACTTTATGAGACAGCTATTAATCACAACTACAGATTCTATAGCTATGGAGATAGCATGTTCATTAAGAAATAAATATTATGGATTTTAAAATAATTTCAAAAAATAATAATGCACGCGCAGCTGAGTTAGAAATCAACGGCAAGAAAATTAAAACGCCCGCTTTTATGACAATTGGTACATATGGTGCAGTAAAAACGCTTGATGTAGATGATTTGAAAAATTGTAATGTCGAAATTATTCTTTCAAATGCATTTCACCTCATGTTGAGACCAGGTACTAAACTCATTGAAAAATATGGAGGTCTCCATCAATTTATGGGATGGGATGGATTGATACTTACAGATTCTGGCGGCTATCAAGTTTTTAGTCTTGGGAAAGATGTAAAGATTAATAAAACTGGAGCGGAATTTAGATCGCCTTTTAATGGAGATAAAGTACTCATGACACCAGAGGTTTCTATTGATGTTCAAACTAAAATCAATACCGATATTATGATGATTTTTGATGAATGTATTAAATATCCATCAGATTTAAAAGAAACAGAGAGGTCTATGGAACTATCTCTTGATTGGGCATTGAGATCAAAAAAAGCTAATACTCAAAACAAAGCTCTTTTTGGAATTGTTCAAGGCGGCATGTATCCAAATCTCAGAGAAAGATCTAGAAATGAGCTTATTAAGATGGATTTTGATGGATATGCGTTAGGAGGGTTATCTGTAGGTGAGCCCACTGAATTAATGTATGAAATAATTGCTGAAAATGGACCTAAACTTCCTCTTCATAAGCCTAGGTATGTCATGGGAATCGGAAAACCACTTGATATTGCTTATGCCGTTAGGGAAGGCATAGATATGTTTGATTGTGTCATACCCACGAGAAATGCGAGAAATGGTCAAGTATTTACAACTACTGGAATAAAAAGAATAAGAAATGCAAAATATACGACAGATTCTTCGCCCATAGATGAAAAATGCAATTGCTACACATGCCGAAATTACAGCATCTCTTATATTAGACATTTAGATAGATGCAATGAAGTGCTAGCAGCGAGACTTATGACTATCCATAATGTATACTTTTATCAAAATTTAATGAGCCAATTAAGAGATGCCATTATTAATTCATCGCTAGATGATTTGATTAAACAACTGGAAAATAATTATAGTGAGGTAAAAAATGATTGAATCAGCATATGCAGCAGGGCAGCAAGAACCATCTATGATAGGTTTCTTATTACCAATATTTATACTCGTATTGATGTATTTCATACTTATAAGACCCCAATCCAAGAAACTGAAAGAACATAAAAAAATGGTTGCGTCACTTAAAGTTGGAGATGAAATTGCAACATCAGGCGGTATATACGGGAAAATTTCAAAACTGACCGATACATATGCAATGTTAAAAATTGCAAACAATACCGAAATAAAATTGCAAAGAAACTCTATAAATCAGATTCTACCTAAAAACACACTTGACCATTTAAAATAATGTATAAATACCCGCTTTGGAAATATATATTTGTTGCTTTGGTAATTGCGTATGCTGTTATATATACACTGCCAAATTTTTATAACACGTATCCTTCAATAAATATTCAAGCATATGACAACAACGTCACGTCTGATGATTTAAATAATTTAGTCAAGCAGAATTCAATTTCCTATAAAGGTATTGATGACAACAGTATTTATTTTGACTCGATTGATCAGCAGCTCAATGCTTACAATAAGCTCTCCTCTAATTCAAAATATAATTATACATTGAGTAACTTCAATCATATACCCAAATGGTTAGATGCGATTAACGCCAAACCTATTTCTCTAGGATTAGATCTTAAAGGGGGGGTACACTTTTTGCTACAAATTGATACAGAAAATGTAGTCAAATCACGTCTTAATCAAATAGAAAGCAACTTAAGAAATTTTTTGATAGATAATGGAATCAGATATACAAATGTTGTTGCGAAAAATAATGAGGTCATATTTGTAATTAAAAACCAAGAAATTAAAACTGAAATTTTTGATGCATTGAAAGATACATTTTCAGACTATGACATAACTATATCTAATAAAAACAATCAGATAGATATAAATACTAGCTTATCTAGTGAATCGATTGCCAATGATGTTAAAGCTTCTATGAAGAAAAATCTTGCTATACTTCGCTCACGTGTCAATGAATTAGGAGTTTCGCAACCTATTATCCAAAGACAAGGCAAGGATAGAATTATTGTTCAACTTCCTGGATTACAAGATTCAACGAGAGCTAAAAATATTTTAGGCTCTACAGCAACTCTTGAGTTTAGATTAACAAAAGGAACACCTGATGATTGGACAGCTTCAGATACAATAGGTACAAATACAGTTAGCGAATCATTATTATATAGACATAAAAATGGTTCACCCATACTTCTCTCACGAAATGTAATTGCCTCCGGAAAAGACATTGAGGGCGCAAACTCTGGTTTTGATGGTCAAACTAATCAGCCTGCTGTTTTCGTAAATTTAAGCTCTTTTGGTGCATCGAATATGCTAGAAACAACATCTAAAAATATTGGCAATAGAATGGCAGTTGTATTTGTTGAGCAAGATAAAAACCAAGTAATAAATGTCGCAACCATACGCGAAGCATTTAGTAAACGTTTTCAAATCACAGGAATTGACTTGCAAGAAGCTAAAGATTTAGCAATTTTACTGCGCTCAGGTTCTCTAAGTGCACCGATGTCCATAATAGAAGAGAGAACTGTTGGCCCTACCTTAGGGAGTGAAAATATAATATCTGGGAGAGACTCCATGATCCTAGGAATGATTTTAGTCATAGCTTTTATGTTTATCTACTATAAGAAATTTGGTTTTGTTGCTAACTTGGCACTTCTAGCTAATATTTTAATCATAGCTGCTACTTTGTCACTTTTTCAGGCTACTTTGACACTGTCTGGCATTGCAGGAATTGTCCTTACTGTTGGTATGGCCGTGGATGCTAATGTTTTAATCTATGAAAGAATTAGAGAGGAACTTTTGAATGGCAATAGCCCCAATGCCAGTATAATATCTGGCTATAACAAAGCCTTTTCTACTATATCAGATGCGAACATTACAACATTAATTGCGGCAATTGCACTTCTCACTATTGGAACAGGTGTTGTTAAAGGATTCGCAGTTACTCTAGTAATCGGAATCCTGTCATCTATGTTTACTGCAATCATTGGGACTAGGGCTGTTATAAGTATTATTTATGAAAATAAGAATAATAAAGGTTTATCAATATAATGTTAAGAATATTAAAAAATACTGATGTCAAATTTATGTCTCTTAAAAAGATACCTGTAGCATTATCATCAATTTTATTAGTTATTTCTTTATTTAGTATAATTTTTAAGGGATTCAATTTTGGAATAGATTTTTCAAGTGGATATATAGTCCAGTTAAAATTCGATCAACAAATATCGATATTAGATATTCAAAATAAGTTTTCACAAAATAGCATAGACGATGTAAGCGTTCAGCTATATGGTTCAAGTAAAGATATACTTCTTAAATTAAAAGATGACGAATTATTTCAACAAAAAAATATCAATAATTATCTAAATGAAATATTTTCAGATAATTCATTTACAATATCTAAGCTAGAATATGTAGGATCACAAGTTGGTAGTGAGCTAAGAGAAAAGGGTGAGTGGGCAATGTTAATCGCACTCTTTAGTATCTTAATTTATGTGGCCATGAGGTTTGAGCTTATATATGGATTGGGAGCAATAACTGCACTTATTCATGATGTAATTATTACACTCGGTATATTTTCATTTTTTGATTTAACATTTGACTTGAGTGTACTCGCTGCCGTCTTAGCAGTGATAGGCTATTCCTTAAATGACTCAATAGTTGTCTTTGATAGAATAAGAGAAAATAATATAGTTTTAAGAAAACTATCTATAGTTGATGTTCTCGATAAATCTATAAATCAAACTTTATCTAGAACATTGGTAACATCACTTACAACATTACTAGTAATCTTTTCTCTTCTTATATTTGGTGGGGATGCCGTTAGAAATTTCTCTATCGCAATGTTTATAGGCATTGTGGTTGGGACTTATTCATCAATATTTGTAGCTAGTGCAAGCTTATCTTATTTTGGTATTAAGAGACCTGAAGAATCATAAATTTATATTTTTAATATTATCCTGATTTGCAAGAATGATATGTCCTTCGTGTGATTCTACTAAAATTCCTGACTCTTTCGCTATGAGTATACAATCTAAAAACATTTCATATTCTTCTTTACTTATAATATATAGATCTATCAGCCCCATTGATAAATAAATAAGTTCTATCGAAATTGAGTTTAATGAAATCTTTTGATACTTCTCAAATTGTTTTGGCATCACAATATTTTTTGATTTAGCAATAATCATTTCATCTGAATATGAGACAGCTCTCACTTTTCTTTGATTATTGACTGTACCGGACCCTTTTTCACTAAACATAAATATATCTAAGAATGGATTAATAATAATTGAGTAAAGGATATCTTTGTCTTGTTTTAGAGATAGTGATAAAGTCCAAAATGGGAGTTTCCTACAAAAATTATCATAATCTTGTAAGAAATTAATCATCCAGACGAAACATTTTTTTTCACTCTGATTTGTATGATAGATTATTTTCTCATCATCTATCCTTAATCTTTTTTTGTCATCAGTATTAAAGAAACCAATGAAATCATTATCTCCTAACTTATAATAATTATTAATATGCTCCACAACCTTACTGGTTAGAATTTCTCTAACTGGCATATTCTTCAGTGCATTATAGCTTTTATTTATGAACAGCCTTTTGATTTCCTCTTCAAGAATTTCACATGCAGATTTAGTTATATTTATCCTTGGTTGCATAATATTATTTAGTTAATGTATATTACATTATGTCCTCAAACATTAATATTGTTTTAGTAAATACTAGTCATCCTGGTAATATTGGTTCAACTGCTAGAGCTATGAAAACAATGGGTTTGAACCAATTGACTCTTGTTTCACCAAAAGATTTTCCATCTAAAATTGCTAATGCTAAAGCTGTTGGTTGTACTGATATATTGGATAATGCCAAAGTCACAACCTTACTTTCCGATGCTGTGTGTAATTCTAAATTAATAGTTGGCTTTTCTGCTAGATCGAGAAAATCTAATATTCCATCACTTTCTATAGATAATCTAAACAAACTTCTTTCACATTATGATGATGAAGTATCAATTGTATTCGGTAATGAGCAATCAGGCTTATCTAATGAAGATTTACGACTTTGTAATTATATTGTAACTATACCTACTGACAAAGCTTACTCTTCATTAAATCTTGCATTTGCTGTTCAGATCTTTTCTTATGAGTTTTTCAAGTTTCGTAATTCAGAATCTAAAATAATAAATAAAATAGATGCTGATATTGCTAAGCAATCAACAAAAAACCATTTGATTGAAGTATTTTTATCAATTATGACAGATTTAAATATCATAACTGATCAAAATAAAAGATCGCTTACCCAAAATATATACATTATATTTAATAAGTTTAGCATTAATGACAATGAAGCTAATTTGTTCCTTGGTGTTTTAAATAGTGTTAAAAAAGCCCTAAAAAAATAATAGTTGACTATATAAGTCAAGTATATAATAATTCGAGCATGAAACTGAGCACAAAATCAAGATACGCAATTACTGCCATTGTTGATTTAGCAAATAGTGAAGAGTCAGCAGTATCACTCAAAGGAATCTCTGATCGTCAAAAAATTTCATTGTCTTATTTAGAACAGCTTTTTTGTAAGCTGAAAAACTCTGGTATCGTTAAGAGTCAACGTGGACCAGGTGGAGGCTATATGCTTGGAAGAAATGCTCAAAATATTACTTTGCTGCAAATTATCACTGCTGTAGAGGAAAATATTGATCAAACTCAATGTGGTGGTAGCTTGAATTGTAATAAAGAAAAACCATGTTCTACACATCATGTTTGGACTGGTTTAAACAAAATTATTTATGATTACATGAATAAAATAACCATAGGTGATGTGGCTAATAATAACACAGTGCATGAAATGTACGACGCAAGGGAGGGCAATCTTAATGTCAACTAGTTCTAAAAAAATAAATCCATCACTAAGCATTCCAATATATTTGGATTACTCTTCAACAACACCAGTTGATAAGAGAGTTGCATCAAAAATGACTGATTGTCTAACTCTTGATGGAGCTTTTGGTAATCCTGCCTCTAGATCCCATTCATTTGGTTGGGACAGTGACCAATTAATAAAAGACGCAAGACAGAATGTAGCAAATCTTATTAAATGCGACTCTAAAGAGATTGTTTGGACAAGTGGCGCAACGGAATCAAATAATCTTGCTATAAAGGGAGCTGCACATTTTTATAAGTCTAAAGGAAATCATTTAATTACATTATCAACTGAACATAAAGCAGTATTGGATACTATGAGGCAACTTGAGCTTGAGGGTTATTCGGTTACATATCTTGATCCTGAACCAAACGGACTGCTAGATTTAAAAAAACTCGAGGACGCTATAACAGATCAAACTCTTTTAGTTTCTGTGATGCATGTAAATAATGAAATTGGCGTCATACAAGACTTAGAGAGCATAGGTAAACTGACTAGAAGTAAGAAAGTTCTTTTTCATGTAGATGCTGCTCAAAGCCCTGGTAAAGTTGATATAGATGTGAATAAATTTAATGTTGATTTAATGTCGCTATCGGCTCACAAAGTCTATGGACCTAAAGGTATAGGGGCTCTTTATGTAAGAAGAAAGCCAAGAGTTAGATTAGAAGCGCAAATGCATGGTGGTGGTCATGAAAGAGGATTTAGATCAGGTACTCTTCCTACTCATCAGATAGTTGGCATGGGTGAAGCTTTTAGGATAGCGAATGATGAAATGGAAAGTGATAACTTAAGAATTAAAACATTAAGAGATAAATTTTGGAATCAGATTAAGGATGTTGAGGAAATCTATCTTAATGGTGATCTTGAAAATAGAATACCGGGTAATTTAAATATCAGCTTCAATTATGTTGAAGGCGAGAGTTTAATAATGGCAATCAAAGATATTGCTGTATCATCTGGGTCAGCTTGTACCTCTGCTAGCCTTGAACCTAGCTACGTGTTAAGAGCACTTGGAAGAGATGATGAGTTAGCACATAGTTCAATAAGAATCACTATTGGAAAGTATTCAACAGAAGAAGAGGTTGATTATGCAGTTGATTTGCTTAAAAAATCAGTTGAAAAGCTTCGTAATCTCTCACCCTTATGGGATATGTATAAAGAAGGTATAGACATAAAATCAATTAAATGGAATACGCATTAAAAAATGATTAGCGTTACTGAAAAGGCGGCAGACCATATTAAATCTCAGCTTCAACAAAGAGGTAAAGGAATTGGTATAAGATTGGGTGTTAAAACAACTGGATGTTCAGGTTTGGCCTACGTAATTGAGTTTGCAGACAATGAAAATGATGATGACAATGTTTTTGAAGACAAAGGCATTAAACTAATTATTAACCCTAAAAGCTATGTTTATTTAAAAGGCACTCAAGTTGACTTTGCGAAAGAAGGTATCAATGAAGGCTTTAAATTTATTAATCCTAATGTTAAGGACACATGCGGTTGTGGCGAAAGCTTCAATGTTTAATGTCTACCTTAAATCTAAATTATTTTGAACTGTTCGGTTTAAATATAGAGATATCTATTGAACTTGAAGAACTGAATGAAAAATATCTAATACTTCAAGCTAAGTTTCATCCAGATAAATTTATCAATTCGTCTAACATGGAGAAAAGTCTTGCGACTAGAAACTCAACTTATATAAATGATGCTTATAATACACTTAAAGATCTCGTATTACGTGTAGATTATATACTTAAAATAAATAATTATAACGTTGATGAAAATAAAACATTTAAGAATACTGACTTTTTAACTACGCAAATAGAGTTATCTGAAAAAATCACGCAATGTAAATCCACTGAGCATGCTCAAATTAAAGAAGAATTAGTAATTAAAATTAAAGAATTAATATCTGAAATGGAAAAGAATTTATCTGACAAAAAATTTGATATACTACATGAAAACATTTCTATGGTTAAATTTTATAAAAAGAGCATTTCAAATTTAAGTTAACAAAATGGCATTAATACAAATATCTGATCCCAATGATAATATTACTGTAGAAAAAAAATTTTCTGTAGGCATTGATCTGGGCACCACAAACTCTCTTATTGCAGAAAGTGTAAATAATGAAATAACATTTTTTCTCAATAATAATTCAAAAATATTACCATCTGTATTGACACAATCAGATAGTGGTTTGGTAGTAGGGGAAAATAATAGTAATTCAGAACAAATATTATCTATTAAAAGGTTGATGGGCTTAACATCAAGTGATATATCCAAATATAGTTTTCAAAATTTAGACTTAGATTTGGATGATAATTTACCATTAATTAAGTTTGGTGAAAAAAAATATTCTGCCATCGAGCTATCTTCAATAATTCTTCTAAAGCTTGTTGATATTGCAAAAAACAATAAAAATAAAAACATAGATTCTGCGGTAATAACAGTCCCAGCATACTTTAATGATATGCAAAGACAGGCTACAAAACTTGCTGCTCAGATGGCGAACATTACACTTTTACGTTTAATAAGTGAACCAACTGCTGCAGCTATTGCATATGGTATTGATGAAAATAAAACTGGTAATTATATTGTTTATGATTTGGGTGGCGGAACATTTGATGTTTCTCTACTATCAATTGATAAGGGTATATTTAAAGTTTTATCAACAAAAGGTGATACTCATTTAGGCGGTGATGATTTTGATATCACTATAAGTGAATATATCTATAAAAACTTTGAAAAAGCTAAATTGATTAGTCAAATTGAAAGACTGAAGGTAGCAAAAGATCTAAAGCATCAATTATCTAATTCTGATCTAGCTAAAAATGAAGAATTAGATATTTCACTTACTTTAAATGACTTCAATAAACTGATATCGCCGTTAATAGATAAAACTATAAAAATATTTGACGAAGTAATTCTAGACTCATCTATTGAACACAATAATATAAATAACATCATTCTAGTTGGTGGTTCAACACGTATGAGAATAATTAAAGAAACTCTTAATAAAAAATATAATGTTGAAATTCTTGATCATTTAAACCCTGATACAGTTGTAGCAGCTGGCGCTGCTATACAAGCTGAAGTCCTATCAGGAAACTCTAAAGATGATATGCTTCTTCTAGATGTATTACCATTGTCTTTGGGTGTGGAAACATATGGAGGTCTATCTGAAAAAGTAATACTACGCAATACACCAATACCAACCTCATCAGAAAAAACCTTTACTACATTTAAAGACGGTCAAACAAAAATGATGATTAACATAGTCCAAGGTGAAAGAGAGGATGTGTCTAAATGTATAAATTTAGGTCAATTTATTCTGACAGATATACCTCCTTTGGTTGCTGGGGCAGCTAGAATAGTTGTGAAATTTCAAGTTGATGCAGATGGACTCCTTACTGTAAGCGCTAGGGAGAAAACTGTAGATAAAGAAACTTCAATTGAAATTAAACCGTCTCATGGCCTTTCACCTGAAAGAATTAAAGAAATGTTAGATTCCTCCAATACGTTAGCTGAAGATGATAAGAACTTTAGATTATTAAAAGAGTATATTGTTGAGGCAGAAAGAACTATCTATGCTATAAATGAAGCAATTAAGTCAGATGGCAATCAACTCCTTAGCGCGACAGAACTTAAAACAATAAATAAATCAATTTTAGAATTAAAAAATGCATTAATCTCTAAAGAAGTTGATGTAATTAAAAACTCTATCGAAAATCTCGAGAATACTTGCGAGTTTTATGTTGAAAGAAGAATGAACAGTAGCATTAAGTCGCTCATTACAGGCAAAGATATTAATGATATAATTTAAATATGCCAAAGATTACTTTCTTACCAAATCCAGATTTATGTCCAAATGGAATAACAATTACTGCAAATCCAGGTGAAACTATCTGTAAGATTGCTCTTGATAATAATATTAAATTAGAGCACGCGTGCGAGATGTCATGTGCTTGTACTACATGTCATGTTTACATTAATTCTGGTTATGATTCGATTGATCCACCTACAGATGATGAAGATGATTATCTTGATAAAGCTTGGGGTTTAAAACCAGAGTCGCGCCTTAGTTGTCAAGCTAAAGTATCAGATCAAGATTTAGTGGTTGAGATTCCTAAATATACAATTAATCATGCATCGGAGAATCATTGATGTCTTTGAAGTGGACAGATAGTCTTGATATTGCAATTGAACTTGCTGAAAAATTTCCTGATACGGATCCC
>CBFIBF010000002.1:38565-75606 GCA_965660795.1 Gammaproteobacteria bacterium
AAATACGTCCGTTTTACCGATTTACATAAATGGATATGTGAACTTGACTCATTTGATGACGAACCTGATAATTCTAATGAAAAAATACTTGAAGCAATTCAGATGAACTGGGTCGAAGAGATAGAATAATGGATCAAACATTAGCGTTAATCAAGCCAGATGCTGTAGAGAGAAATTTGATTGGTAATATAATTACGGTTATTGAAAATGATGGTTTTATAATCAAAGATATGAAATTAATGAAAATGACTGTTCCCATAGCAGAAAAGTTTTATGCTTGTCATCAAGGCAAACCCTTTTTTGATAAACTTATTAAATATATGACCTCAGGGGAAATTGTTGCATTGGTTCTAGAAAAAAAAGATGCGGTTACATCATATAGAAATTTAATAGGCTCTACTGACCCTCAAACAGCTGATGAGGGAACAATAAGAAAACTATATGCAATTGATAAGTCATACAACTCAGTTCACGGCTCTGATTCAGATGAGAATGCGAGCAAAGAAATATCAATAATATTTGGTTAGCATGGGTCAATTGATCTCAAAAAAAATTAGAGGCTTCCGTGATATTCTGCCAGAAGAATCTAAAAAATTTCTTTTTATTGAAAATAAAATTCGTGATATATGCACTTTATTTAACACTAATCATGTCAAAATCCCATCTTTAGAATCAATTAATCTATTTAAAAGATCTATCGGTGAAACCTCAGATATTGTTACAAAAGAAATGTATTCCTTCAAAGATAGAAATGATGATGAACTTTGTTTAACACCAGAGGGCACTGCATCATGTATGAGACTTGCTTTTGAAAATAACTTAATTTATGACAGAGGTATTAAAAAAAATCGCCTTTATTATTATGCGCCTATGTTCAGGCATGAAAGACCACAGAAAGGCAGATATAGACAGTTTATACAGTTTGGAGTTGAGTTTATGGGTGACAATACGATTCATAATGATATCGATATAATTTCAATGTCCCGCGGATTTTTTAATCGTATAAAATTAACAGACCTAAGCCTTCATATTAATACCCTGGGATCAGTATCTGATAGAGAAAAATATTCAGAAGTCTTGCAAGATTATTTTAATAGCTACAAAAAAGATTTATCAGAAAAACATGAGAAAACAATTCAAAAAAATCCAATAAGACTGTTAGATTCAAAGGACGATAAGTTAAAAGATATTATTGAATCAGCACCAGTCATCTATGATTATATTAATATTAACTCAAAAAAAAGACATGAGGAGATATTGAACAGTCTTACCAATATTGGTATTAAGTTTATTAATAACTCAAAATTAGTTAGAGGCTTAGATTACTATAATGATTTAGTATTTGAATGGAAAACTAATAAGCTTGGTTCACAAGATGCTATTTGCGCAGGAGGTCGATACGATATTCTATCCAAAATTATAGGAGGAATAGAAATTCCTGCGGTTGGATTTGCAATGGGTGTCGATCGTATAGTTGAATTGCTTGATTATGAAGATGAGGAGCTTGTTGTTGGTATTGCAGTATTATCCAACTCTTCTGAAGATCTTTTAAAATATTCTTCTATGTTAAGAAATAGCAAGACTATCTTTAGACTTATTCAAATGGATAATAATAAATCCCTATCAAAACAAATTAAAAATGCTGTTAAAAACAATTGTGACATTTTAGTCATTGTGGGCGAAGATGAAATAAGTAATAATACTTTGACTATTAAATATTTGAAAAGCAATCAAGATGATAAAACCATAGACTTTGATAACTTTACAAATTTCATAAGTGAGTGCATAGATGAGTGACGAAGAAAAGGCTATAAGTTGGTTAGAGGATAACTATAAGGGATTGTTGTTGGGTCTTTTTCTTGGCTTATCAATTTTATTTGGGTATAAATCATTATTATCAAGTCAAAATACCACTCAGTTAGAGTTGTCTCATCAATTTGATATAGCAGTGAATAATTTTCAAAAAGGAAAAACAGACCAAATTATCGAATATGCAAAAATGAATATGACTAATAATCCAGAAAATATATATACAGCATTAGCAAATTTGTACTCCGCAAAAGCTATGTATTCAGTTAACAAAATTGATGAAGCTTATATATTTCTTGATCATATTATTTCTAATGCTCCAGATAGTGATATCGTTAATTTAGCTAAATATAGAAAAGCAAAAATATTAATTGAACAGAATGAATATACAGCTGCTCTTAATGTTGTAACTAGCTTAGATAACTATCAACATATTGAACTTAGAGGCGATATATATCATTTACAAAATAATAAGAATGAAGCCCTAAATCATTACAATCAAGTCTTAGCTTTTGAAATCACTCCGAATGAAAGAAAAAATATTCTTGCTAAAATCAACCTAGTTAAATGACTGTATTTAAATTTCATATAGTACTATTTATCACAATAGTTATCTCATCATGTTCGAATCTATTAACTTGGCATCTTGATAAAGGCATTCATAAAAAACCTATAGAAAACGAGAAAATTGATACCATCAGCTCTATGAACGAAATATCTGTCATAAATATGAATATCAAATCGAATATTCTTTGGTCAACATCTGTCAATACCGCACCTGATGGCAATACAGGTTATTTGAGAATAGAAAAAATTAACAATACTATATACACTGTTGGTAATGATGGTATGTTATCAGCTCTTTCGACTGAGGATGGTGATATTTTATGGCAAGTTCCAACAAACCATGATGTTAGCTCAGGTATTAGTATCGTAAATAATAAAGCTTGCATAGGGACATTTAATGCAAAACTGTTATGTTACGAATTACCAAAATTAGCTAGTAATAAGCATATTCCTCTTGTATCAAATATACAAAACATTGCCTCATTTTCTGAATATGAAGCTGACATTAACATTAACCTTGTTACAGAGTTAGCCTCGCCAATATTATCCATTAATAATTTATTTTTACTTAAACTTGATAATGATGATCTGTATCTTGTTGATCCAGTTAATCAAGATACTATATGGAAAAGCGAAAGTCGTAATATTCCTCTTAGAACTAAAGGATCCTCAATGCCATTAATACATGAAGATAATGTTTTTATTGCGAGAGATAATGGGTCAATTGCCTCTTACAATAAAGTTAATGGTGCATTAAATTGGTTTACTATTTCCTCATCTCGTTCAGGTAGAAATGATCTTGAGTCACAAAGAGATGCAGAAATGGACATTAGAGTGGAAGGGGATAAGTTATATTATGGTCATTTTCAGGGAAATCTAACTTCATTAGATAAAAATTCTGGAAAAATTATATGGTCAAGTCCATTTTCTATAGCAAGTAATATTAGCCTAACTTCCAACTCTATCATTGCATCAACCACTAACAATATACTTATATCTTTGGATAAAACATCTGGTTTTTTGAATTGGAAGCAAGAGCATGCTGATGCTATCACTGAACCCTTTATCATTGATAATATTGCTATGGTCGTTACTACTTCTGGTTTACTCGTAGGTCATGATTTAGTGAATGGAACTAGAATATTTGAAAAAGATATTGGCTTTGATATAAATCATAAAACCCAATTCATTACTAATAAAAATAAAGTCTATTTTCAATCAGAAAATGGAAAAATAGTCTGTCTTCAAATCACAATATAGAAAATGCCAGATTTTGTAAGTCTTGTTGGTAGAACTAATGTTGGTAAATCATTGCTGTTTAATAAACTTACACAGTTCAAGAATTCCATCGTACTAAATAAGCATGGTGTCACAAGAGACGTTAATCAGGGCAAAATTCTTTATAAAGACAAATATCTTAATATATTTGATACTGCAGGTATTGATTCCAATGATAAAGAGTTCTCTCAGCTATCATATGAAAAAACCATTTCGGCTATTGATAAATCATCTATAATACTTTTCGTAACATCCATCGAAGATGGATTAACAGCAAGTGATCATAAAATTTGTTCCTTTTTAAGGAAACTTAACAAAAATACTCTACTTGTCATCAATAAGTGTGATAAACAAAAGTCACTTCTGAAAAAATATGAATTCTCTGAATTAGGATTTTCTGATGCCTGTGAAGTTTCAGCGAAGACTAATAAAGGATTAGAGCATCTTGTAGAAAAAATATTTCAATCCTGTTGCTCAGACATCTATACCTCAACGTTAAGTAAAAGAATTGCCTTTATTGGAAAGCCTAATGTTGGTAAATCAACTCTTATTAATAGTATTTTGAATCAGAATAGATCGATTACCTCTGAAACTCCGGGAACAACAGTAGATTCTCTTGAAATTCCTTTCTCATTCAAAGGAAATAATTATTTGATCTATGATACTGCTGGAATAATGAAGAAATCATCTACAAAAGATTTGATTGATAAATATTCTATTAATATGTCATTACAATCTATTTCTGAATCAAACATATGTATTTTGGTTATATCTGCAAAGGATTTCGTTACTAAACAAGATAAATCAATCTTTAATATTATTAAAGATAATAATAAACCATTCATTCTTGTAATTAATAAAATAGATTTAATTACTAAAGATGAACTTAAGAGTCTGAAAAGCAGTATAGATTATTTTTCAAATATTTTATTTGGCACTAAAATAATATACTTATCTGCTCTTGAAAATAGAAATATCAGAAAACTATTATTTACAATAAATAATCTTGCCCTTAATCTCAATCAACAATACAAAGCATCTAAATTAACTAAAATCCTTAATGACGCCTGTAATAAGCATCCAATTAAGAATAGTTACAATAGACTTATTAAATTAAAATTTGCTAGACAAAATAAAAGTTCAGATTTATCAATTTCTATACATGGTAATCAAACTGATAAAATACCTGATTCATACAGAAAATACCTAGTAAACTATTTTTCTGATCAACTAGGCTTGTCTGGAATACCTATAAGACTAATTTTTAAAAAAGAAAAGAACCCATATAAAATGGGTTCTTAATTTACTTATTAATCAGCTGTTTTAGGACTGATAATATTTTTAACTTCTGAGATACTATTTGCTGGGAATCCACCAGTGTTTGCATGATCTTTAATCAGTTGTTCATTATCAGCATTGTATACACAGTAGACTTTGTCTCCAGTTACATAGCTTTGAACCCACTCAATGCCTGTACCCATATCTTTCAGGATACCGCATGATTTTTGTGAAATACCTTTTAAGTCATCCGCAGTTAAATCACCTGCGCCTGCTATTTCTCTTTCTATTACATATTGTGGCATTTTATACCCCTCCTTTGTTATGTTTAGATATTATCCAATTATATGCCCTAATTATCAAGTTCGGTCAAAGGTTTATTAATGAACTCTATCGGATCAACATATACATTGTTAACCATTACAGACCAATGTAAATGTGGTCCAGTGGACAATCCAGTATTCCCAACAGTCCCTATAACATGATTTTTTTTAATAACATTCCCTTTTGATACATAAATATCATCCATATGAAGGAATATGCTAACAAGGCCATTTCCATGATCTAACATTACGAATTTACCATTATAATAGTAATGTCCTGTAAGCATAACCTTGCCACCAGATGGTGACTTTATGGCTGTACCTACTGGAGCAGCTAAATCATGTCCATTATGAAATTTTCCTTTTTTTCCATTATAAAACCTTTGTGTTCCAAAGACGCCAGTAACAATGCCATCTAAAGGTTTTATAAAATTAAAATCTGGATAATTATTGTATCGATTTTTTCTAGCCTCTATCATCTCCAACTTCTCTTTATAGATTCTGTCCAACTCATCTTTAGATTTTTTTTTGAATTTCTTAATATTAATATTTTGAGAAAGATAATTTTTACGTTGCACATTCACATTAAATGATTTTTCATATTCATTTGATTTGAGTACAAATTTATTAAGACCGTCATTACTATTATAGGGTATTCCAAAAAGAATGAATTCACTCCCATTGTGTTTAACTTTTGTTACAGGGCTGTTTATATATGAGAAATTATAATTCAGTTCATTTTTTTTCAAGGGAATTAGTACTGCTCCACCATTAAAAGTGTGTGGGTTTGCATGATTATTTAACCATGGATAACAAATTAGTATTAGCAGAATTACTCTAATAATTATTTTTATTTTTCCATCCTGTTTTAGTTTTTTTTACTTCAACATAGGTCGTGATCCCACCTCTAACCTTCCAATGCGCATCAAGACTCATAAATCTCGGTTTGATTAGACTAAATAGATCCTGAAATATTTGATTTGTAACGTCTTCATGAAAAGCGCCGATTTCTCTGTAAGAACCCATATACAGTTTAAGCGATTTTAGCTCTACACATAGTTTATCAGGGACATATTTTAATTCAAATTCTGCAAAGTCGGGTTGCGATGTTAGTGGACATATACAGGTAAATTCGGGTATATCCATCTTGATTAAATAGTCATCTTTTATTTGCGGATTGTTAAAAGTTTCTAAAATATCTTTCATATGAACAAAGGATTAATCCTTATAGTATAATACAAGATATCATATTATAATTTAAAATTATTAAATGAGACTATCTAGAATTAAATTATCAGGCTTTAAAACATTCGTTGATTCTACCTCATTAAATTTTCCCAGTAATTTGACCGGTATTGTTGGCCCAAACGGATGCGGTAAGTCTAATATTATTGATGCAATAAGATGGGTGATGGGAGAATCATCAGCACGTAACCTTAGAGGTGATACTATGGATGATGTCATATTCTCTGGCTCATCATCTCGCTCTGAAGTCAGTCATGCAAGTATTGAATTACTATTTGACAATTCTCTAAATAAGTTAGATTCCAAATTTGCCAAATTTAATGAAATTTTAATAAGAAGAGAAGCTAATAGGGATGGAACGTCAAGTTATTTTCTAAATAATACTAGGTGCAGGCGAAAAGATATTAGAGAAGTGTTCCTTGGCACTGGTTTAGGGCCAAGAAGTTACGCGATAATCGAGCAAGGCATGATATCAAAGATAATTGATTCAAAACCTGAGGAGCTCAGAACATATTTAGAAGAAGCTGCAGGTATAAGTAAATACAAAGAAAAACGAAGAGAAACTGAACTTAGACTCAAACACACATCCGAAAACCTAAGTAGGTTAAAAGATATCATGCGAGAAATAAATTTATCTCTTACTAAACTACAAAAACAAGCAAATGATGCTGAGTTATATAAAAATTATAAAGACCACGAAGAAGATTATAAAATTAAAATAATTAGTAAAAAAATAATGCAGTTTGATGAGTTGCTTAATGAATCACATAAGAAAGAAAAAGAACTGCTTTTGAAAAAAGACAAGTATGATGCTCAAGAAACTGGATACAACAGAAAAATAGATAGTCTTAAATTATCACGAGATAATCAACAGGAGATATTCAACAAGATGCAATCTGAATCATTTCAAGTTGCAGCAGAAATAGCAAAAGCTGAGAAAGATATAGAATATACTGAACAAATTCAAACTAGCAAAAAAGATAATATCAATGAAATTAATTCTGAAATAAAGAGAACAGAAGATGAAATCAATTCTATAATTATGAAGACAGAATCAGATAATCAATTATTAACTAAAAGCATAAAAGACAAAGACAGCCTTCAAATCAAAGTTGATGAAATTAATAAAAATATAAAAGAATCTTCTTTTTCTCTTCAAAACTGGCAATCTAATTTTAATAATTTTCTGTCTGAAAAAATTGAATTAGATAAAGAGATTGAGCTTGAGAAATCAAAAATAGAATCATATCTTGAAAATATTTTTAATTTAGAGAAAAGATTAAATAAGCTTATTGAATCGTCCCAAAATAAAAATGACTTAACTATTCAGGCAGAACTTTTAGAGCTATCTGACTCGTATCAGTCACAATTGATTAATTTCAAAATTGATTATGAGAGACACTTACCAGATCTACCTTCTGACCAAAAAATATCACTAACAGCATCTCTTAATAATCTAATTGATTTATTTAAGAAAATTACTATAAAAATTAAAGAAAATAATAAATCAGTGGTTGATCAAGTCAATGAAATTGAGAGAAATATCAAAAGTTATCAAGATAAAGTTAGTAAATCTGAATCTAATCTTATTCAGTATGAACAAAAACAGAAAGATTATGAAGTATATAAAAATAAACTTGAAAAAGAAAAAATCGATTTAAAACAATCTCATGACAAGTATAACTGGCAATATAATGAAGCAGCTGAAAATTTAAATGTTAATAATGTTACTTCTTCAACACTCAAGACACAAATTGCTTCACATAAAGAGACTTTGAGTAAATTAAAAGCAAGCATGAGTGTTCTCTCAATAAAAAAACAAGATTTACTATCTGATGTTAAGCAACCTACAAAAGTGGAGGGTAAAAATAAATTAAATGCTTTAATTGATAAAAAACGGGACAAGGATAATCAGCTCGCAAAAATCCAAGATAAAATATCCTCATTAGATAATGATATTCGTAATATCGATGAACAATTACGTAAATCATCTTTAAATTTGAATGAACTTAATTCTGATATAAATAATAATAAAGTAAAAATAGCGGAAATAAAAACTAACAAAAGTTCTTTATTTGATAATTCTGACTTTAATAAAGAAGTAATATTAAATGCTATAAAGAATATTGATGAAATACCTTTAAAAGATGATGAAGATGCACTACAGGAAACAAGAGTTAAGATTGAAAAACTTGGAGCTATAAATCTTGCTGCAATAGATGAATTAAAAGAAAATGAAGAGCGTAAAAGTTATCTTGATAGACAATATGATGATTTAACAAAATCAATAGATACACTTGAAGCTGCAATAAAAAAAATTGATCTTGAAACAAAAACTAAATTCAAGGAAACATTTGATTCAATTAACAGTAATCTTGAATATTTTTTTCCTAAGATCTTTGGTGGGGGTAAAGCTTTTCTAGAGCTGACTGATAATGATTTACTTAATACCGGTGTAAACATAATGGCAAAACCTCCAGGAAAACTTGTAAAAAATCTAAATCTATTATCTGGCGGAGAAAAAGCTGGAACGGGCATAGCTTTTGTTTTCTCTATATTTAAAATAAACCCAGCACCATTTTGTTTGTTAGATGAGGTTGACGCACCACTTGATGAAGCCAATAATGAACGATTCTGTAATGTAGTTAAAGAAATGTCTGAGACAGTTCAGTTTATATTTATCACACATAATAAATCAACAATGCAAATTGCCGATGTACTTTCTGGCGTTACAATGAGAGAAGCTGGAGTGTCAAAACTTGTATCTGTAAATGTTGAAGATGCTCTAGAATTGGCAACTCAATCATAAAAGAATTAAATTTGACATAAATATGAGTAGCGCAAAGAGACTTAACGAAAGATATCAGAAATTAATACAGATTATTAATCAACACAATCTACTTTATCATACATATGATTCACCAAGTATATCTGACTTAGAATATGACAAACTTTATAATGAGCTTAAAAACATTGAATCAGAAAATCCTAAAATAATTACTAGTGATTCTCCCACTCAAAGAGTTGGTTCTGATTTATTGAGCAGTTTTGATAAAAAAAAACATGATAAACCCATGTTATCACTTTCAAATGCAGCTTCTCAAAGCGATTTTGAAGATTTTTATTCAAAATTATTATCAAGCATAAGGCTTTCTGCCATAAATTTATTTGCTGAGCCTAAGTTTGATGGACTTGCAGTTGGCATATCATATGAAAATGGTAAATATGTTAATGCCACCACAAGAGGTGACGGTTTTATTGGTGAGGATGTAACCCTAAATGTAAAAACAATTAAATCACTACCTCTGAGTATAGACAACACTCATCTTCCAAAAAGATTTTCATTGAGAGGTGAGATATTTATAGACAAAAAAGATTTTATATCTATTAATCAAGAATTAAAAAAAACTAATAAAAAAGTGTATTCCAATACACGCAATCTTGCAGCTGGAAGTGTTAGACAGCTAGATCCTGCTGTAGCAAGTTCTAGAAAACTAAGATTATTCATACATGGAGTCTCTGATCCATTAAGTTTTTTAAATTATAAAACTCATAGCAAATTGATGAATCATTTACAAAAGATTGGATTCCCAATTAACAACTACTCTAAAGTAGTAAAAAATATTGTTGAATCATATGATTATTTCGATCAGATGAATTCTGACAGACATAAAATTCCCTATGATATAGATGGTTTAGTTTATAGGGTAGATGAGTTTCAGTATTACAATAAGCTTGGCTATACTAGTAAATCACCTAAGTGGGCTATAGCGTATAAGTTTAAATCTCTAGAAGCGATGACGCAAATTTTGGATGTTACCTTTCAGGTTGGGAGAACAGGAACCATAACGCCTGTGGCTGAGCTTGAACCCGTAAATATTGGTGGCGTTAATGTCTCTAGGGCCACACTCCATAATTTTTCAGAGATTAAAGCAAAGGATATTAATATAAATGACTTTGTTTATGTAAAAAGAGCTGGTGACGTTATACCCGATATAGATAGAGTTGAGTTAAACAAAAGAAAAATTACAAAAAAGATAATTCCTCCTAAAAAATGTCCAAGTTGTAATAGCATACTCTCTAAAATTGACAATCAAGTTGCTTTCAAGTGCATGAATAATAAAGGTTGTACTCCTCAAATTGAACAATCAATAATTCATTTTATTTCCAGAAAAGCAATGAATATTCAAGGTATTGGTAATCAAATTATTAAAGAATTGATATCTAAAAAAATAATTAAATCTTCTGCTGACCTATTCAAACTAAACAAAGAAGATTTTAAAAAACTTGATCGAGTTGGTGATAAATCGATTAACAATTATCTAACTTCCATTAACTCAGGAAAAAACGTTATGTTCAACAAATTTATATATGCTCTAGGAATCCAAGAAGTTGGAGAATCATCATCTAAATCTATTGCTAAAAAATTTAATTCTATCTATGAATTTCTTGATTGTGATTTTGAAACATTAATAGAAATTAATGATGTTGGACCAATTGTTGCAAAAAATATAATCACTTATCTGCATGATAAAGATAATGAGAGTAATATCAAAAATCTAATTTCTTATGGAATAAATATAATTTATGAGAAATCTACTAAAAGTCAGAAATTGACTAATGCTGTAATATCAGGGACATTTAATAAATATTCAAGATCTGAATTAGTAGATACATTAGAGGCTAGTGGATATAAAATAAAAAGTAGTATCTCAAAAAATACTAATTTATTAATCTGTGGTGATAATCCTGGCAGCAAATTTAATAAAGCGCAAGATTATGGAATAAAAATTATATATGAAAAAGAATTGATTAAGCTTCTCTCAAAATTTCATTAATCCCAACCTTGCTTAATGTCTTTTCATCAACTTTCTTGACAATTACAGCGCAATAAAGATTACATGTACCATCTTTAGATGGCAAAGATCCGGAGACAACAACAGATCCTTCAGGGATCTCACCATACGAAACGGTTTGTGTTTCTCTATCATATATCTTTGTACTTTTTCCAATAAATACACCCATCGATATGACAGAATTTTTTCTAACGATTACACCCTCCACAACTTCGGATCTAGCGCCTATGAAACAGTTATCCTCAATAATTGTTGGTGATGCTTGTAAAGGCTCAAGAACTCCTCCGATTCCAACTCCACCAGATAAATGAACGTTTGATCCGATTTGCGCACATGAACCAACTGTAGCCCAAGTATCAACCATTGTTCCTTCACCTACATATGCGCCAATGTTTATGAAAGAGGGCATTAAGACAACATTCTTATCAATGAATGATCCATATCGCGCAATAGCTTGTGGCACTATTCTTATATTATTCTCTCTAAGATATTCTTCTGATGTATGCGTGAACTTTGAATCAACTTTATCAAAAAACTTGGTATATTCAGTATCTATCAATTTATTTTGCCCTAACCTGAATGATAGAAGTATTGCTTTTTTTGCAGTTTCATTAACTGACCACTCACCATTGTGGTTTTCTGAAACTCTTATAATACCTTTATCAATACTAGATATGATTTCTTTTACAGCTGCATCAACATCACTTTTATTTTTATCATTCAACCCATTATCGAATGCGTCGTTAATTAAATCATTTTTTGTCATAATGTTTTTGGAGCCTCATCAAATATGTTATCTTTAATTTGTTTATCTTTATCATCAAGAAATGTAATTATATCATAATATTGTTTCACATTTTCAATATATTGAACTGCTTCCCACCCTCTGGCATATCCATACTTCATATTGAGATAGAATTTTTTTTGACTCAACTTAAGTAAATAATTCTCTAATATTTTCCAATCATCTACGTTTTTATTATCCCTTGTAGCTAATAACAAAATATCATCCACATGCCCAGGACCAAGATTATATGCTGCTAATGCTAAATTAACTCTAGTGGTTTGATTAAATTTTGAAAACTTACTTAACAAAGATTTTAAATACCTAGCGCCTCCCTCAATGCTTTCATTTGGGTTCAGTCGATCAACTTTTAGCATTTTTGCTGTATTTTTTGTTAACATCATTAAACCTCTTACACCAGTTGGTGAAACAGCCTTGTTGTCCCATTTAGATTCTTGATATGCGATAGCTGCTAGAAGTTTCCAATCAAGGTTATGAATTTTAGATACTTCTCTGAAAGTAAGCTCATATTGTGGAAGTTTAGTAATCATATCAGTAATAAATATTCTTGATCCAATAAATATATATGAGGAAATACTGTTTTTTGAGTAATATTTTGATTCTAGATTAGCAACAAAATCTTTCGTGCTTTTAGCTTTTATATACTTTAAAAAATCTTTCTTTAACGTTCCATCATCATCAGCAAATTCCCAAACTAGATAAATGTTTGAAACAATATCTTTAATTTTTAAATTAGGAAAATACTTTTTATAAAATAGATATGTACTTCTGCTTATTAAAATATTTGAAATTAATCCGCTATTTATGTCATTTACTAATTCATCAATAGATTCATTAGTAAAGCTTATGTTATAGCCATTTTTTAGAAGTGACTCATAAGATATGTTATTTAACGATCTAGTAGTTTCAACATATTTATCAGTATTGCTCTCTGCACCAATTAATAATAAGTCTTCAGTCTTTATTACTACGCAGTCATCACAAACATTACTTGTATAATATATATTAATGTCAAAAGTATCATCTCCAGCTATAAGAAGACGTTTGTTTAATCTATCCAAATAATGTAATGCTAACTCATATTGATATCCTGTTTTTTGCTCTTTATTTGGCAGAGTAAATTCAGGAAACTCTTGAAATTTAATAAATATATTTTTTTTCTTATTAAAATTATCAAAAGATGTGAACTGTACATTAGAGAATATAATATAAATAAATAGTAATGAGATGCTAATGATAAATAATCTAGTTATAACTTTTAACACTTGTAACTAATTTTTATTATTTTTATTATCTGAAAAATTTCTCTTGTTATTAGATTTATATTTATTATTCCTGAAGTTTTTATTATATCTTCTATTTTTACTATAGTACCGTCTTGACCTTTTGTTTTTATTGTCAGGCTTTTCTTTTGTGCCAAAAAGGATATTTAAGAATCTCTTAAAGATGCTTGGTTTATTAATATCTTCCTTTGTTTTATTAGTTCTTGGCCTAGGCGGTTTTGTTTTAGGGGCAACAGCAGACATTAATGCTACTTCTTTATCTTGAATAACAATCCCATCAGCAGATTCATCATTTCTTTTTTTTCGATTGTCTCTCGAATGATTTTTTAATTTATTTTTAAACTCAGATTCACTTAGCCCCTCATTATCAATCTCAAAACTCGATGCTTCCAGATCTGGATCAGGAACAATTTTAATTTCAACATTATGTCTTGATTCAATATTATTTATGACATCTTTTTTTTCATTTAAAAGATATGTGGCTAACCTTACTGGTAAATATACAGTTTCTTTATTTTTGCTATTAATTGCTTCCTCCTCAATAATCCTTAATAGCGATATAGCTTGAGATGATAATGATTTGATTTGTCCAGTTCCATCACAAGTTGGACAGTTCTCGTAATTGTTTTGAATGATAGATGATTTGAGTTTTTGTCTTGATAATTCCATTAGACCAAATTTAGAAATCCTAGCGAATTGGACCTTGGCTTTATCCTTTTTTGCATATTCTGCTACTTTTCGCATTACATTTTTTTGAGAATTTATTGACATCATATCGATAAAATCAATTACAACTAGACCCCCGATATCTCTCAATTTCAATTGAGTTAATATTTCTATTGCTGCTTCAATGTTTGTGTTCAATGCCGTTTCTTCAATATCACTTCCTTTAGTTGAACGAGCAGAATTAACATCTATACTTACAAGGGCTTCGGTCGAATCGATAACAATATTCCCGCCCGATGGTAAATTAATATTTCTTTTATAAACTGTTTGAACTTGCTTTTCTATTTTGTGTTTACTAAAAATAGGTGTGAGGTCAGAATGATGCTCAGTCTTTACGTCATGATGTGGTAAAAAAAGTTTTTTAGCATTTATAAAATTGTCATAAAAACTTTTATCATCTATAAAAATTTCGTCTACAGTTTCATCACAATAATCTCTTATCAATCTTGCCATCATACTGCTTTCTTGATAAATCAGAAATGGCGCATCTTGCTGGACAGATGTTTCTAGAACTGATTCATATATTTGTATTAAGTAATCAATATCCCACTTAATAGAATCTTCAGATGAATCTAAGCTAGAAGTTCTTAATATAACGCTCATACCCTCAGGTACATCAAGACTTTCCATAAGCTTTTTTGCTTTAGACCTATCTTCACCTTCGATTCTTCTCGATATCCCTCCAGTTGAAGGATTCTTAGGAAGAAGAACAAGGTATTTTCCAGCTAGACTTAGATATGTTGTTAACGCCGCACCTTTATTGCCACGCTCCTCTTTGTCAACTTGAACTATGATCTCCTTACCAGATTCTAGACAATCACGTGATGTCTTGTTCGAATTAGTAAATATTTCAGGTGAGATTTCTTTGAAAGGAAGGAAACCGTGCCTCTTTCTCCCAAAATTAATAAACGCTGCTTCTAGACTTGGCTCAACCCTGGATATAACGCCTTTATATATGTTGGACTTTATATTCCTCGATGGAAAGTCTATATCTAAATCTGTAAGTTTGTTGTTCTCTACAACAGCAAGTCTCACCTCTTCCTTTTGAGAGGCATTGAGTAATATTTTTTTCATTATGAATCCTTTTTATCATTTTTATTATGTAAATTTTGTCAATTTTTAGCGCATTTACTTAATTTTCTCTCGAGCGCTTGTATACTTAATATACTTATTTTCTAAAATAAATGCTTATGTTAATACATTTGAACTTTATAAAACACTAATATAGCAATGATAATGATTATCATCAAACAAATTTAATTGAATGAATATAAAAAATTCTAATATTTTTGATATAAATGAGTCTTCAAGCGGCCAAAGGCTGGATAATTTTCTTATCAAAAAACTTAAAGGTATTCCAAAAAGCTTAGTCTACAAACTTATTAGAAGTGGGCAAGTAAGGGTAAATAAAAAACGTTGCAAGGTTTCATATAAAGTAAAGTCAAATGATATTGTGAGAATTCCACCAAATATCTATAAAAATCAATTTATTTCAAAGAAAATCATCACTGATACTGCATCATACATAGAATATGAAAATGAGAACTTTATATTGATAAATAAACCAAGTGGGATTGCGGTTCATGGCGGCACTAATCAGAAAACTGATTTTCTCTCATCGCTTCAATTAAGTCTAGAAAACGACAATCTAACTCTTGTGCATAGGTTGGATAAAAGCACCTCTGGTTGTCTACTTGTTGCAAAAAACTATCATACCGCATCAGATCTAGGTAAGATATTTGGGGAAAGAGAGATTAAGAAAAAATATTATGCTTTGTTATGTGGGCGTCTAAAGAGAGATATCATTGAAATAGAATCTAAAATCACAAAAGACACTCATTTAAGAAAAATGGTAATTAGTACTGATAATGGGAAAGATGCTTATAGTAAAATCACATTGATCAAAAAATTCAAAGACTATAGTTTAGTTGAAATTGAGATAGAAACCGGAAGAACACATCAAATCAGAGCTCATGCAGCATCTATAGGACACCCTGTAGCGGGTGATAAAAAATATATTACGCAGGATTATAACGCTAAGAATAAATTAATAGGTCTTAATAGGTTATTTCTTCATTCTTTTAATCTTTCATTTTATTTCAATGAGCAATATAATTTTACTATTGATTTACCTGATGATTTAAAAGAAGTACTATCAAAAATAGAGAATTATGTCTGATGATAATAAAACATTAAATGATATTGTTAATACTTTAATATCAGAGCGAAAACGAGATTATAGAAATAAAATTATATTTAGAATAATCTTTATTTTGTTTTTTGTTTTTGTAATTTTAATTTTACCAATGTCTAAAAATATAAATTTTAGTCAACCTCATATTGCGGTAATTGAAATTAATGGCCTGATTGCCTCTGAAACATCATCGAGTGCAGATATAATTGTTCCACTATTGAAGAAAGCAAGTTCTAATGAAAATTCTAAAGCTATAATAATAAAAGTTAATAGTGGAGGGGGTAGTGCAACACAGTCTAAAATAATTTTTGATGAAATAAGGAAATTAAAAGAAGTTATGGACAAGGATGTTATTTCTATTATTGAAGATGTTGGTGCATCCGGTGGATATTACATAGCTATGGCAGCTGATGAAGTGTTTGCGTCAGAAACAAGTATTGTAGGATCAATAGGGGTAAGACTTGACAGTTATGATGTAAGAAGTTTTTTTAATAAACTTGGCATTAAATCAAGAACAATTTATTCTGGAGATAACAAACTAATATTAGATCCGTTTCATGAGTTGACTCCAAATCAGTATAAACATGTAAAAAAATTAACCAATCAGATACACTTGCAATTTATAAATGATCTCAAACAATCACGAAAAGATAGATTGTCAAAAAACGAGTCTATATATTCAGGATTATTCTACACTGGTGTAGAAGCTAAAAATCTAGGATTGATTGATGGAATATCCTCAATCTATGATCTTAAAACTAAGAGATACGATAATATACCGCTACAAAAGTACAATAGGGATAATGATATATTGAATAAGATTATCAAATCATCTATACAATACTTCTCTCGCGCTAATATATTTTAGTAATGTCTAAAATATATTTTCACTCTGATATTTCTTGTCAAGAAATCAAAGACATAGAGAATGAATATCAATCAATAAAGGATAATCAGTTGATTGATAGAGCATCTGATTATATATGCACAACTATAACTACTAAGTTTTCTGTAAAAAATAAAATAATATTTATATGTGGACCTGGTTCTAACGGACTAGATGGTATTTATTCTGCATCTAAACTATTACAGGATAAATATAATGTTCAACTACATCTAATAAACGATAAAAACTATCAATTAATCCACAATCTTGGGCTTACAGAGCATCTAATTAAAGATTTTGATTGTAACAGCTATGATTGCATTGTTGATTGTATGTTTGGGTATGGCCTAAATAGAAACCTAAACCAAGAAATCATACAACTTGTCAATAAAATCAATTCATCTAATTCATTTGTAATATCTATTGATGTTCCTAGTGGATTGGATTCAGAAACCGGCAGTCTATCGCCAGTAAGCATTAGATGTAACTTGCTTATATCTCTATTATCTTATAAAAGAGGAGTGTTTACTAATTTTGGAAGAGATACTTGGAAGGATATTCATTACTCAGATTTAAATGTCCACACAATTAAATCTGAAAATATTCTTGTTTCTGCAAACCCAAAATTTAATGGTTACTTCCAAGTAGAGGAATTTAAATCAACTAAAGTTGAATCTATTCACAAAAAATCAGATGGAATAAGTTGTATCATATCAGGACAACAGCCTTATCATGGAGCGATGTTATTATCTGTTGCTGCTGCAATGAAAGCAGGATGCAAGTACCTTGAAGTGTATACAGAGGATGAATATGCTCATACATTACCTATGATTATGCCTGAAGTGATTGCTAAACAATTTTCACTAAATGATTTTGAAAAAAATATAAGTAATTATAAAAATATACTTATAGGACCAGGAATGAATGAATTAAATAATGATTATCTTGAAGTGATTATGAATAATCTTGATAAAATAGATTCTGTCATAGTTGATGCAGGCGCCTTAAAGGCTCTTAATAAAAATATATATTCAAAAGACAAAGTTATCATTACACCACATCCTGGTGAGGCCGCGTACCTATTAGATGCTGATACTAAAGATATTCAATACAATAGATATGAGGCAGCTAAATTATTATATGACTACTATAACTGCATAGTAATCTTAAAAGGTTCTGGGACTATAATTTATGATGGTGAGCGATATAGCACATGCATGGATGGTAATCACAGAATGAGTGTTGCAGGTATGGGAGATACATTGTCAGGTCTACTATTATATGAAATGTCTTTAAATCAAAATAGTTTTAATGCGTGTCTTAAGGCTACAACATTTCACTCATATGCTGCTGATTGCTTATTATATCAATCAAAGGTAAAGAATTTTCTACCTTCCATGATACCTGATTTGTATAATAACATTACCAACTAATGACAATAAAAAATTATTTAATAACTCAAGCTAGCGATTATCATATTCTGTTTAAGAACTTAAACATAAATTTCGATTCTAGAAAAATTATATTCTTAAAAGGTAACTTAGGTTCAGGTAAAACATTTTTAGTTAATGAGTTATTAAGATATTTATATAATTTTAATGACACTAGCAGTCCTACATTTGGAATTATTAATTCGTACAAAATTAAAGATAAACATATATATCATTATGATCTGTATAGAATAAATAATAGTTCAGAACTTGATGAGATAGGTTTTTATAATAATCTTGAAATTAATACACTTCATTTTATAGAATGGCCTGAGATAATTCCTAGTAAAATTGTAAAATCTAACGTAGATATTTATCTAGAAGTTATTAACGGACAAAGATTAATTTCAGTCAATATTGATGACTAAAAATATTTTTTTATTGATTGGTCCAACCGCCTCTGGAAAGTCAAGTACATCTCTACAGTTAACTAGAGACTTTCCATTTGAAGTAATAAATGCAGATTTGTACTCAGTATATAAAGGAATGAACATAGGTACAGCTAAACCTAATCTTGATGAATTTTCTTCCACACGCCATTATCTTTTCAATAAGTTAGACCCAGATATGAATTATAACGTATCCGAATACTGTTTTGATGCTATTGATTCTATTGATAAAGTTTTTGCAAATAATAAATATCCATTAATAACTGGCGGATCAATGATGTATATTTATCAATTATTAAATGGACTTTCCCATGATTACAATATTCTTGATTCTGATAAGAAAATCATCTCATATATTTTAGAAAAATATACCTATCCTGAGATATACGAATCATTAATTGACGGAAAGGAGATATCCAATGGTAAAATTAACCCAAATGATAAATATCGCATTGAAAAATTATTAGAAAGATTAATTTCACCAAACAATGATAATAAAAAATATAAAGGACTCTATTCAAATAGAGATATTTCAATTACGATAATTTTTATCAACATATGCGATAGAGAATTTCTTAGACAAAATATATTCAAACGAACAAGTCATATGCTGGAATCTGGATTAATTGACGAAGTCAAAAATCTTAAACAAAAATATAATCTAACACTTGAATATCAATCTATGAAAGCTATTGGATATAAGCAAGCGCTGTCTTATCTTGATAATCATACTAAACTTGACGATCTTGTTAATTCAATTTCTCTTGCCACCCAACAACTTGCTAAACGACAGCTCACATGGCGAAACAAATTTAAAGTTGACTATTATCATAATTATCCTGAATTGGATTATGAATCCCTCCACGACTTTATAAGAAAATCTTTAACATAATTCTCAAATTTAACAAATATAGAATTGATGCGCATAATTCTATGGTATATCATCTATTCAGGAGAATTTTTATGGCATGGAATGAACCAGGAAACAAAGACCCATGGGGAAGAAACAAAAACAACTCTAATATAGATGGGGTATTTAAAGATTTTAAAAAAATTTTTGATGATCTGTTAGGCTCATCAGGATCTGCTACTCCACCATCACCAAAAAAAAGTGCAGGTTTTCTGGCAGCTATCATATTTGCTGTTTACTTTCTATCTGGAATATACATCGTAAATGATGGTGAAAGAGGGGTAGTTCTTCAATTCGGAAGCTTCAAAGAAATTACCATGCCTGGTCCTCACTGGGTTCCAAGATTTGTTCAATCTGTTGAAATTGTTGATGTAAGTAACATAAGATCAGTTCAACAAAAGGCAGTAATGTTAACAGAAGACGAAAACATAGTTAGCATCAGTTTTGCTATACAGTACGATATTAAGGATGCTAGTGATTATATTTTTAATCTAAGAGAGCCAGAGGTGACAGTATCACAATCTGGAGAGAGTGCTATCAGAGAAGTTATGGGACAAAATTCCATGGATTTTATAATTACTGAAGGTAGAACACAAGTAGCTGAAGATACAAAAGAATTGCTTCAAATAGTCTTAGATACGTATGGAGCTGGGGTGAATATACTTTCCTTGAATATTCTCGAAGCACAGCCACCTGAGCAAGTACAAGATGCATTTTCGGATGCTATTAAAGCGAGAGAAGATGAGCAAAGATATATCAATGAAGCTGAAGCTTACCGTAACGAAATTATACCTCTAGCGCGTGGTAAAGCAAAACAAATGCTTGAACAAGCAATTGCATACAAAGTAAAACTAATAAATGCTGCAGAAGGTGAAGCGTCAAGGTTTACTCAGCTTTACAATGAGTATAAAAAGGCACCAGCTGTTACAAAAGAGAGACTTTATCTTGAGGCTGTGGAGTCAGTTTTGTCAAATAGCAGTAAAGTCATGATTGATATAGAAGGTGGTAATAATATAATGTATCTTCCACTTGATCAAATGATTAATAGAAATCAAAACCGTACCCAATCAGATCAAGACATGCAATCTTCAACTACTAACAATAACCAAACAATTCTTGATCGAATAAACGATAATAAAAATAACTTTAATCTTAGAAAAAGAGACTTATACAATGAATAACAGAAATCTATTTACTGCATTTTTAGCACTAATTCTATTAGCTGTATCCTCAACATTTATTGTGGATGAAAGGGAAGTTGTAATTAAATTTAGATTAGGAGAAATTGTTACAACTTATGAAGAACCCGGACTTTTCTTCATGATTCCATTTATAAATAACGTAAAAAAATATGACTCAAGAATTCTTACTATGGATTCTAAGCCAGAACAATTTTTAACCAGTGAAAAGAAAAATGTTATTGTAGATTCCTTCGTTAAATGGAAGATTTCAGACCCACGTAATTTCTATCGTTCAACTAAAGGTGATGAGAGGATAGGTGTGAATCGACTTTCACAAATTGTGAATGACCTTACTAAAAGTGAATTCAGTAAAAGAACTGTTAATGATGTTGTGTCAGGTGACAGAAACGTAATTATGGATTCTGTCACAAAAGGAGCTAATCAACTATCTCAAGCCTTGGGTATAACTGTTGTTGATGTGAGGCTTAAAAAGGTTGATCTACCAGATGAAGTTAGCAACTCTGTATATGCACGAATGGTTAAAGAAAGAGCAACTGTAGCAAAATCATTCAGATCTAAAGGAAAAGAGGAGGCTAAGGGAATAACATCGTTGGCTGAACGTGAATCTGAGACAATCATTGCGGAAGCCTATAAGGAATCTCAAGAAATTAAAGGTGAGGGTGATGCTCAATCAACACAAATATATGCTGATGCATTCTCTGCCAGTCCAGAATTTTACTCATTCTATAGAAGTCTTGAGGCTTATAAATCAACATTCAACGATAAGAGCAATATGATATTGCTTCAGCCAGATTCTGATTTTTTTAAATACTTCAATGATACAGACGGTGTAAAAAATAAGTAGCCTAGAAATACTTTTACTTGTTATTGCTTTTATACTAATCATCGAAGGAATAATACCTCTTCTATATCCTAGTAAATTTAAAGAAACGCTGTCATATATAGTTCAATTGAACGATAAGACATTGAGAATGTTTGGGCTAACATGTATTATTTCGGGGTTAATAATATATTATTTAGTTTACAGTTCATGACAATACAAAAATTTCTCATACCTGATGGAATAGAATACTATGATAACAAACAGGCATTATTGTTTGAAAATATAAGATCATCCGTGCTTAATATCTTCAAAAGATATAAATATAAACTTGTGATCACTCCAATTGTAGACTCAGTCAATAACTTGACAAGCTTGAATGATGACAAGCTTAAAAATTGTATTATCTCTGCAACAAATAAAAATGGTCTTGGTATTAGGTCTGATATTACTCCTCAAATTGCAAGACTCGACTATCAGTCATATAGCAATAACAAATCTTACAAATATTCATATATGGGAGACATATATAGAGAAACATCATCACTTTTTGATAGAAACAACCCTTATCAAATTGGTGCGGAGTATTTTGGTGATATCTCGGATGATGTAGATATTGAAATACTAAAGATGTGTATTAAAATTATTTCTTTATCAAAAACTAAAAAGATTCTACTAGAATTAAGTGATGCATCGTTTGTTCATAAATTTATAAATTCTTTGAAGATTTCGAATAATAATAAATTAATACTAATAAATCTCATAAATCTTAAGTCAGCCGAGGAGATAAAGCTTTTCTTTAAGCAAAAGAGAATATCAAATAATAAGTTTTATGAATTATCTGATTTGATGTCGCTTGACGGACCTTATACTGATTCTAGAAAAATTAAAAGTTTCATTAACAAGTACAATCACTATTCTAGTATAAATATCAAATCACTTTCTCGTATATCAAGGGATATGAAAAAAATTAATAATATAGAGGTTTCTATCGACCTTTGTTCTATTAAATCCGTGGATTATGAGTCAACGTTTAATTATTGCTTTTATGTTGAAAACCTAAGGAAAGCTATTGCAACCGGAGGTAGGTACGATGCATATACCTATGATGATAATATTATTAGAAATGCTACTGGCTTCAGTATAGATCTCAAAGATATAATCACAATCTATGAAAAATAATATATTTATAATAGGCACCCATTGGGGTGATGAAGGTAAGGGTAAAGTTGTAGATGTTATTACTGAAAATGCCTCTGCTTGCATTAGGTTTCAAGGCGGCCACAATGCAGGTCACACTCTTGTGATAGATAATAAAAAATTTATTTTGCATTTAATTCCATCAGGAATTCTTAGAGATAATGTGAAATCAGTTATTGGAAATGGTGTTGTCGTGTCAATTGACGCGCTCTTATCTGAAATTAATGATTTAAAAAGTAATAATATTTCTCTGACCAATAAATTATTTATAAGCCAGAATTGTCACTTAATATTGCCAACACATATTGCTTTAGACCAAGCCAGGGAAGCTAAGCTTGGCAAAAAGTCTATAGGTACTACAGGAAGGGGTATTGGACCTTGCTATGAAGATAAAATATCAAGAAAGGGATTAAGGTTTCAAGATTTGCAAAATATAGATCTATTTACAAAGAAAATATCTAATTTAATGGACTACCATAATTTTCTACTTGAAGAATATTATAAAGTTAAAAAATTTGATATAAACCAAGTTTCTGATGAAATTATCACAAAGTATCAACAAATAAAAACATACATTATTGATACCGATGAGTATATTAATGATTTGTGTAAGAAAGGTGGTGCTGTATTTGAAGGAGCTCAAGGAACGATGCTTGATATAGATCATGGGACCTTTCCATATGTTACATCATCTAATACAACATTATCTGGCGTTGTATCAGGAACTGGAGTAAATATGTCATTAATCAATTATGGCTTAGGTATCACTAAAGCATATTCTACAAGAGTTGGTCATGGCCCATTCCCATCAGAGTTGAATGATGATATTGGTAAAAAGATTGGTGAGATAGGCGGTGAAATAGGAGCAACTACAGGCAGAACCAGAAGATGTGGCTGGCTAGATTTGAAGGTACTAAAAAAAGCAATTCGTCTAAATAATTTATCAGGAATAGCTCTCACAAAAATAGATGTCCTTGATCATTTTGATGAAATATCAATTTGTACAAATTATGGTGAGATAGACTACGAAACGTTTAATGTTAAAGATCTTGAATTTATTAAACTGCCTGGCTGGAAAGCCTCTACAGTAGGTATCAAGAAGTATCAGGACCTACCTAACAACACTAAATCTTATATAGAGACGATTGAAAGGTTATGTGATATTCCTATAGATATTATCTCCACCGGACCAGCTAGAGATGAAATTATTCAAAAAATTAATATATTAGATGACTGATAATAATTCCAGAATTGTATATGGTGTCCATACAATTTCAAATATTATTGAATCAGATATAACAAAAGTAAAAAAAATATTTTTCAGAAAAGGTCAACTAAATAAAAACCTATCTAATCTACATAAAAAAGCTCTGAATGCAGGCCTTTATATTGAGGAAGCAGAAACAGATCATCTTACGTTGTTATGCGAATCAAAAAGACATCAAGGTATTGCATGCGAGATTACTGACACAAACTTATCTGCATTTAATTTAGAAAATTTTCTTAACCTTAATAATAATCCATTTATTTTGATGTTAGACCAAATTAAAGATCCAAATAATCTTGGTGCATGCATAAGATCTGCAAACGCAGTAGGTTGTGATCTTATTATCAAGAGAAAGTCTAATTCATCGCCTATATCTCCTGCAGTTCATAAGGCTTCTTGCGGTGGAACAACTGGCATAAGTATTTATGAGACAAATGATTTAAATGGCATTATAAAAAAACTAAAATCAAACAATATTTATATAATTGGAACCGATCATAAAGCGCAAGCAAACTATAGTGAGCTCAGAAGAACAAACCACACTGGAGTATGTATAATAATGGGAGCAGAAGACGTTGGAATGTCTCGTGCGTTGAAAACAAAATGCGATATTATGTGCTCTATTCCTATAAAAGGCACTGTTGACTGTTTAAATATATCAGTTGCATGCGGAATAATACTCTATGAAGTTGCTAAAAATAGATAATAAGACCTACAATATTGAAAAATGGTTATTACTGCTGTAGTATTCCCTAAATCATGAAAAATTATGAATTAGTATTAATGTTTGCAGTTGGTGAGGATTCATTGACAGATCAAACTATTGAGAAATACAAATCCGTGGTCAGTGAAAATGGCGGCACGATTGATAGATATGAGGATTGGGGTCCACTTAAAATGTCATATGATATCAATAATCAGAACAAAGCTAGGTATATCTTAATTAATTTCACCGCTGATAATAAGACTATAGACACTCTGAATGAAATGATTAAATTTAATGATCATATTATTAGGCATTTAGTATTAAATACAAAGAGCCCCCAAACTGAACCATCTTTCATGAATAAAGAACAACTCAAATCAGCTTAAATTTATGGAAACTCATCAAAAAATTATTGATTACAAAAACTTAGGTTATATCAAAAAATATATTTCTGAGGCCGGTAAATTAATACCATCAAGAGTATCCGGACTTAGTGCTAGCGAGCAAAGGAAAATAAATAAAGCCGTAAAAATTGCTAGATACTTAGCTTTATTACCCTACTGCGATAATCATAAAAGGCAATGAAGCTAGTACTATTAAAAGACGTTAAGCATCTTGGTAAAGTTGGCCAAGAAGTTGAAGTTAAAGCAGGTTTTGCTAGAAATTATCTCCTTCCGACTAAATCAGCACTTACTCCGACTGAGGAGAACTTAAAAGTTATTAGTGAAATGAAAGATGAGCTGATGAAAAAAGAGCAGGAAGTAAAAGATGCTGCATTAGCTATTAAAGGAAAATTATCTGGTTATACACAAAATTTTAAATTAGAAGTAAAAGAAGATTCAGATGAACTTTTTGGTTCTGTATCCTTGCAGAATGTTGCTGATCAAATTAAAAGTGATGGCTTTGATATTGAGAAGAGGCAGATTAATTTACCAATGGGCTCGATTAAAGAGTTAGGATCTTTCCACGCTAATATATCTCTTCATTCTGAAGTTTCTTGTGATATAGAAATAATCGTAGAAAAAGCAGAAGAAACCAAAGATTCTGTTTAAGTCAATATTCTTTATTAAATATTTATAAGTTACTATGCCTGATATGGCTAGTATTCCCCAAACACCTATATCCATAGAATCTGAGAAAGCTTTGTTAGGTTCACTCATTATAGATTCTCAATCATGGGAGAAAATTTCTAATATTATTACACCTAATGATTTTTATGATTCAAGAAATAAAGTTATTTTTTCAGAGATATATAATCTTCAAATTAATGATCAACCATTAGATATTCTTATTTTGGAGGAAACTCTTAAATCTCATGATAAGTTATCCAAAGTTGGTGGTCTAGAATATTTGAAAGATTTGGCTAAGACCGTCCCAACATCTGCTCATATTGTCAAGTATGCAGAAATGGTTAGAGAGAAATCTGTAATGAGAAAACTCATTCAAGCCAGTACGCGAACAATTGAAAGTGTTCATGATGAAAGCTCGGATGACATACATACAATTTTAGATAAAGCAGAGGCAGATATATTTGCTATAGCATCTGATACAAAAAATAATGAAGGATTAGTCAAGATTGGCCCAATCGTTAATGATATGGTCGATACAATTTATAATAAAAGAAATAGTAATATTTCAGATTTTTTATTAACCGGATACTCTAAGCTTGATGAATTGATGGGTGGGCTTCAAAATTCAGACCTTATAGTCATAGCTGCTCGACCATCTATGGGAAAAACTGCACTTGCCATGAATATTGCTCAAGATATTGTATTCAAACAAAAGAAAAAAGTTGGTTTTTTTAGTCTTGAGATGTCTTCTCAATCAATAGCCCTCAGAATGTTATCATCTCTAAGCACTGTTGAGTTTTCGAAAATTAGAACAGGGGACTATGAAGCATCTAATGACGATACAAGAGCTGTCACACAAGCAATAGATATGATGCAAGACTGCTCATTGTATATTGATGATACCGGCAGCATTACACCAATGACACTAAGATCAAGAGCTCGGAGAATGAAAAGAGAAACTGGAATTGATATGATTATATTAGATTATCTTCAACTCATGACTTTGCCTGAAAAAAGCGAAAACAGGGTTAATGAGATTGCATCCATTACTAGACAATTAAAAAGCCTTGCCAAAGAGCTTGATATTCCTATTATTGCATTATCACAGCTCAATCGTAGTCTTGAGCAGAGAAATGATAAAAGACCGTTTCTTTCTGATTTAAGAGAATCAGGATCAATAGAGCAGGATGCTGATGTTGTTATGTTTATTTATCGTGACGATGTATATAATCCTAACTCCGAGGATAAAAATGTTGCCGAGATAAATATTGCTAAACATAGAAATGGGCCAACCGGGACAGCCAAATTAACATTTCTTTCTCATTGCACTAGATTTGAGGATTACCATCCACAAATTTTTGAAAATACTGAAAACCTGTAGCTATTCTTCAAGTAATGCTAATTTATCGGGTTTATTCTCCCATTCTTTAGCATCTTCAGGAGCTGCTTTAGCTTCTGTTATAAGCGGCCATGTTTTTGATAATCTTGTATTAATTTCAAGAAATTTTTTTTCTTCTTCTTTGAGATCATCTTCAGAAACTATAGCATCAATAGGACATTCTGGTTCACACAAGCTACAATCAATGCACTCTTCGGGATTTATCACTAAAAAATTAGGACCTTCATGAAAGCAATCAACAGGACAAACCTCAACACAATCTGTATATTTACATTTAATGCAATTTTCGGTTATTACGTACGTCATTATTAATTACATTTTAACATATTGAATAATAACTACTTATTAATTTTTTAATGTTATTATTGGAACTGTTATAAATTGAATTTCACTTTAATGTTTCTTAATTAAAGATTGAAGATTTAATATATTTTTATTAATATCTTGACATTATTCCTCGGTAGCTCAGTTGGTAGAGCGAGTGACTGTTAATCACCAGGTCGGCGGTTCGAGTCCGTCCCGAGGAGTAACTTCATTTCATTCTCTAAATTTCCAGGATTTAATAATTTTTCTGTAGTATAGTTCACAAAATATTTTGGCAGGACACAATAATGGAAAAAGTTAGAAATATCGCAATTATTGCCCACGTCGATCACGGGAAAACTACACTTATAGACTCTATTATGGTTCAATCAGGAATTTTTAGGGATAACAAGCTATCAAGTGAACGAGTAATGGATTCTGGTGATTTGGAAAAAGAACGTGGCATTACAATTTTAGCCAAGCCAGCATCTATCATGTGGAATAATACTAGAATTAATATCATAGATACTCCTGGTCATGCTGATTTTGGAGGGGAAGTAGAGAGAATTCTTAGCATGACAAATGGAGTAATACTGTTAGTTGATGCTGCTGAGGGCGCTATGCCGCAAACAAAATTTGTACTATCAAAAGCATTATCTCAAGGCTTGAAACCAATAGTTGTTGTGAATAAAGTTGATAAAGCTGACAGCCGAGTAGATAGTGTAATCGATGAAGTTTTTGATTTATTTGTTTCGCTTAATGCAAATGATGAACAATTAGATTTTCCTATCTTATACGCCTCGGGTAGAGATGGATGGTGTACATCTAGCTTGGACAATAAAAAAAACAATCTTCATGAGATGTTAGATATGATTGTTGATCATGTAGATTCTCCAAATACTGATATTGATAAACCTTTTGCAATGTTAGCAACACTACTTGATTCAGATAAATATTTAGGCCGATGCCTTATCGGAAAAGTAGAGCAGGGTTCAGCAAAAGTCAATGATAGTGTAAAAGCAATAAATCTCGCATCTGAAGTAATAGAGACCGGAAGATTAACCAAGCTATTCAAATATCATGGCACAAATAGAGTTCCTGTAGACAATGTCAATGCAGGAGATATCATTTGTGTCGCTGGTCTAACAAAAACATCTGTATCTGACACAATTTGTGACGAGCTTAATGATATACCTATCAAATCAACTCCAATTGATCCTCCGACAATGTCTATTAATATAACCGTTAACGATTCACCTATTTCTGGATTAGAAGGTAAGAAAGTTACATCTACAATAATAAGAGATAGATTGTTAGCAGAATCAGAATCAAATGTAGCAATTTCCTTTAATGAGAATGATAAAAAAGATTCATTTGAAATCGGTGGCAGAGGGGAGCTTCAGTTGGGAGTCCTTATAGAAACAATGAGAAGAGAGGGATTCGAACTGACAGTTTCAAGACCTAAAGTTGTAATTAAAATAGATAAGGATGGTCAGAAATTAGAACCTATTGAAGAAGTAATAATTGATGTAGATGATAATTACACTAGTTCAGTCATTGATAGTATGAATAAAAGAAGAGCCATTATGATAGACATGTCTAATGTATCAGGAAAAACACGTTTAATTTTTAAATGTCCATCAAGATCTTTAATAGGTTACCAAAGTCAATTTTTAACAGAAACTAGAGGTACTGGAGTGATTAATAGGCTTTTTGATTCATATGAGCGATATAGCGGGAATGTTGAATCTAGAAGAAATGGCGTTTTAATATCAAATTCAGCTGGAAATTCTGTAGCCTATGCAATATTCAACCTACAAGATCGAGGAACAATGTTTATTGAGCCACAGACTAGAGTATATCAAGGAATGATTGTTGGTGAACATAACAGACCGAACGATCTTGAAATTAATATACTCAAAGGTAAACAATTAACAAATATTCGCGCTTCGGGATCTGATGAAGCAGTAAAACTGGTACCGCCGCGAAAAATGTCTCTGGAACAAATGATGTCATATATCAAAGACGACGAAGTATTAGAAGTCACACCTATGAACTTGAGATTAAGAAAAAAATATCTAGATCCACATGAAAGAAAAAGAGCAGCTAAGTTATGAATTAAGAATACTTTTCAGGCGTTTCATAGCTTCTTCGAGCGACTTCATGTCAATTGCAATAGAAATTCTTATATGGCCCTCAATACCAAATGCGCTTCCAGGCACAACTGCAACTTTTGCTTTTTCCAGTAAATACAATGCTAACTCTGTATCATTTGAGATTTGATTATTTTTTTCAATATATTTTTTAAATGATGGAAATACATAAAACGTACCATCAGTCGGTTTACATTCTACGTCATTAATCTGGTTCAATTCAGAGATTACAAAATCATGTCTTTCTTTATATTCTTTATTCATCATTGGTAATTCACTACAAACACTATTTAATGCAGTTGTTGCTGCAGCTTGAGATACAGAAGAAGCACATGATGTACTTTGCGATTGAAGAGTCTTCATCTTTTTAATTATTTCTTTATTACCAGCAGCATAACCTATCCTCCAACCAGTCATAGAATATGCTTTAGATACACCATTAAGAATTATTACTCTATCATTCAGTTCTGGACAGACATTTAAAATATTATGAAATTTTTCATCTCCCCAATGAATGTGTTCATAAATATCATCAGAGGATATAAATATATTTTCATATTTTATAAGTACCTCTGATAGTTTTTTTAATAAAGCAGAATCATAATATTTCCCACTAGGATTATTAGGGCTATTAATCATAAAGAGTTTAGTTCGATCTGAGATTAATGATTCAAATAGATTAATATCAATAGAAAAATTATTTTCATAATTAGTCTCAAGCAATATTGGCTTGCCACCTGAATAAATGACCATATCTGAATATGATACCCAATAGGGTTGTGGAATAATGACCTCATCACCTTCATCTATAATTACTTGAAGGAGATTGAATATAGATTGCTTGCATCCTGCAGAGACGATAATTTGATCTAGGTTATAATTCAGATTATTTTCATTTTTAAATTTTTTGATAATAGCGTTCTTTAGTTCAAGAGTTCCATCAACTGACGTGTATTTTGTCATTCCTTGATCAATTGCTTTTTTTGCTCCATCTTTTATGTAATTAGGTGTATCAAAATCTGGTTCTCCTACTGTTAAAACAATAATATCTTCACCATTAGCCTTAAGTTCATTTGCTTTGGAGGTAAGAGCCATTGTCGATGATGGCTTTATTAATTTAATACGGTTTGATAGTTTCAATAGAGTTCCTTCAAAATGAATATGATATCATGAATGGATAAACAGGGAAAAAAATTGTTTTGAAAAGATTAACTTTAGAATCAAAAATGCGTCCGAGTGGTGATCAACCTAGAGCTATCAAAGCTCTAGTTGATGGCATAAATGACAAGCAGCTTCATCAAACCCTCCTTGGTGTCACAGGTTCTGGTAAGACCTATACAATGGCAAATATTATTGAGCAAACAAATAAAACAACATTAATATTGGCGCCTAACAAAACTTTAGCAGCTCAATTATATGCAGAAATGAGAGAGTTTTTTCCAAAGAATTCCGTAGAATACTTTGTTTCTTATTATGATTATTATCAGCCTGAAGCATATGTTCCAGTCTCTGATACTTTTATTGAAAAAGATGCATCGTTGAACGAACATATTGAACAGATGAGATTATCGGCAACCAAATCACTTACTGAAAGAAAAGATGCAATTGTTGTAGGGACAGTATCTGCAATCTATGGGCTAGGTGACCCAAAAACATATTTCAAAATGATTTTACATTTAGTCAAAGGAGATATTATTAATCAAAGAGATATTTTAAGGAAACTAACAGAGCTACAATATGTCAGAAACGACTTAGAACTTCGTCGAGGAACGTATCAAGTAAAGGGTCAGGTAATAGATATATTTCCTGGAGACTCTGAAAAACATGCTGTTAGAGTAGATTTATTTGGAGATGAAATTGAAAATATTTTTCTATTTGATCCTTTAACTGGCGATATCTTTAAACAACTCAATAGGGTTACTGTTTATCCAAAAACACATTATGTCACTCCTCAGAATATTATTGAGAATGCTATGGTTAACATTAAAAAAGAACTTAAAACAAGAATTAAATATTTTTCTGATAATTCTAAACCGATAGAAGAGCAACGTATTAGAGAAAGAACTAATTATGATTTAGAAATGATGAAAGAAATGGGATATTGTTCGGGTATTGAAAATTACTCTAGATATTTATCAGGAAGAAAACCAGGAGAACCACCTCCATGTTTACTCGATTATATGCCAAAAGATGGACTAGTTATTGTTGATGAAAGTCATGTAGGTGTTCCGCAGATGGGGGGTATGTATAGAGGTGACCAATCAAGGAAACAAACTCTTGTTGATTATGGTTTTAGGCTTCCATCTGCTATGGACAACAGGCCACTAAAATTTGATGAATTTGAAGCATATAATTTTCAAACAATTTATGTATCTGCGACACCAGGACAGTATGAAATTGAAAAATCTACATCTGTAATTGAACAACTGATACGTCCAACAGGCCTCACTGATCCATTGATAGACATCAGACCATCATCGAGTCAAGTTGAAGATGTATTATCAGAGATTAATAAAGTAATTAAAAACGGTAACCGTGTCCTAATTACTACATTAACAAAGAAAATGTCTGAAAACTTATCCGAGTATCTGCAAGAACATAATATTAAAGTAAAATATTTACATTCAGATATTGATACTGTGGAGCGCGTTGAAATTATCAGAGACTTAAGAAAAGGTGAATTTGACGTTCTTGTTGGTATAAATCTTTTACGCGAGGGGCTAGATATCCCTGAGGTAGAGTTGGTTGCAATATTTGATGCAGATAAAGAGGGCTTCTTAAGATCAGATAGGTCTTTAATTCAAACGATTGGAAGAGCAGCTAGAAATATTAAAGGTCGATGCATACTTTATGGAGACGATGTCACTGGCTCAATGAAACGAGCGATAGACGAGACAAATAGAAGAAGAGAGCTGCAAATCGCATACAATGATGAAAATAATATAAAGCCAAAAGGTATCAAAAAAGACATAAGGGAAGCCCTGGATGAGGACACTTATATTGATAATGATTCCCTAGACAAACTCCAGATAGTAAGTAATTCTAAAAAGAAATTTACTAAAGTTAATAGCAATAACGTTACATCGATTATTATCGAACTTGAAAAAGAAATGTATAATCATGCTAATAATTTAGAATTTGAAGATGCGGCTAAACTTAGAGATCAAATAAATGAACTGCAAGACAAATATTTAATGTTACCAAAGGCTAAATCCTAATGACGTTCTTGTCTCTAAATACATGACATGTTAATTTACGGTATCTTACAGGCGCGTAGCTCAGCTTGGTTAGAGCGCCACCTTGACATGGTGGAGGTCGTTGGTTCGAGTCCAATCGTGCCTATATTTTAAATAATTATGATTACAACTATTAACAATAAAGAGTATGAAGTGAATGAAGGTGATATTTTAGAAGATATTGTCTCTAAAAACTTCGATAAAAATATTGTAGCTGCAAAGATTAATGACAGACTATCTGACCTTTCCGAACAGATAACAGATGGCTCAACAATAGAGTTGTTGTCAACTACTGATGCTGATGGTTTAGATATTTTAAGACACTCATGCGCTCATATATTTGGCCATGCTATAAAACAACTTTATCCTGATGTAAAAATGGTAATTGGGCCTGTAATAGAAAATGGTTTTTATTACGATATTCTATCCGACGAACCTCTTACAGATAAAGATCTTCCCATTATTGAAAATAGGATGAGAAAATTAGCAAAGAAAAATTATGCAATCAAACGTGAGGTTATCTCTAAAGAAGATGCAATATCCATATTTGAAGATAGGAAAGAGCCATATAAAGTTGAATTACTAAAAGAAATTCCCGAAGGTGAGATTATTGCTATTTATCATCATGAAGAATACATTGATATGTGTAGAGGACCTCATCTAACAAATTCAAAACATGTAAAAGCGTTCAAGTTAATGAAAATTTCTGGCTCATACTGGAAAGGAGATTCATCAAATCAAGCTTTAACTAGAATTTATGGAACCGCATGGCCCGATCAAAATTCTTTAGATTTATATCTTAAATCAATTGAAGAAGCAGAAAAAAGTGATCACAGATTACTTGGAAAAAAACTAGATTTATTTCATTTTCAAGAGGAGTCACCAGGAATGGTGTTTTGGCACGATAAAGGATGGACTATATTTAATATTATTAAAGATTTTATGACAAAGTATCTAAGATTAAATAAATATAAGATTATTAATACACCACAAATGCTAGATAAATCGCTTTGGAAAAAATCAGGACATCTTGATAAATTTGGAGAACTGATATTTGATGTTGGGTCTGAAAAAAAAGAATTTGCCATTAAACCAATGAGCTGTCCGGGACATGTCCAGGTTTTCAATCAAGGTCTAAGAAGTTATAAAGATTTACCCCTTAAACTTGCGGAATTTGGTTTTGTACATAGAAATGAACCATCAGGCACTTTGCACGGTCTTCTTAGAATTAGAGCATTTACACAAGATGATGCACATATATTCTGTACTCCCGACCAAATAAAAAATGAAATATCCATATTAATCAATGATATAAAGAATATTTATAATAAATTTGGGTTTAATGAACTTAAAATTGAACTTTCTACGCGACCTGAAAAACGAGTTGGGTCTGATGAAATTTGGGACACTGCAGAAGATAGTTTAAAGCTTGCACTTAAAGCTAATGACATAGATTTTTCAGAGAATCCTGGAGATGGAGCATTTTATGGACCAAAAATAGATTTTTCTCTTAAAGATTCCCTATCAAGAGTATGGCAACTCGGTACAATACAATTAGACTTTTCTATGCCTGGTAGACTAGATGCTACATATGTTGACAAAGATGGCAATAAAACAACGCCTGTCATGATACATAGAGCTATTTTAGGCTCACTTGAGCGTTTTGTAGGAATTCTTCTCGAGCATTATTCAGGGAATTTACCTATATGGCTATCTCCAATACAAGTGGTGGTTTTAAATATAACTGATAAGCATAGTGATTATGCTGAAATGATTGCCAATAAACTCACTGAGAGCGGTATTCGATCTGAATGCGACCTAAGTAATGAAAAGATTGGATATAAAATTAGAAATCATGCAATGACTAGGGTACCATACATGCTTATTATCGGTGATAAAGAGTTAGATGAAGCGCTTGTCACTGTCAGGGACAGAGAGAGCGCTGATCAAAAATCTATTAAACTTGATGACTTTATACAATCACTTAATGATAAAATTAATTAACTTTATAGGAGAATTGTCATATCGAATACAAAAAGAATGCGAATAAATGATCGCATTAATTCCTCAGAGGTTCGCCTCATTTCATCAACAGGAGATCAAGTTGGTGTAGTTTCTAGAGAAAAAGCACTTGAGTTAGCAAAAAATGAAGATTTAGATCTAGTCGAGATAGTTGCAAACCAAACGCCGCCTGTTTGTAGAATTATGGATTTTGGCAAATACAAATTCGAACAATCTAAAAAAGCCCATGCTGCCAAGAAAAAACAAAAACAAATTCAAGTAAAAGAAATTAAATTCAGACCAGGGACTGAAGAAGCCGATTATCAGGTAAAATTAAAAAATTTAATCAAATTTTTGCAAGGTGGCGATAAGGCAAAAATAACCATGAGATTTAGAGGTAGAGAAGCAGCTCACCAGATTATTGGGCGTGAATTTCTTGAGAGGGTAGAAAAAGATCTCTTTGACTACGGAGCAATTGAACAAAAGCCGGCGTTTGAAGGTAGACAAATTGTGATGGTTATAGCACCAAAGAAATAAATAGGATATACTAGCCCAATTGTAAATACAGAGTAAGATTATGCCAAAAATGAAATCACATAGTGGAGCTGCTAAAAGGTTTAAGAAAACACCTTCTGGTAATGTCAAAAGAGGACAATCTCACAGAAGTCATATACTTACAAAAAAAAGCACTAAAAGGAAAAGACACCTCAGGGATGATGTCGTGATTAGTTCAGCAGACAAAGCTGCTATAGATCGAATGCTGCCCTATTAAGGAGGAACATTGATATGGCAAGAGTAAAAAGAGGAGTTATAGCGGGAGCAAGGCATAAAAAAATACTCAAACTTGCGAAAGGATATAAAGGTGCAAGAAGTAGAGTTTTCAGAGTAGCTAAACAAGCTGTAATAAAAGCCGGTCAGTATGCATATCGTGACAGAAGACAAAAAAAGAGACAGTTTAGATCTCTTTGGATTACTAAGATTAATGCCGCTGCTAGACTAAATAATTTATCATACAGCAAATTTATGAACTACTTACATAAATCTGATCTTGAGATAGATAGAAAAATTCTTGCAGATATTGCGGCTAACAACCCAGAAAAATTCTCTAATATTGTGAAGAGCGTTCTGCCCAGCTAAAATCCCTTCTTATCGTGAAAATAAATCATACTGATTTAGCGGCCTTATTAAAAAAAGAGCTCCAAGCATGTAATAAAGAACATGACTTGCTGCAAATAAAATCAAAGTTTATTGGAAAAAAAGGTTATCTGACAAATCTATTTTCGTCACTAAAAGACATAGATCCTGATAAGCGAAAAGAATATGGAGCTGAGCTTAATCAGACAAAGATCATACTTAATGAAATAATTGCTGAGAAAGTCAGCGAGCTTAAAAGAAAAAATGAAATAATAAGTCAATTAGATTTAGATACTCCTGCCAAGCACCATCATTTCGGCGCCCATCATCCAATTTCACTTGTGATTAAAAGAATAGAAAAAATTTTTTCAAGTTTAGGTTTTGAGACACATGATGGCCCTGAAATAGAAACAGAACGATATAACTTTGAGTATCTTAATATAGCTGATAATCACCCTGCTAGAGACATGCATGATACTTTTTATTTTGATAGTAACCATCTTTTGAGGAC
>CBFIBF010000003.1:0-6514 GCA_965660795.1 Gammaproteobacteria bacterium
AGAAGAAATGGAATTTCTTGCAAAAAATAAGGATGTAGCAAGTGTTGAGCTTTTGGCCAACCATTTAACACTAAATGCACCTGAATGTTATGAGAGACTTGGAACCTTGGCACAACAAAACCCTCCTATCAGAGAGAAGCACCATCAAGATGCCTTATGGGCAGCATTAAATAATAATATTGTTGATATAATTGCATCTGATCACGCTCCACATACCCTCGAAGAGAAGTCTGCAACCTATCCTAAATCGCCAAGTGGAACTCCAGGCGTTCAAACTTTAGTGCCTATAATGTTAAACCATGTGAATGATGGAAAATTATCTTTATCTAGGTTAGTAGAGCTATGGAGCTATGGTCCTGAACGAGTACATAAAATTCATAACAAAGGTAGAATAAAAGAGGGATATGATGCTGATTTCACTATTGTTGATATGAATAAGGAGATGACGATTGATAATAATCAGCAGAAATCAAAAAGTAAATGGACGCCTTATGATGGCTTAAAAGTTAAAGGATGGCCAACACATACAATAATAAGAGGAAATTGTGTTATGAATAATGATGAGATTATAGGCAAGCCGATAGGTGAAATGGTCAAATTCAAGGAGACCATGTAAGTTATTTTCTGTGAATACAAAGTATAAACTATTTTACGAGCTAGCTTTTAACTTGGCAAAAATATCATATGCCAATGATGAGGTTCCTGTAGGTGCTGTAATTATCAAAGACGAGACCTATGAGCTGATTAGTTGGAGCTATAATCAGATGAGGACAAATAAATCATCACTTGATCATGCAGAAATGTTAGCACTTAAAGATGCGATGAAAAGATTACAAGATGAGAGATTAACGGGATGCTCAATGATTACAACCTTAGAACCATGCCCTATGTGTGCACATGCAATAAGTTATGCACGATTGAATAATATTATTTTTAGCGCTGAGGATACAAAAAGCGGTGGAGTATTAAATGGGCCAAAAATCTACGAATCTTCATCCTGTCACCATAAACCTCATGTAATTAGGCTCAATGACGACGAAAAATCGAAAAAACTTCTTCAAAAATTTTTTCAATTAAAACGGAAAAAAGCCTAAATTAGCCTATGTCAAGCTTGTAGATAGCTTTTTTTACATGTATCGTGTCACTGCTAATAACTTGGGTATGTTTATTGCACACTAAATTCATGAAATTATGAGCGAATTCCTAAAAACTTTTGATAAATTAAATGATGCTCAGTTGAGATCAACTGTGAAACTGCTTGGTAAATTATTGGGGAATATTATTAAATCTCATGCCGGATCTGACGTATATATAGCAGTTGAAAAATTACGCAAAGGTTTCATAAATTTAAGAAAAGATAATAATCAAGCAAAGCATGATCAGCTTATACGTTACATTAGAAGACTTCGACCAGATACTCTAAAAAATGTGATTAGATCATTTTCTAAATATTTTGCGCTTGTCAATGTTGCAGAGGAGGCATACCAGCATATCAACAGAAACGACAGACTTAAATCTGGTTTTGATTCATGGGAGGGTTCTTTTGATCAAACCCTAAGAGATTGTAAATCCTCAGATATCGATGATAAAGATCTTGAGACTTTAATTAACTCTCTTCACTATGTTCCAGTATTCACTGCACATCCAACAGAAGCTAAAAGACGAAGTAAGCTCGAAGCAATGAGAAGAATATTTAACACAATATTAGAGTTACAAAGTTATAAAGGTCAGTCCATCAAAAGAGAAGAATTAATAGATGAACTTCAAGCAGAGATATTAATTCTTTGGAGAACAGATGAGGTAAGACTTAAAAAACCAACTGTACTCGATGAAGTTGAAAATGGTCTTTATTATTTTAGAACTTCTTTGTTCAAGGCCATACCAGAGGTTTACAGAGATTTGGAAAAGGCAATTAAAAGGGTGTATCACAGAAATGACATCAAAGTACCAAGCTTTATCAGATTTGGATCTTGGATAGGTGGCGATCGTGATGGAAACCCTTTTGTAACCCCTGATATAACGAGAGAAGCAGTATTCATGCATGCAGAAACTGTACTTCATGAATACATGCGAAGAGCTCAAAAACTATCTACTATTTTGACGCACTCGTCTGGGCTTACCTCTCCATCATCGGATTTTTTATCATCTTCCTCTGATGATGAAAAATATTGTGAGGAGGCATTTAAAAATTCGACACAAGATTTTTCGAAAGAACCGTACAGGCGTAAATTTAAAATTATAAGATATCGACTGCAACAACGACTAAAGGCTATAAAGCAGCTCAAGAATAATCCTGATGCTAAAAAAGTTGAACATGCATATGACTCAGAACAAGATCTGTTAAATGATCTATATCTTGTTAGGAATTCACTTTATGCAGATAATGATGCAATTTTGTCTGATTTTGGTCTCAACGATTTTATAAGACTTGTGGAGACATTTGGATTTTATCTAGTCAATTTAGATATAAGAGAAGAGTCAACTAATCATACAAATACAGTTGCTGAAATAATGAAGAATAAGCATGATGTAGACTATGATGGGCTAGATGAAAAATCTAGAATAAAAACTCTAGAAGAGTTTATTAAATCTGATATTACATTAGATGATGTCTATACAGCATTATCTGATGAATCTAAAAAAGTCTTAGATGTATTTTCTGTTGTAACAAAATTAAGAAATGAGATAAGCGAGCAAGCATTTGGTACATACGTAATCTCAATGACGCATCATGCAAGTCATGTGTTTGAGGTACTTGCTCTAGCTAAATTATGCGGTATGGTGACAAATGATTCTGGCGAATTAAAATCCTCACTTCAGGTAGCTCCATTATTTGAGACTATTGATGATCTCACACGGATCGAGGAAATATTAGAAGACTTGTTTAGCAACGAAACATACAACAGTTTAATAGGTCATTACAAAAATAAAAAACTACAAGAAGTAATGCTTGGCTATTCTGATTCATGTAAAGATGGCGGCATATTATCCTCATCATGGAGCTTATACAAAGCTCAGCAACAAGTGTTAGAAATATCAAAAAAATACCAAATTGAATGTAGATTGTTCCATGGTCGTGGGGGTACTGTTGGAAGAGGTGGTGGACCAACCCATAATGCCATTCTTGCTCAACCAAATAAAACAGTTAGAGGTATGATTAAGATTACTGAACAAGGTGAAGTTCTCTCATATAAGTATGCTGTACCACAATCTGCATCTTATGAACTTGAACTTGCAATCAGTGGACTTATTAAAGCAAGTAAGCATCTTGTTGTTGATGAAGAGATTTGCACAAATAACTTTGAAGAAATGATGAGCGAAATGTCTAAGTGCGGTGAGAAAAAATACAGAGATCTCACTGACGATAAACCCGGCATCATGGATTATTTTTATGAAGCAACGCCAGTACAAGAGCTTGCAGAATTAAATATTGGATCACGACCATCTCATAGAAAAAAAACACAAAGATCAAAGTATTCTATAAGAGCGATACCATGGGTTTTTGGATGGTCTCTTTCTAGACACACTCTACCGGCATGGTATGGACTAGGTGCTGCGTTAAATAAAATAGTATCTGATAATGCCGGTAACATGGACAAGCTTAAAAATATGTATTCAGAGTGGCCTTTTTTCAGTGTACTTCTCGATAATATTCAAATGGCATTAGCTAAATCAGACCTAGGAATTGCCAGAGATTATTCTCTTTTAGTACAAAATAAAGATGCAGCAAATGAAATAATAAATGACATTGAAGAAGAATTTAAATCTACTGTGTCAACTCTTTTGAAGATTGTTGACTCTGAACAACTCCTATCAGAGAACACGAAACTATCGTTATCACTTAGTAGAAGACAACCATACTTGGACCCTTTAAATTATATACAGGTAATGTTACTAAAAGCTCACCGCGATATGCCAAATGAAGATACAGTCAACCTTGATCCGCTTTTGAGAACCATTCATGCTATTGCTACCGGCATGAGAAACACAGGTTAACATATGTCAAAGATACTGATTACTCTAGGAGTTATCTTTCTCCTTTTGGGTATTTTATATCCTTATCTAGCTAATCTTGGCGTAGGTCGCTTACCAGGTGATATCGTAATAAAAAAAAATAATTTTAATCTCTATTTTCCAATAACAAGTGCAATAATAATCAGTATATTGATAAGTATAATATTGAAAATTTTTAGATGAATGACGATAAACAAATTACTGATTTAAACAGCGAATGTGGTTCGTCGGAGCCTTACGCGCTACAAGTTACAGATAATAGTATGGAACCTGAATTTCCAAAAGACTGTATTGTAATAATCGATCCGTCTGGTACCTGTGTTGATGGACAATATATTTTTGTTGAGTACGATGGTGTTAGATGGTTCAGAAGATTTAAAATTATTAATCAAGAAAAATACTTACTTGCGCTTAATGATGAATATCCAGAAATAAAACTTGATAATTCATATGATGTTATTGGTATAATTGTTCAAAAAAACGTAAATAGAAAAATTACTCACTATAATTAGTATGAAAAAAATAACTATATACAGTACTCGTATCTGCCCTTATTGTGTGAGAGCAAAGAATTTCTTTAACAAGAAAAATTTAGAATATACTGAGATAATGATTGATCAAGACCCGTCTTTGATTAAAGAAATGATTGAAAAATCAGGACGACAATCAGTGCCCCAGATATTTATCGGAGACTATCATGTTGGTGGATTCGATGACTTGATTGAGCATGATATGGACGGAAAGTTGGAAGGTTTGCTTAATTAATGGATATGAGGGAAAACAGAGCCATGGAGCTTGAAAGTGGTATTGCTGCTTTTGAAACTAAAAATTTTGCTCATGCCACAAAACTACTTTCACCAATCGCTGAAGAGGGTAATCCTGATGCTATGTATCGTATGGCAATTATGTTACAAAACGGTTTAGGTTGTCTTGCTAATGAAGATAAAGCTTTTACCTATATGAAAAAAGCAGCCGAGGAAGGATTGCCGCTTGCAATGCATGCGCTTGGTTTTATGTATTTTGAGGGAGAGTGTACTGAAAAAAACTCTGACCTTTGTATCGAATGGTTTGAGCGCGCAGCTGAAGAAGGAATGATGGGGTCGGCGACAACATTAGGTATGATTTATGAAGAAGGTAAAATTGTAGAACAAGATTTAAGCAAAGCTGAAGAATGGTACAAAAAGGCAGGCATAGCTAAATAAATTCATGAAATATTTTCCATTCTTCTTACAGCTTGATAAACTTTCGTGTTTAATTGTTGGTGGTGGTACAGTAGCAGAGAGAAAACTTGATCTACTTGTCAAAGCTAAAGCTGATATAACAATTCTCTCCTTAGAATTTACAGATTATATTTTAGCGCTTGCTAAAAAAAATAATATTACTTGTATTACAGGTAAATATTCATCACAAATACTCAAAGACAAAAAATATAAATTTGTAATATCTGCTACAAATGATGTTTCTTTAAATGAGAAAGTTGCAAAAGACTGTTCAGATGAAAATATTATTGTAAATGTGGTCGATCAACCTGATATCTGTGATTTTATTTTTCCATCTATTTTAGAGAGAGGTGATATTACAGTTGCTGTTTCAACAGGCGGTGCATCACCTGTGCTTGCAAGAGTATTACGAACTAAACTTGAGACAATGGTTCCTGCAGGTTATGGTAAGCTCGCTGAAATAGTATCTGCTAATAGGATCAAAGTTAGAGAAAAAATGAAGAAGTTCTCTTCAAATAAAATATTTTGGGAACAAATGCTGAATGGTAAGTTTTTAGAGCTTGTTTTAGCAGGTAAAAATGAAGAAGCTGAAGTATTTCTCAATCAACAAATTGAAGAATTTGACGAGGATATCGCAAATCAAGGAGAAGTATATTTAGTAGGAGCTGGACCAGGCGATCCCGATTTACTTACTTTCAAGGCCCTTCGTCTAATGCAACAAGCCGATGTAGCACTCTATGATCGTTTAGTCCATCCTTCTATTGTTGATTTGATTCGAAGAGATGCAACAAAAATATATGTAGGCAAAGAAAGGGATAATCATGTTGTAAGACAAGATGAAATTAATCAACTACTTGTGAAATACGCCAAAGAAGGAAAGAAGGTTCTGAGATTAAAAGGCGGCGACCCTTTTATATTTGGCAGAGGTGGTGAAGAAATAGAAACACTAGCCGAGGAGAAAATAGCATTTCAAGTTGTACCAGGTGTTACTAGTGCTAGCGGTTGTTCGACATATAGCGGTATACCTCTAACTCATAGAGACTATGCACAGAGTTGTATTTTTGTAACAGGGCATCTTAAAGAAGGCAAACTAGAACTTAACTGGGAGAAGTTAATACAACCTAATCAAACAATCGTATTTTATATGGGCTTAGTTTCTATAGATATCATTTGCTCTCAACTTATTAAAAATGGCATGAGCGAATCTACTCCATGCGCTTTAGTTCAGCAAGGTACTACGAATACCCAAAAAGAATATGTATCAACACTTCAGAATATGC
>CBFIBF010000003.1:6612-19827 GCA_965660795.1 Gammaproteobacteria bacterium
ACAAGTGTAGTCAAAACTGAAAAACCACAAGCTCCAACTATATTTATTATTGGAGGAGTCGTTTCCCTAAGAGATAAACTTAAATGGTATACAGCTAACGCTGAAGACTAAAATTGATTGGAACTCTCAAATCTATTTTATTCTTACCAAGTGAGTCAGGTATTGCGGGAAACGGAGATGATTTTAAAACAATCTTTTGAGCCTCTCGGTCCAGAAGACGATGACCTGATGAATTGACTTTCAAATTTACTACTTCACCACTTTTTAAAATAGTAAACTCTACCACTGGCGTTCCCTCTTGTCTTCTTTGCAAAGAGAGAAGGGGGTATTTTTTATTTGAGTCAAGCATATTTCTAATAACACCATAATAGGATTGATATATCTTATCCGTCTTGTCACCTTGAAGACGGTTATCAAATATTGCTTGCTGCTGTTTTTCCTCTTTTTTTAAAACTTTTTTTTCATCAGAAGTTAGACCGTCGTTGTCAGATTCATCAATCTGATCCTGCATAAGAACCATTTGAATCTGCATTCCTTGCTCTCCAATCTGGCTTATATCTTTTTGTGTATAAACTGAATTAAAAGATAACAAAAAAAGACTATGGATTATCAATGAGACAAAAATGTATTTATTGAGATTATCAGTTTGCATTGAGACTGGATAATAAACGTATGTTATTGATTTTATTATTCTGAAGTACAAGTAAAACTTTATTAATATCTGAGACTAAGAGTGATTTATCTGCAATCAAAACGATGTTTGTAGCATCTGAAGTTTTTAGTAACGTAGAAATATCATTGAGATTTATTTTTTTATCATCAATAAATAATTCTTTATCTTTGTCATAATAAATTTTTATTATCTCTTTATTTTGAAACCTATCAAACTCTACACTTGGTAAATCAAGATTATCTTTTAATATACTTTTTTCAATTACGCCTACTATCATAAAAAATATTAACAGAAGAAAAATTATATTAACTAATGGCAATAATCCATCGTCATCATAATCTCTCTTTATAGTTTTTTTAATTCTCATTATCTTTAATTCCAATTGAAACATTATTCAATCCATTAGCTTTAAGATAACTCATGATGTTTAGGTATCTTTGATAGGTGACATTATCCTTGGCAGTAATAATGATATTATAGTTCTCAGTATTCTTTATAGCGAGCTGAATCATAGATATCAATTCTTTGTCATCATATATCTTTCCTTCACTTATGACAGTTTCATCTTGTCTTACCAAAAGTTTGATAACTTTCATGTCATCATTTTTAATTTGATTTGATTCTTTTGATGTGTTCATCTCTAACTGTCCAACTTTATTAAAATTAGATGCGAGCATAAAGAATATTAAAAGTATAAAAACAACATCGATTACTGGCGTTAAGCTTATTTTGGTCATTGCAATACTCTATGATATTTTCATGATTTTTGGAATACAGACTCCTATGCAAATGATAATAATTCTCCGATATATAACGTGAGAGTCTGGAGGATTTCCTTGCTTCCAGACTCGCTATTATCCATAATCCATAAAAACCCTTTAAGAATCTTAAAAATTTTGATAGATTTAGGTCAGGTATTTAAATGAGTTCTTTTTATAAAGCATTTTTATTTTTTCTGATAGCTGTACAACCTTTGCACAGTTATACATATATAGATATCAAAACCGCAGAAGATTCAAATGGCTTTCATCTACTCCATGCTGAACTCTGTGGTTCAAAATACTCAAATTCTGTTTCACACACTAAAAAAATCAGTGAATTACTAGATAAAATAAATCAAGCTGTTTTAAGTGAAATGAAAACTGACTGTGTATGCTGCCAGTCTATTGATACATCTAGTATTGATACAATCGTCATGCATCCATATTATTTGGAATTTTCTAAGTCTGAATACATCACCGACAGTCTCTATTATTTTCAAGTTTCAGAAAGCTATTTAAATCAAAATTCTGTTAGAGCACCTCCCGTTATTTAATTTCAATTTAATTAATTAACTAATCTGGAGGATAAAAATGAACAGATTTTTATTTTTAATCTTCGGCGCAGTACTAATAAACAATGTTGCAGCTGAAGAAATAACTGATATACAAATAAGTAGTCCAGTCATGGACAAAGCAACAATCAGTAATGAAGCCATTGAAGAAGTGGATACTCGAAATGCTGTTGATGGTGGCGATCTTCTTAAGAACATCAATGGTGTTAATGCTATTAGAAGAGGTGGCCATGGACTTGAAGCAGTTATTCGTGGACAAAGCGATCAAAGGTTAAATACCTTTTTAGATGGCGCCATGGTTTATGGTGCTTGCTCTGCAAAAATGGATCCAGCTAGTACTTATGCGAATGTTAACAACTATGATTCTGTTACTGTGATTAAAGGTACTCAATCAGTTCTTTTTGGTGCTGGTGGACCTGGAGGTATAGTTAGCTTTAAACGCGTAACAAATCCTGTTGCAAAACCTGAATTTAGAATTGGACAGAATTTTGATTCTAACGCAGGAGCTTATACAACAAGCGGTAATATGGTGTATCCATTATCATCAACTTCATACTTAAGACTTAATGGATCTGCAAGTAACGCTGGTAACTATGAAACAGGCTCTGGTATTAAGCCTTTGACAGAATACTCCACAACTGACTATACAGTCATACTAGGTACACTTTTAACTGACGGTTCTAAATTAGAAGTTAATTACTCTAATAACAGGCAAGATAAAGTTGGATACCCTGGCTTAATGATGGACATTGCTTACAGTTATACTGATATGTATACACTCAAATATCATAGAGTTACTCCTCTTGGCATTTTTTCTGCTATGAATGTTGAGCTCTTTAATACTGACATAGATCATCTCATGGATAATAGAACATTAAGAAGTGGCGGAATGGCCATGGCAACACCAACTTCATCAGATACGTATGGAGGTAGAATAATAGGTACTATTGGTTCTGACATGAGAGCTGGTATTGATTACGAGCACAATACTAAAAATGCCGAGCAAACTATGGGGGGAACTCTAAATACATATTTATGGCCAGATGTAGAAACTGAAAAACTAGGATTGTTCTTTGAAAAGGACATAAAAGGTATCTCATATGGTCTTAGATATGACCAAGTTGAACTTGACCCAACTAGAGCTGATGTAGATCCAGGGGCAGGCATGATGCAACATTCAGCAAATACTGTATATGCAGTAGCAGCTAATGGCGGATATGCTTCTGCTACAAAACGCGAATTCGATAATGTTAGTGGTTTTGTAAGACTCAACAATCTTATGAATGGATCATCTTATTTAAGTCTTAGTATCAATGAGAGGGCGCCAGATGCAACAGAGCTTTTTAATGCTAAACAAAATAGTAGTGCAATGATGAGACATGTTGGTAACCCACATCTATCCTCTGAACGTCATATGACTATAGAGTTTGGTCATGATGGTATGCTGCTGGGCAATCATGTAAAAGGAACGGTCTTTTATAATGATGTGGATGATTATGTAACCACGCATAGAGTATCTGACTCTGCTATGGGTACCAGGACATACAAAAATGTTGATGCAACCCTGTATGGTTATGAGGTAACAGCTCATCGTGTGATTGCGGGTATAGATACCACATTAAATCTCAATTACACTCGTGGAGAAGACGATACACAAAATAGAGCTCTTCCACAAATAATGCCTTTAGCAGGTGATTTAACATTTGAGTTAAAATCAGCACAATCAAATTATGGTTTAAGAATCAACTTTGCTGATACACAAGACAGGATTGACTCTAAAGTTTTAGATGTAGCTGGCGGGACAGCTGGTTATACAGTTTATGATATATTCGCTGGATTTGAGCCATCACCTAATCTGCGTTTTACCATTGGTATGAGTAATATCACTGATAAAAGATATGCCACTCATCTGAATACAACTAATACCTTAGATTCTGCAGCAACAAGAACTGATGAGCCAGGTAGAAGTTTATTTGGATCTATTAATTACGAGTTCTAATCAAAAAATAGTCTAGTAGAGATATATTCTCTGCTAGACTATGTTTCTGAATTAAAAAATATAATGGAAATAACATCAATATTAACTAAAGGTGGACCTGTAGTTTTTATACTACTTGCTCTATCTGTCTACGTTCTTTCGATAGTAATTTACAAGATTCATATTCTTCTTAAAGTAAATTTTTTTAGAAGTGATGTCACGCAAGATAGTGTTTCTATGTGGCTTAATGATAAAAAAGAGGATGCATATAACTTAATTTCTAAAGACATTCATCCTCAAAAAGAAGTTGTCTCTTTTACTATGTATCATTTACTTAAAAATAATTTAACTCAAGATAAAGAGCGTTATCTTAGAGAGGAAGTTTCAAGATTAAGTCAAGAGAGGCTTGAGTACTATGAATCTAATCTTGATACGTTGAAAGTAATAGCAATGGTAGCACCACTGCTAGGCCTACTTGGCACAGTATTTGGGATGATTGATGCATTTCAGCAAATGGAGATGGCAGGAAATAATATTAATCCCTCGACTTTATCTGGCGGTATTTGGGAGGCATTACTGACAACTGCTGTAGGTTTGTCAGTTGCAATACCAACTGTGTTGTTCGAGAGTTATTTCAGAGCTACAAATGAGAAATTAAAAATTAATATCGAGCATTCCGTAACTAAGATTCTTACAGCTCACATGAATTAATTGCAGCAACCTTTATTAAATTTTTTTAACCTCCAATAATTATAAGGCCAAGGTGTAAGAAAACCTGCTATTAACATTAGTGGCATTACCATCAAATTAATCTTTGCCCCACCTGTTACTAAGTAATCTACAAGATTCATTGCAATCTCCATACTAATCATAGAAATCAAACTCATCCCTATGGCTGTTCTAAAAGCAGATTTTAGATTCATTTGTTTAAGTAAAATAACTGTCTCAAGTATAATGCTTGTGATGATTCCATTTGTCATAGCTAGTAGCATAATCGATAATGTGCTCCAAGGAATCTCGTTGACTTGAAAATAATATATGGTTCCCATATCACCGATACTACAGCCAATTAAACACCACATAGTATTATAAGCTGATTGTCTCCATGTACTGTTGCAATTCCAATCTATGCTATTATCAAGTGCTGTAAAAATCATAATTCAATACAGATATTATTATCTTCAATAATGGTTTTGTATGTTTTGACTGGTTCATCTGCAGGTTCATTCAAAGGCTGACCAGTCTCCAAATCAAAATAACTTCCATGTAATGAACACTTAATTGTTTTATCTTTCAAACATCCAAGTATCAATTCTGAGTTTTCATGACTACACATATTATCAAGTACGAAGTATTTTCCTTCAGCTTTTGCTATGAGATAAGAATGATTATTGTGTACAACTTCTATCATATCATTATTTGAGAAATCATCTTTTGAGCAAAGAGAGACAATCACTTTTTAAACCTATCCAGTGCTGAGCCACTTTTAATAACTTTTAATATTTCTTTAGAGCATTGTTCTATGCTGTTACCTGATATACGATGAAGGATGATGGCAGATCCAAGCTGAATACATGACATCATTGGACCATCTTTTCCAGAGAGCGCATCGAGTCCTGACTTTAAGGTTGCTTTAGCTATATCAATTGCATCAACTTTTGATTCTATTTTATCTTTTGTTTCTTTTCTTATGATGTCTTCAGGGATATCGACTGCTCTTGATGATTGTAAAATATCAAGGTCTTCTGGTTTGATTTCAAACACATCATCTTGGTCATTGATGTTCTCATAAAAATGCACTTTTCCAGCTTGTCTAAGTGAAGGAATAATCCCTCCTTCTGTTCCTCTAATAACACTTGCAGACTGAAAGCCAGCGTTTCTAGATAACTCAAGATATATAGGTGGATAGGGTTTATGAACAAAGCCTGTAAAATAGTGATCATCTTTAGATGTTACAGGTTTGACAAGAACTTCAACTGTTGTGATAACAGGGCGCTTGATAATTTTTTTCCTAAGCTCCATTAAACTATAAAGTTTAGGATTAAAGATTGACTGATCAGCGTATGCCCAACCTATGTTTTTATCCTCTAATCGATTAATAATTTCTTCATGGCTGTTTAGAGAATTATAACCAAGTTCTTTTAAGGTTAGATGATGAGTACATCCATATTTAGGCCCAACTGCAAGAACTCCATGAGAGATAATCGGATAACCTAACTCAGCTAGGACTGGCAATATAAAAATTGATGATGGTAAATTTCGAGAGAAACCATCATAAGGGTCTGCAATATTTATGAGACTCTCACAAGAAGTAGTTTCAGTTATAGTTGATTCTATGATGGCGTCATGAACCCCAAGATTTTCATCCATTGTCTCCCTTTTCATTCGAAGAGCAATTAGGAATATTGCGGATTGAACAGGATCAATCTGACCATTAAGTATATCGGCCATCGTATGTTTTGCTTCCTCTCGGGAGATATTTTTACTTAACTCAGGCCCAGTAGCTATCCTCTGAATCACCGATTTAATATTTTCTTGTATTTCTGTGTGACTTTTACTCATTTAAATACAATCCATGTTGTTGCAATATATTTTGATCCATTTCTTACCGTAACACCACGATGTTCGTGGGTCCAAAAAGGTGGAAATATCACTAATTTCCCCTGTTCAGGTTTTATTTTAACTTTTTGATGTAAAAATTCCGTTTCACCACCAGGCCCTTCTACATCGTTTAAGTACCAAATAGCAACAAGTTGTCTATCACTCATTTGATGACTTCCGGTATCAACATGCCAATGAAAAAACTCACCTTTATCAGTCCTTTGTATCGCATAGCCAATGTCCTTAAATTTGCCATTGAAAAAATCATATTCTTTTTTCATTTTAGCCAGTGCTTTAGAGAGGCTAATAAAAAATAATTCATCTATATCTTTCCAGGAGTCTTTACCGCTTATGACCATATCTGTTGACTGTTTGACAGAATCATTTTCTTCAAAGTTAGGACCAACTCTACCACGGTAGTGATCATCTTTTGAATTCTCAAATCGTTGAATTATTTCACTACATTTTTCAGGTGATAATTCATTATCAAATTCAAAAATGAAACTTCCAGGCGACTTTTCAATAAGCCGTTTATCTATCTTAATTTCATTTGCCATAATATTTATATTCTGCAGTAAGTGTTATCATCTGAATAGTATGGCAATAAGAATTAAAAGCAAGTGGTCTAAAACTGTTAAAAGAAAGAAGACGCCTGAAGATTATGGAAGTGCACTTTCATTTATATCTTGGAGACTATCTCTAGACAAAGCAAAGACGCTTCATGGTGAAGATTTTGAATATGAAAATGACCGTCAAAGGGTTTCTATAATCGTGGAGTATATGTCTTTTCAAGTGCATCTAGTAGATAGATTATTGTTTGAAGATAAAACGGATGATGAATTTAGAAATCAAGTTATGAACTCTCTGGGTAAACAGTCATCAAGAATTATGCAAGAGAACTGTGAAGATCTCTTTGGCCCAGGAGATTATAAAAAAGGATACATCAACACTTTAAACATGAGGTCATCAGAATATTCTGCATTTGAATTTTCAAGAACTGGGAGTAATTATTCTTTGTATAGACATTTATCTCAAAAGTGTCAGGATGTTATGGGGTACAGTCAGACGAATAAATGGGTGATGGATCAAATTATTGATATAGATTCGGTAGAAATACTTAAAAAAATACTCGAAGTTTATGACTCGGTAACAACCACCTAGTTTAAGCTTTATACTTATCTACGTTATCAAAGTTGTTATTCTTGCCGTCTTCGTATCCAGCTTGATACGCGTCAGTAACACGTTGCTCTTCTACTTCAGGCGAATCTTGATAACCTTCTTGCCAACCCAGGATATACTGATCATCAGCATTCATGTTTTCAAGTTCTGTTACTTTATCAAAATATTCTTGGTTCATTATGTTCTTATAGACCCCTTAATTTGATGAGCAATGTCGACCAACCTATTCGCTAGTTTTTCATGCTCTTCTTTATATTCTTTTACGATGCCCTTAGGATTATGGTGAATGTCCTTCTCTGTAATCCCTTTTTCTCTTTCAAGTTCCATGAATTTCTTTTGAATCTCTAATATTCTAGAGATGATTTTTTTTCTTTCTTCCTGAAGTTCTTTTTCATTAACTGCGTCAGTCATTAATATCCACCTTTTCTCCTACTTTCAGGTAAACCACCGATTCTACCTGCTTGTTTACTTGGATTGCCAGGAAATAGATCAAATAATGTTTTTGAATCTATCTTTTCACCCCATAACTTTCCCATATCTTTAATCATGTTCCTAGTGTTAGGTTGATTCTCTTTATTGTTAATAAATTCGTCTCTTAGATAATTTATTACATCCCAATGTCTTTCACTAAGTTCAATTCCTTCTTGTTGCGCGATTACTTTCGCTACATCCTCTGTCCAATCTTCTATATTAGTCAGAAAACCTGTATCTGTTGTAGATATTTCATTTCCGTTAACTTCAACTTTCATTTAAGTCTCCATGCCTGAATTCATCAATATTGGAAAATTCTAATATACTAAAAAGTATAAGTCTAGATTGATGTCAGTATATTATTCTTCTTCTTTAAAATTATTCACTGCATCTATTGATTTATGCGGTAGAAATATCCCACATCCGTAGAGCCTTCTCTCTCCAACACCTTCTTCTTGTAGTCTAAGTGACTCTTTTTTAGAGAGATCTGCAATCATTAGGGATCTCGTGTAAAAGGTTTCAGATCCAAACTTAATCATTTTCGATTGTCCGCATAAAGCTTTTCTGAGATTTATGTTGTATTGCCTGAGCTCATTCTGAATTAGCTCAAGAAATTTATCCTCATCAATATTAGGATCACTTACGATGAATCTACAAAAAAGATCTTTAACTATTACAAAACTTTTAACCTTTGATTTACCAATTTTCAATTTATTACCAAAAAGTTTGATCTCTTGACCCTCAATCGTTTTGATATGATCTATCTGACTTTTATTGATACGCATAATAAGCTTGGCTCTTTTTGATAGAGGTATATTTTGACCATCTGGTCGTACCCAACCGTTGCCCGACATCGGACCATGAAGCGTTTGAATTGCATTCCTTTTGTCATTTTTAATCTCCGGTATGAGATTAAGTATCTCTGAGGAGAGCTCAAAGGCATGATCATATGGGAGTTCTTTACAGTCAACTGAGAATGATAACTCAATCATATCCGAGGTATTTGATGGAGGTTTATTTTCTTGTGATTCTTGCCACATAATTATTCTTTTATGTATCCACTGAAAACGCTTTCTACACGATCTTGCCAGTTTTCAGGAGTATCAGGAAAAGGAGGTTTCAAATCAAATCTTATAAACATTTCGCCTTCTATTGCTTTTTGTTTTATCACTTCTAAAAACTCATCAAATGTTTCAACATCCTTATGTTCAATTAATAGCGTACTCAAATATAACATTATAATCTCTCGTATGATCTAATCCTTAAAAGTTTCCTTTGTACTTTATCATCTTTAAATGAATTTCTTCCATGTAAAATATTATTACTCAAGATTCCCTCATTTTTAGATAGCTTGTAATTAATAGAATACTTGGAACAATTATTTTCAATAACATCTGTCAATTTAGACATAGCTGTGAATGTATTGTCACTCATCTTGATATTCTCTTTCCTCATAGAAAATCTCATATGCAATTTTTCATAATCATTATCGAATGAAAAAATATATGTAGATAATTCTGATCTGTTTGAACCTTGGCTTTCAGGAATTGTTATAGCTCTTTTATTCATTAAAACTTCTATATCATCGTAACTCAGTACATACTCTCTCATAGCTAATTCATGATCTAAAAGGTAATTTTCACCGCCATCATCAGCTGGGTTAATGCAATGGAGCAACCATGAAAACAAAGGTTTCTTATCATAGTACCCATCGGTGTGCCAATTTAGAGCCTTATTTGTATAGGGGATATATTGTATTTTCTCATTTTTAATTGATGAAATTGTACTTATCTCATTTGCTTCAATGTTGTTACAGTCAAATGTTTTCATCCCTACGGCTTTTGCAAAGTCTAAAAGACATGAATTGGACTCTAAATCTCTATTACTTCTATACAAACAACTGTTGAATTTATCCAATGTTGATCTAATTTTAGATATTTCATTTTTTGTAGCGCGGTTAATGTCTTTAATTTCCACAGAAATTTCATTGATGTTTTTAGGGATATTATTCTCTTTTTGGGCAGCCCATTTAAGGAATTCGCTTGATTTTGAGCTTAGAAACATACTTATCTGTGATTATAAATATTAGAGCATTTTAATGCTTGTTTTTTGTAATAAATCGATGCAATATTAACTTCACGTAGACATATTAGAAATCAATGATAAAATAATATACATTGGAAACCAAAGGATTTTAGGGGATAAATTGTGAAAAAACATGATACACCAATGATCGATGAGCTAGAAAACGGGCCATGGCCTAGTTTTATTAGCGGTATAAAAAAATTAAGAGATACACACCCAGATAACAGAATTAATGAAATGACAAATGACCTTCTTGGTCAACTTGAGCATTCATATGAAACACGCAAAGGATATTGGAAAGGTGGGACAGTGAGTGTCTATGGTTATGGTGGCGGAATCATACCTAGGTTTTCTGAAGTTGGTGCTGCATTCCCTGCATCTAAAGAATTCCACACTTTAAGAGTACAGCCTCCTGCTGGTAACTTCTACTCAACAAGCATGCTAAGAAAATTAGCAGATAGTTGGGAAAAGCATGGATCAGGCTTAGTAACATTTCATGGTCAAACAGGAAACATCATGTTTATCGGCTCAACTACCGAAAACACACAACATTTCTTTGATGAGATCAATGATTATGGTTTTGATTTAGGTGGTGCGGGTCCATGTGTTAGAACAGCAATGTCATGTGTTGGTGCAGGACGATGTGAAATGTCTAACGTAAACGAACATAAAGCACACAGACTTTTAGTAAACAACTTTACAGATGACGTTCACAGACCGGCTTTACCATACAAATTTAAATTTAAAGTGTCTGGATGCCCTAATGACTGCATGAATTCTATCGAAAGAGCTGATATGTCAGTAATAGGAACATGGAGAGATGACATCAAAGTTGATCAAGAGGAGTTTAAGAAGTACGTCGAGATGAAAGGTCGTAAGTATGTTATTGATAATATCGTAACTAGATGTCCTACTAACGCAATCTCATTAAATGATGACAATTCAATTCAAATTGATAATCAAAACTGCGTCAAGTGCATGCACTGTCTAAATGTTGTTCCTAAAGCGCTTCAATGTGGAGATGATAAAGGTGTAACGATACTTATTGGCGGTAAAAGAACTCTTAAAATTGGTGATTTAATGGGTACAGTTATTGTTCCATTTATGAAGTTAGAAAAAGAAGAGGATTGGGAAAGACTAGTCGAGATTGCAGAAGAAACAATTGATTTCTGGGCTGATAATGCTCTTGAACATGAGAGATGTGGCGAGATGATTGAGAGAATTGGCCTTGTTAATTTCCTTGATGGAATTGGCATCGATGTTGATCCTAACATGGTAGCTAATCCTAGAGAGAGTTCTTACGTAAGAACCGATGATTGGGATGATGAGGCAGTAAAATGGTATGAAAAAGCCGATCAAAGAGCAAAGGATTCAGCATAATGAGTGAGAACGCAAAAAAAGAAATGAGATCACCAATAGAGACAGGTTGTCCTGATGGATTTCAATACATGCATCCAACGATGCGAAAAAACTTTGGTCAGTGGAAGTATCATGAACATCCACGCCCTGGAGTACTTCTTCATGTCGCAAACAGTGGAGATGAAATTTGGACAGTAAGAGCTGGCACACAACGTATATTAGATGTATTTACACTGAGAACACTATGTGACATAGGCGATGAATTTGCTGATGGTTATGTGAGATTTACCATCAGAAGTAATATTGAATATATGGTTAAAGATAAAGATAAAGTCCAACCTTTAATCGATGCGCTTGAAAAAGAAGGATTTATAGTTGGTGGAACAAAAAATTCAGTAGCTATGATTTCGCATACACAAGGGTGGCTTCACTGTGATATACCAGGTACTGATGCATCCGGTGTTGTAAAAGCTATGATGGATGAACTTATTGATGAATTTAGAAATAATGACATGCCTAACCGCGTTCATTTAACAACATCATGTTGTCAGATAAATTGTGGTGGACAAGGTGATATTGCGATTAATATCCAACACACTAAACCACCAAAGATTAATCATGATCTTGTTTCAAACGTTTGCGAGAGACCATCTGTAGTAGCTCGATGTCCTGTTGCAGCGATCAGACCAGCAATGGTTAATGGTAAACCATCTCTTGAAGTTGATGAGAAAAAATGTATTTGTTGTGGTGCGTGCTTTCCACCATGCCCACCTATGCAAATTAATGATCCAGAACACAGTAAACTAGCAATTTGGGTCGGCGGTAATCACTCTAATGCGAGAAGCAAACCATCTTTCCAAAAACTGGTAGCAGCTGGTATACCTAATAATCCACCAAGATGGCCTGAAGCAACTGCAATTGTTAAAAGAATATTAAGTGCTTATAAGGAAGATGCTCGAGATTGGGAGAGAATAAACGATTGGATAGAACGAATCGGATGGCCAAGATTCTTTGAACTTACAGAGCTTCCATTTACTAAACACCATATTGATAATTGGCGCGGTGGTAGAAAAACACTTAATTCATCTGCATACGTTAGATTTTAATTAGCTAACATTATGAAATTTGGTGTACTAATAAATGAAGGCCCTTATCAACACCAAGCTTCGGACACCGCTTATAAATTTATTGAAGCCGCAATAGAGGAAGGCCACGAGATTTTTAGAGTCTTCTTTTATCATGACGGTGTTAACAATGGCACCAGATTAGCAACACCACCTCAAGATGATAGACATATTCCTAATCGTTGGACTGAGCTTGCTGAAAAGCACAATCTAGATCTTGTACTATGCGTAGCTGCAGCACAAAGACGTGGAATGGTTGATGAAGATGAGATGAAACGAAATAGTAAAGATGCAAATAATATTGCAGGTAAATTTCGTATTTCTGGTTTAGGACAATTAATTGAAGCTGGGATACAAGCAGATAGAATAATCACATTCGGTGACTAAAGATGGAAGAGCAAGAACTAGAATC
>CBFIBF010000003.1:19927-24870 GCA_965660795.1 Gammaproteobacteria bacterium
GGTAAGATTAAAAAATTTATATACGTTAACAGAAAAGCTCCTCATGGATCTATCTATGCTCATGAAGCTTTGGAAGTAGTGCTAATTGCGGCAGCATTTGAACAAGATGTTTCCCTTGCATTTATAGATGATGGTGTCTACCAACTTAAAAAAGGTCAAAATACAGAAGGTATAGCTACTAAGAATTTTACAAAAACTTTTGGTGCACTCGAAATGTATGATGTAGAGAAGCTTTATGTTGAAAAAGAATCACTTGAAGAAAGAGGATTATCAGAAGCAGATCTATCTGTAGATGTTGAAGTATTACCATCTGATGATCTAAAAAAAATATTCAATGAATCTGAGGTATTTTTTAATTTCTAATGTTACATACTATTAACAAATCACCATTTGAAAAAGATAGCTTAACTACATGCATGAGATATGCCGATTCAGGCTCATCAATTTTATTCATAGAAGATGGAGTTTATGCATGTACCAAAGGAACTAAATATGAAAGTGTCATATCTAGTAATACTGAAAATTATAAGTTTTATGTTCTAGGACCAGACCTATCTGCAAGAGGGCTTGATAATTCAAATTTAACAAATAATATAGAAATTATTGATTATAAAGGTTTCGTTAAACTTGTAGCTGATAACGAAAAAACTCAAAATTGGCTTTAAAAGGAGAAATAAGATGGCAATTGAAGTAAATGGCAAATCTTTAGAAACAGACGAAGAGGGTTATTTAGCAAACCTCAACGACTGGGAAAAAGATGTTGCAACTGTAATGGCAAAAGAAGATGATATTGACTTGTCAGAAGACCACTGGGAAATTATTAATTTCTTACGTGAATACTATGAGGAATATCAAATTGCTCCAGCTGTAAGAGTACTTACAAAAGCTGTAGGTAAAAAACTTGGAAAAGATAAAGGGAACAGCAAATATTTATATGAGTTATTTCCATATGGACCAGGTAAACAGGCTTGTAAATTCGCTGGACTTCCAAAACCAACTGGGTGCGTATAAGTAGACAGCAGGTCAGGGAGAGACAGTGACATTTGTAACTATATTGTATGCAGCGATGTTTTATTTCGCTGCAGCAATATTATTTGTTGGTCTTGCATACAGAATATATGAATATGCAACCATACCAGCACCGCTAAAAATCCCAACCCCACCAGCTCCAATGACACAAAAAGGAGTTGCAGTGCGAGTATTTAGAGAAGTTGTATTTTTTGAAAGTTTATTCTCCGCAACGAAGTGGACTTGGCTATTTAGCTGGCTCTTTCATTTAGCACTTCTTCTAGCTGCGTTCAGACATCTGAAGTATTTCACAGATCCTGTCTGGTTTTGGGTATCATTTGAATTAGTTCAAGTTGCTGGTCATTATGCTGCTTATTTAATGTTATTTGGTTTATTAGGCTTATTTGCAAGACGAGTTTTTGTAGATAGGGTGCGATACATATCATCACCTTCTGATTATTTAATCCTAGTTTTAATTATTGCTATCGCAGGATCCGGACTAATGATGAAATGGTTTCCCTCAGACATTTTGGCTATAAAATTATTTTTTGTTGGATTATTAACATTTAATTTTTCAGAACTACCTGCAGATACTGTACTGCTGATCCATCTATCATTAGTTATTGCATTAATGATAATTTTTCCATACAGTAAATTGTTACATGCGCCTGGTTTGTTTTTTAGTCCAACCAGAAACCAAGTTGACAATGCAAGAAGCAAAAGACATTTAGCAAATTGGGCTAAGCGAATGGAGTCGAATAAATAGTATGGCTAGTAAATTTCAAACACCGGAAGTTAGAAAGTTTCCTGTAATACCTAAACTAAAAGATGATGCAACTGCTCATCTATCACCATTTAAATCAAAAGAAGAATTTCAGTCTAGTCTCGGCTATCCTGGTGAGCTTGTTGACAACTGGCAAGAAAAAGCCATCGATAAGATGGGAGATTTGCTTGGAAAGTATCGCTCATTAAGAGTTTATCTTGATTCGTGTATACAATGTGGAGCATGTACAGACAAGTGTCATTACTACCAAGGAACTAAAGATCCAAAAAATATGCCTGTAGGTAGACAGAACTTAATGAGAAGTGTCTACAGGCGCTATTTTACTTTACCCGGTAAGTACTTTCCAAAACTAGTTGGCGCTCAAGATCTAACGAAAGAAGTGCTGGATGATTGGTATTCATATTATCATCAATGTTCTCAGTGCAGACGATGCGCTGTGTTTTGTCCAATCGGCATTGATACTGCAGAAGTATCTATGGCTGCTAGAGAGGTAATGGATTCTATAGGTGTAGGTCAAAAATACTGTAATGAAATAATAGGCAAGGTTCATAAAATTGGAAATAACTTAGGTCTTCCAGAACCTGCACTTGCTGATACATTAGAGGGTCTTGAAGAGGATGTTTTAGATGATACAGAAGTTGATGTTAAATTTCCTTTAGATGTAAAAGATTCAGAAGTTCTTTTAGTTACTCCCTCAGCAGATTTTTTTGCTGAGCCACATGTTGACGGGTTAATAGGTTATGCGAAAGTATTTCATCAAGCTGGTATAAGCTGGACCTTAAGTTCTCATGCTAGTGAAGCTGCTAATTTTGGTATGTTCATAGGAAGTTATGACAACATGAAAAAACTTGCAATGCGTATACGTGAAGCTGCATTAGAATTAAATGTTAAAAGAATTGTATTTGGTGAATGTGGCCACGCTTGGCGCGTTGCTTATAGTTTCTTAAACACATTAGCCGGCCCTTTTGATTTCTTAGATTCGAGATATCCTGTTCCGCAGCATATATGTGAGATTACAAATAGCTTAATAGATCAAAATGTACTGAATTTTGATAAATCTGCCAATGATGATATGACTCTTACCTATCATGATTCATGCAATGTTGCTCGTGCTTCCAGCATGGGTGGCGTAATGGGCGGACAATTTACAATTCCAAGAAAAATCATTCAAACTGTTGCCAATAATTTTTATGACATGGACGATGAAACAATTAAAGAAAAGACCTATTGCTGTGGTGGAGGCGGAGGCCTTTTAACTGATGATTTAATGGAACTTCGTGTTAAAGGCGCGTTGCCTAGAATGGAAGCTCTAAAGCATTTAATTGAAGAAAAAGGAGTTACACATATGGCAGCTATATGTGCCATCTGTAAGAGTCAATTTAGTAAGGTATTTCAGTATTATGATCTAGAATTGGATCAAATAGTGAGTCTGCATCAGCTTGTGAGTAATGCGCTAATTATGAACAAAAAAGAGGTTTAGCTCAAAAATTCTTGTGCTATACTCATTTAACAGTGTATTAGAAAAGTATAATAAACTTATATTAAATGTTGAAATAAATGACCAAGATTGAAAAAACTATAAATTTGATGAAAGAGGAAAACACCTACAGAAGGTTTAATGAAGGTGATCATAAATACACTGATTTTTCAGAAGCAATATTTGAACAGGACCATTCACATAAATGTCCTACATATGTTCATAAAACTCCTCCTTGTCAAGGAAGTTGTCCATCAGGGGAAGATATAAGAGGCTGGTTGCAAATTGTCCGTGGTATTGAGCAACCTCCAGCAGACATGTCTATGTCTGAATATGCTTTTAGAAGATCAACTGCTGCAAACCCATTCCCTTCACAAATGGGAAGAGTATGCCCAGCACCATGTCAGAGTGGTTGCAACAGAAATGAAGTTGATGATTATGTGGGTATTAATGCAGTAGAACAATTTATAGGAGATAAAGCGATCAAGGAAGGATACACCTTTGATGCTGCACCTGAATTAAACAAAGAGAGAGTCGCTATCATAGGTGGTGGACCCGCTGGCTTGTCTGCTGCATATCAATTAAGAAAGATGGGTTATGCATCTACAATTTTTGAAGAAAGAAAAGAGCTTGGCGGAATGATGCGCTATGGCATACCAGGATATAGAACACCTAGAGATTTATTAGATAAAGAAATTGAGAGAATTATTAATCTCGGAGACATCGAGATTGTATTGGGCAAAAGAGTTGGAAAAGACATTGCGCTTGATGAAGTAGAGAAATCTCATGATGCTGTTCTTTGGACAATAGGGTGTTGGAATGGTAAAGCAATACCTGTTGATGGTGGAGATGCAACTAATTGCATTACAGGTGTAGATTTTCTTGAAGCTTTTTGTGACGGCAGACTTAAAGTAGGCTCAAAAAAAGTAATCTGTGTAGGTGGCGGTGATACATCAATTGACGTTGTATCAGTTGCAAGAAGACTAGGTCATATATCAAAAATGAATGAACAAGATACACCAGAGAACATAGTACATGGTTATGTTGCACAAGACGTATCTGAGTCAGCTGCAAAAGAAGGTGCTGATGTAACACTGACATCATTATTTAAGAAAGAAGAAATGACAGCTGCAGAACAAGAAGTAAACGATGCTATGCATGAGGGCGTAAGCATATTGAATGGTGTTATGCCAGTAAAAATTGAGAAGGATGACAACAACAGAGCAATTGCTATGATTGTTGCTGATTGCAGTTTTGATGAAAATAATATCCCTACACCGGTTGAGGGGACAGAAAAAAGAATAGAAGCTGATTTAATAGTTGCTGCAATCGGTCAGGCACCAGATATCGAAGGAATAGATGAGCTTGGAAATGATAAAGGCTTCTTTGAAGTCGATGACTACTACAGACATAAAACAAAAGAAGGTCATTTTGTAGCGGGCGATATAATTAGACCACATTTACTAACAACAGCAATTGGTCAAGGATCAATTGTTTCTCAAACAATCAAAAGTTATTTTGAAAATAAAGATTTCAAAAGACGTCCAAAAGTTGATGTACATCACTTTAATTTACTTGATAAATTAAGAGAAACAGACTTAGCGCCTGAGCCTTATACAGCACCAATAGATCCTGATTTATATCGTGGCTCAGATACTAGTAAGAATGTTCTAC
>CBFIBF010000003.1:24967-27662 GCA_965660795.1 Gammaproteobacteria bacterium
GCATAACTATGAAGATAGATCTGCTCAAGAAATTATCCCATCTACAGAACTTTTCCTCGGACACTTCAAACATGAAGAGAGACTTAAAAGAGGTGAGGATGTTCCATCTGGCGATGACGTAATAGATAACTATAAAGATAGAATTATCGGTTTGACTGAAGAGCAAGCTATCGCTGAAGCATCTAGATGTATGAGTTGTGGCATGTGCTTTGAATGTGATAATTGTGTAATTTACTGTCCTCAAGATGCAGTGTTTAGAGTTAAAAAAGATGAGTCAACACTTGGTAGATATGTTGATACAGATTATAACAAATGTATTGGTTGCCACATTTGTGCAGATGTCTGTCCAACAGGTTATATTAAAATGGGGCTTGGCGAGTAATATTTCGCTCTCTTATTTAGGGGAAAATATTGAGACATCTTAAGATATCTTTTGTGATATTTATTTTTATGATTACTCTACAATCAGGGTATACACATGATGGAAATCCTCACTTAACTGTTGGAAAGTCTAAAGCAGATTCACAGGAAGCCTGTGTAGAACCAACTGATATCATGCGAAAAGAACATAATCTTTTTCTGTTGCATCAACGAGATGAGACTGTCGTAGATGGCATAAGAACTAAAAATCATAGTTTAGCGAATTGTGTTGATTGTCATGTTTCTTATGATGAGAAAGGTAAGGCAATTCCAATAAATGCAGAAGGTCAATTTTGTCAGGAATGTCATATGAAGACTGCAACTAATATAACCTGTTTCTCATGTCATGCTGCAGAGCCAAGGTTTCCAAAACATTCAGGTAATATAAGCAAAAGTAATACAGTCGAAATAAGTAAAATTGCTAAGAGTATTAAAAATGAAAAATAGAAGAGACTTTCTTGTCAAATCTGCCAGCACATTAGCTATCACTTTTATTATTCCGTCTCTATTGACTGAGAAAGCTCATGCCAAAAAACCATTAGCACAAAAAGTAACTAATAAAAACAGTTGGGGAATTCATATAGATGTAGATAAATGCGTTGACGGGTGCACAGCATGCGTTGATGCATGTAACGAAGAAAATGGTTTAACTGGTTTTGGACGACCTGAGACAGATTCCCAATGGATTAGAAAAGTTAAAATTCAAGATAATACAACTAATAAAATCTCCACAATGCCTCTAATGTGCCAGCACTGTGAGAATCCACCATGTTGTGATGTATGTCCCACAGGCGCTTCATTTAAAAGAGAAGATGGAATTGTGATGGTTAATCAACATACATGTATTGGTTGTAGATATTGTATGATGGCCTGTCCATTTAAAGCTCGTTCTTTTGTACATGAGACACTAACACAACAAAATACAAACGCACCTAGAGGAAAAGGTTGTGTTGAAAGTTGTAACTTATGTGTTAACCGTATTGATCACGGTACCGAGACAACTGCTTGTGAAGATGCATGCACTAAAGCTGGACACAATGCTATTACATTTGGTGACTTAAAGGACTCTAGTAGTAAAGTAAGTATAGTAGTTAGTTCAAATAGCCCAAGAAGGCTTAGAAATGATTTGAATCTACAGCAGAAAGTTTTTTATTCCAACATATGAGCGATTACACATTCGATAAATTAAAAGCTCCTAGGTTTGTATACTGGGGATTATTTTTATTTCTTGGTTTTCTTATACTTATTGGTTTAGCATCTTCCGCATACATGGAACATGAGGGCCATTATGTTACAGGTATGAATAATCAAATTGTTTGGGGGCTACCTCATATTTTTGCCGTGACTCTTATAGTCATCGCCTCAGGTGTACTTAACATCGCATCATTATCATCTGCATTTAATAAAAAATTATATAAACCACTAGCACCATTATCTGCTTTGTTTGCAATTGCTTTTCTAATTGCTGGTTTAATAATACTTGTATTGGATCTTGGAAGGCCTGACAGACTGATCGTTGCAATGACCACATATAACTTCAAATCAATATTTGCGTGGAATATTTTTTTATATTCAGGATTTTTTGTAATTTTAGCTATATATATTTGGTCAATGCTAGATTTTAATGTTACCAAATACTCCGCTATAGTTGGCAAATTTGCATTTGGATGGAGAATTATTTTAACAACAGGTACAGGTTCCATATTTGGTTTTTTAGTTGCACGTGAGGCATATTCAACAGCTGTGCTAGCACCACTATTTATTGTAATGTCACTTCTTTACGGTACAGCAGTATTCTATTTACTATTAAAAGTTATATCTAAATTGCAATCAGTTGATATACCACTCGAGATTACTAAAAATATTAGAAAACTCATGATTATTTTTTTATTGGCTAATATTTATTTCTTGATTTTGTATCATATAACTAACTTATATATTTCAAAACAGGTTGCTGTTGAAACATTTATTCTTCTTGATGGAGGAGGTTACACAACTATGTTTTGGTTAGGTCAAGTTGGCTTAGGCCTTCTAATCCCTCTCTTATATGAAACAACTAATCATGAAGGTAGGGAGTTTCCTTTGTTAATCACCTCATTTATGGTGGTTGTAGGTGGTTTTTTTGCTGTAGCAGTCATAATTATTGGTGGACAAGCATTTCCATTAAACATCTTTCCTGATCACACTATATTAGAATCAACTTTTTATGATAATCAAATTCACGCTTACACACCTTCATTATTTGAATTTGGTCTAGGAATAGGTGGGACTTCTC
>CBFIBF010000003.1:27761-30431 GCA_965660795.1 Gammaproteobacteria bacterium
TTGCATTAATAATAATACTTATATTAATAACTAACCTAAAATTTATTCCTATAAAAAAATAGAATAAATCTCCATGTTAAAGCCTCTGCTAATATCATCGACTAAAAAGTCATCTGGTAAAACGATTCTGTCAATAGGCTTATCCAAAATTGCTAATGATCTAAAATATAATATTCAAACATTTAAAAAAGGACCTGATTTCATTGATCCAACGTGGCTATCATATGCATCATCTAATCCATGCTATAACTTAGATTTTAATACTATGTCATCAAGTGAAATAGCAAAGATGTATCGTGAAAAGTCCAAAAACTCCAATCTAAATATTATAGAAGGGACAAAAGGATTATATGATGGTGTGTCAATTACAGGAGATGATAGTAATGAACAACTAGCATTGTTATTAAAAGCTGAGATTTTATTAATTATTGACTGTGAAGGTATGACCAGAGGTATTGCACCTTTGTTAAACGGATATAAGTCTTTTAATACAAAATTAAATATTAATAGAGTTGTTTTAAATAATGTCTCAACAGCAAGACATGAAACAAAACTCCTATCTGCAATCAAAGAATATACTGATTTTAACGTCATAGGGTGTATACCTAAAATCAAGGACTTTATTGTTGAGCGACATTTAGGACTAATTCCGACTTTTCAGCATAGTCAAAAAAGAAAGGTACTATCTTCAATAGCTACTATCGTCAAAAGAAACATAAATTATAAGTCTCTTTTACCAAAAATGACTAAGGTAAAAGAGTTAACAAATGTTACATCACAAAGAGCGAACAAATCTTCTTTTACAATTGGAGTTGCCGTTGATTCAGCATTCGGATTTTATTACCCTGATGATCTTGAAAAAATAGAGAAGTGCGGATGCAAAATCAAACGTGTTAATTTAATAAAAGATAAAGAAATTACTTCGTTAGATGCATTGTTTATTGGAGGAGGTTTTCCAGAAACACAAGCTAGAGATTTAGAGAAAAATAAAAGCATGAAAAAGTCTATTAAAGATGCAATTGAAAATGGCATGCCAACATATGCTGAATGTGGCGGACTAATGTACCTAGCTAAAACTATTAAATTTAAAAACTCTAAAATGAAGATGTGTGGAGTATTCGATATTGATGTTGAAATGCATGATAAGCCTATTGGCAGAGGATATACAAAGCTTATCACGAATAACCATCCCTGGGGCATAAGCTTAGAAAAAATTAATGCTCATGAATTCCACTATTCATCAGTTAGATTTAATAATAAAAGATATAAATATGCATACAATATAAAACGAGGATATGGTATAAACGGTAAGGATGACGGTTTAATCTATAAGAATACAATTGCCTCATTTTCCCACTTAAGATCAACTGAGCAATTTGACTGGGTTAAAAATTTTACTAACTTTATAAAAAAAATTAATGGTTAAACAAATATTTGAAATTAGCGATGACGCAGCAAAACAAATTAACGAAGCGTCAAAACTAGCAGACAGCGAGAAATGGCCACTGCGAATATCACTGAATGTTGATTCGAATGGAAAATATAACTATGCTATGGGATTTGATCAATCTAAGGAAGAGGACCTACAATTAAAGATCAATGGTATTGATATCCTCATAGACCCTAATTCAATGGTCAATCTTAAAAATACTAAATTAGATTACGTTGCAATAGATGAAGCTGATAAACAGTTTATATTCATCAATCCAAATGATCCAGATTTCAAGGAACCAGACGAATCATTAGATACTAATACTACTCATGATTTTAGTTAACCTTTTTTAATTCTTTAGGTATTGAAAAAGTTATATTTTCACTTTTAAAGTCTAATTTTTTATTCGATATTTTCGCACCTTTGCTTTCGAGAAATTTAACTAACGATTGAACAGTCTCTTCCGGAGCTGATGCACCAGCGGTTATGCCGATTACATCACCATTACTGAGTTCACCTAAATCAAGCTGACTAACTTCATCAATTAAATATGACGGGATACCATATTGTTCTGCAATTTCTTTGAGTCTCTGTGAATTTGAACTATTTTTAGAACCCACAACAATTAATGAACTACAATATTTGAGAATCTTTTTAACAGCTTCCTGTCTATTTTGAGTTGCATAGCAAATATCATCTTTTCTTGGGCCAATAATATTTGGGAACTTAGTTTTCAAATAATCTATTATATTTTGAGTATCACTTACTGATAGGGTTGTCTGTGTCACATATGCTATCTTCGCTGAATCAATATTTAATCGGTCTATATCATTTAATGTCTCAACTAAATGTATTTGCCCATGATCTGATATGTATTGCCCCATAGTACCCTCAACCTCAGGGTGTCCACTATGACCAATTAACACAACATCAATATTTTCAGATGCATATTTATGTATTTCAAAATGTACTTTAGTAACAAGAGGACAAGTTGCATCAAACACTTTTAGATTTTTTGATTTAGCCTGATTGCTAACTTCTTTGGAAACGCCATGTGCACTATAAATAAGAATAGATCCACTAGGAACATCATCAAGAGATTCTATAAATATTACTCCCTTATCTACTAGGTCTTTAATAACATGCTTGTTATGTACTACTTCATGTTTGACATAAACAGTTTGATCAAATATTTCTACTGCACGATTTACTATATCAATAGCTCTGTCAACACCTGC
>CBFIBF010000003.1:30530-32325 GCA_965660795.1 Gammaproteobacteria bacterium
TTCATGTTTGACATAAACAGTTTGATCAAATATTTCTACTGCACGATTTACTATATCAATAGCTCTGTCAACACCTGCACAGAACCCTCTTGGCTCGGTTAATAAAAGTTCTACATCTTTAAGTGGCATTTTTTATATCTAAAATATCTACTTCAAAAACAATATCTTTATTACATAAGGGGTGATTAAGATCTACCAAAATAGTTTTATCCTTTCTTTCAATTATCGTTATGTAATAAGATTTATTATTCTCTACAGTTTCTATAATATCACCAGTCTTTATATCTTTATAATTTTTAAAAGCACTTAATGGCATACTTTTAATTTTTTTTTGATCATAATCACCAAAGATATTTCTTGATGAGAATGAGAAACATTTCTTGTCTCCTATTTTTAAGCCGTAAAGAGCACTCTCTAGAATTTGAGGAAGATTGCATTCACCTATGCTTATATTTATAGGGTCATTATTAAAAGTGCTCTCAAATAATACCCCTTCAGCTTTAAGAGAGTAATGTAAAGAAACTTCACTTTTGTATTTGATTGTATTCATGACTGTAAAAAAATAAGTAAATTACTACAAGTAGTGCACCTATACTGATTGATAGATCTGCAATGTTGAATATTGCAGGGAAGTATAAATCTTCATAATAAAGAATTATAAAATCTGTAACTGAGCCATTATCATATCGATCAAATAGATTAGAAATGCCCCCACCAAGTATTAGTGACAACCCAGTAATATATATATTAGATAACTTGATATTTTTATATAGTTCATAAAATATAAATAATATGATCAAAATTATTAATGCATTAAGGACTAAGTAGCCTTTTTCGCTGAGATTATCAAATAAGCTAAATGCAATCCCATAGTTTTCAATCATATGTATTTTGATGAATGAGTTTAGTATAAAGCTTTGACCTATATTTAAAATCATTTGCTTTGTATAGATATCACATAATACAACAAGGAAAACTATTAAAATGGAAAACAATACTTTCAGGCGTATGTTCTGCATTCTCCATCACCATGCACGTTATCGAAACATCTTTGACAAATAGTTGGGGCTTTGTCTATTTTTCCAACAGATTCATTCAAGTGCCAGCATCTTTCACATTTTTCATTTGATGATTTTGTAATTCTAATCGAGAGTTTATAGTTATCATGATTGAAATCATAATTGTCTAACTCAGCGCCCCTCTTAAGATTACATTCAGAAACAACAAACACAAATTTTAGTTCATCTTTTAAGCTTTCAAGTATGTGGTGTAAAGCTGTGTTACATGTGATATCTAGGCAACATTCCAATGATGAACCTACTGTATTTAGATTCCTTGCTTCTTCTATAAGCTTTGATACATTAGGCTTAATTTCATACAGACAATCAAAAATATCAATATAATTATCATCAATTTCAATTGGAAATTCATACCAATCTTTATGGTAAATACTGTGTTCACTATTAGGCATTTTCGAATGAATTTCTTCAGCAGTGAATGTCAATATGGGCGCAATCCATGAATTAATGTATGACATGAGTATATAACATGTCTTTTGTGCTGATCTTCTTGGAAGCCCATCTTTTTTAGACGTATACAGTCTATCTTTTATAATATCTAGATAATATCCACCTAATTCAAGTGTGCAAAAATTAATGATATCTTGAGTAATTTTATGAAACTTAAAATTTTCATAGTCTTTTTTAATTTGAATATTTAGCTTTCCAGCTTTATGTATAATCCATTTATCTAGAAGAATCATATCTTTAACTGATAACGATTCATTTTCAAAATC
>CBFIBF010000003.1:32425-37534 GCA_965660795.1 Gammaproteobacteria bacterium
TCATCAGATATAGTCATTTCTTTTGAATAATCAGTCATAGCTACCCAAAGTCGTAGTATATCTGCGCCCTTATCTTTAATAATTTTTTGTGGGGAAATAATATTACCAATAGATTTGGACATTTTTTGACCCTCAGAATCAACAACAAACCCATGTGTTAAAACATTTTTATATGGAGATTTCTTGAACATTGCATGGGATGTTATGAGAGACGACTGAAACCAACCTCTGTGTTGATCAGAACCCTCAAGATACAAATCTGCTACATTGTTAATTCCCCTCTCTTTAAGAACTGTTTGATGTGTTACGCCCGAATCAAACCATACATCTAGTGTATCTTTGACTTCTATATATTCATCAATATCTTTGACAATTTTACTTTTGTCAAAATCAATCCATGCCTCTATATTGCCCTCTTTAATGATCTTTGCAGCTTCATCCAAAATTTTATGAGTTTCAGGATGAAGTTCTTTTGTTTTTTTGTTTAAAAATAATGGTATTGGGACACCCCAGTTTCTTTGTCTAGATAAACACCAATCTGGCCTTCCTTCAATCATGTTATAGATTCTTTCTTCTCCCCAAGAAGGAAGCCAATTAACATTTTTTATATCATTTTTTATTGAGTCTCTTAATGAGGATTGATCCATACTCATGAACCATTGAGGAGTAGCTCTGAATATTAAAGGTGTTTTATATCTCCAGCAATGAGGATATGAATGTTCATAGTTTTCAGAAAACAATAAGCGATTTTTTTCTTCTAAAATATCAATGATCTCATCATTTGATTCTCTGATTTTCATGCCACCAAAAATTGGAAGTTCATCTACAAACTTTCCATAATCATCTACAGGATTATATACTTCTAAGTTGTATTTAAGCCCAGCCAGATAATCATCCGTGCCATGACCTGGTGCAATGTGTACCGCTCCCGTTCCATTCTCATCTGTAACATGGTTAGCTGTTATTAGAGGTACAGTTATGTTGTAAAAGGGATGTCTAAGCTCTAGTGAGCTTAAAGCAGTATTATCTATGCTTCCTTCAATAGAATATTTTTTTATTTCAGATTTTTCCATAACAGAATCAACCAAATTCTTAGCTATGATTAAGTATGACTTCCCTATGTAGACTAATGAGTATTCTATATCACCACCAATCGCGACAGCTCTATTTGCAGGCAATGTCCATGGCGTTGTTGTCCATATTGGAATATTCACTTTCAAATCATTTTTAAGACCCTTGAAGATTGATTTATCAAGATTGGTTATTTCAAAATTAACACAGACAGCTTTCGAGGTAACATCCTTGTACTCAACTTCAGCCTCAGCCAACGCTGAAGATGATTCGATACACCAGTGAACTGGCTTAGATCCAAAATAGATATGATTATTTTTAATAATTTGTGAGAGACTTCCAACAATTCCTGCTTCAATATCTTTGTCCATACTTGAATATGAGTTATCCCAATCTCCGAAAATTCCTAGTCTAATGAAATCTATTTTTTGTTTTTCAATTTGTTTTTTTGCATACTCTCTACAAGCTACTATGAAAGCTTTTGGATCATCCTTAAATTTACCCTTACCATATTTCTTTTCTACCTGTAACTCTATAGGTAAACCATGACAATCCCATCCTGGAATAAAAGGAGTGTTATATCCAGACATTAATTTAGACTTTATGATGAAGTCTTTTAATATCTTATTCACAGCATGTCCAATATGAATATCACCGTTAGCATATGGAGGGCCATCATGCAGAATAAATTCTTGATTACCTTTTTTATTTTTCAAGGCTTCCTTGAAAACACAATTATCTTCCCAAAATTTAAGTATTTCAGGTTCCCTGTTAGGCAGGTTTGCCTTCATGGGAAAATCAGTCTTTGGTAGGTTGAGAGTATCTTTATATTCCATATTTTTTGCTTCTGATTATTGCATATTTATAGTCTTCATTCATTTGTTTAATTAATTCATCTTGATTATTAAACTTTATCTGTTTTCTAATTTCTTCAAGAAAAAAGATTTCTAATTTCTCTCCGTAGATATCTTTATCAAAATCTAAAATAAAAACCTCTAATAATTTTTCAGTTCCATTAAAGGTAGGTTTATCACCTATAGAAGTTAGGCTTAAATAATTTTTTTTATCTAAAATAGTTCTTGTTAGATAAACTCCATCTAAAGGATAATCATGATCAAGAGAAATGTTAGCAGTAGGATATCCAAGTTTCCTTCCAAGTTTTTCACCAGAAACAACAGTTCCAGAAATCATGTATTCTTTACCTAAACACTCATTAGCAGCATTTAAGTCACCTTCTTGAAGAAAATTTCTAATTCTAGAACTACTTATACTCTCGTTTTTATAGAGGACAGAGTCAGGTATTATCAGTTCAAACGATTTGTCATTCTGATAGTTTTTTAATAGGTTTATATCACCAGATCTATTCTTACCAAATCTAAAATTATCACCTATAACTAAAAATTTTAAATTAAGCTGATCAATAAGGATATCTTCACAAAAACTCTCTGCATTAACATTCATTATTTCATTGAAATCAATTGATAGCAGAGTATCAATCTCATATGATTTAAAAATATTTTCCTTGTTTTCATTATTGTATAGGCGTTGAAAATCTTTAGGATTAAATATTTCTCTTGGGAACTTATCAAATGTAAATATTAAAGATTCAAGATTATTTTCTCTCGCTATCTTTCTTGTCTGATTAAGTAACTCTTGATGACCTTTATGAACACCATCAAAATTTCCTATTGTTATAGCTTTGGGTGTTGATGAGACATCATTGATATTTTTTACTATTTTCATATTTTATAATTTTTTAATTTTATTCCTGATAATTTCAAGAAAGAATAGTAGATTAATGCACCAGATATAATATACATAATCAAGTAGCTTGCTCTCATTAACGCTGACAAATCTTGGTCAAAGAGAGATGCTTCAAAAAAGTAATACAAAATAACACTCATTACTGAGGAACTTAAGATAATTTTTAGTGAAGCTTTATTTATGAATATCTTATTCTTAATTATATTTTGTTGTCTAAGTTTCAAACTCATTAATATAACTTGAACCCATGCTGATAGTGATGTTGCAAGTGCAATGAATGCATGTGCGCCATCGAATGGATGATTTAGATATACAAACAAAACGGTAATATTAGCTAGGATATTTATTGATATACCTACTAGTGAGTAAAGGACTGGCGTTTTAGTATCTTGTCTTGAGAAAAATGCAGTGACAAGAATTTTCATAAAAATAAACGCTGGTAGCCCTAAACTATAGGCAACTAAGCTTAATGCAGTCATTTTTGCGTCAAAAATGTCGAAGCTACCATACATAAATAAGGCTGATGTAATTGAACTAGACAGAATAATTAAGCCTGCCATTGAAGGGATTGCTATCAAAAACGCAAGCCTGATAGATTTTTCTATTGTAGATGAGTATTCATCAATGTTGTTTTTTTGAAAATAGTTTGAAAGAACTGGAAGTATAACTATAGATATAGCAATTCCAAAAATTGCTAAGGGTAACTCAATTAAACGATCCGAGAAATACAGCCAACTTATACTACCAGTCACAAGCATTGATGCAATTATTGTATCTATCAATAAATTTATCTGTACAGCCGCAGTTCCTATAATTGCCGGACCCATAAGCTTTATAACTTTCACAGAACCATGATTATAAAAATTGATTTTTGGTATTTTTAAAAAACCTAACTTATACATTAATGGTAATTGAATGAGTAGCTGAACTATGCCTGCAACAAAAACTCCATATGCAAGGGATAGTATAGGAATAACAAACAAGGTTGTTGAAAAAATTGTGAACACTATTAAGCTTAGATTTAAAAAAACAGGTGTAATACCTGACAATATAAACCTGTTATAGCTATTGAAGATTCCTGAACACATTGCTGTTAAAGATATCAATAGTAAATATGGAAATGTTATAAATAACATATCGGATGCTAAATCAGATTTTCCTTCATTATCAATAAAACCAGGTGCAAATAAGTAAATTAATTCTTGAGAAAAGTACATACCAAGACCAGTTATAATGAATAATACAAAGAAAAGATTGCCAAATATATTTTGAATAAATTCACTTATCTCATGAGGTTTTTTAACTTTGTATTCTTGTAATACAGGAACAAATGCTTGAGTGAATGAACCCTCAGCAAATAATCGTCTAAAAAAATTTGGTATTTTAAAAGCAACAAAAAAAGCATCGGTATTGGCGCTAGCTCCAAAGTAATTTGCAAATAAGACATCTCTGAAAAACCCAGTAATTCTTGAAATAAGAGTAGTTAGTCCGAAATGACTTGAGGACTTAATAACAGTATTTGTTTTCTTTGCTGATTCTTCCGTCATATGTGCTTATTTTATTGACACTAGTCTACTAGACTGAGATAATCTTGTTTTATTTTACCTATTATTGGAGACAAATACATTGGCAAATACTGCACAAGCTAGAAAAAGAGTTAGACAGGCAATTAAGGCAAGATCTGCTAATGCGGCGAAGAAGTCTGAATTTAGAACAAGTATCAAAAACGTCCTTAAATCAATATCCGATAAAAATGCTGAACAATCAAAAAAAGATTTTATAAAAGCTGTATCGTGTATAGATAAGCTTGCAGCTAAAGGCATTATTCATAAAAATAAAGCTGCACGTCACAAATCAAGACTTAATAGTAAGATTAAGTCTCTATAACAATTAAACTATCTGCATGAATTAGTTCTTTATTGAATTCGTCTGCGTGTTTTGCCTCAATCTCATTCATAGATTTTCCCTTCATCTCTAATACTTCATTTGATGAATAATTAGTTATCCCTTTTGCAATACATGAGAGATTTTTATTTTTACACTGAATAACATCACCTTTTTGAAAAGCTCCTTCAATATCGCAGACACCTACGAATAGAAGACTTTTATTATTGAGTAATGCTTTGCATGCACCATCATCTATAATAACGGATCCTCTATTATCCGTTGTATCAAGCCATTGTTTTTTCGCACTAACTCTTTTTTTATTGGGAATAAATAAAGTTCCAATGTGACTATCTTTAAAAATATTGTCTAAAACATTTGTCTCAAAGC
>CBFIBF010000003.1:37632-50021 GCA_965660795.1 Gammaproteobacteria bacterium
ACTCTTTTTTTATTGGGAATAAATAAAGTTCCAATGTGACTATCTTTAAAAATATTGTCTAAAACATTTGTCTCAAAGCCGCTAGCAATTAATGTATATGTATTCGATAATGCTGCTCTTTTTACAGCTTGTATTTTAGTTGCAAAACCTCCTGTACCAATGTTACTGGTCGTCCCAAAATCAGAATCTAGTGTATTCAAATTATCAACATTAATTGTATGAATAAGTTCTGCATTTTCATAATGATCTGGGTTTTTATCATACATGCCTTTCTGATCTGTAAGAATTATCAATAAATTTGCATCAACTAGATTAGATATCATCGATGCTAGATTATCATTATCACCCAGCTTAATTTCTTCTGTAGAGACAACGTCATTTTCATTAATGACAGGGATAATATTATTTGAAAGTAGTTCTTCTAAAGTGCCTTTAATATTCAAGTATCTAACCCTATCATTTATATCTCCGTGTGTAATGAGAACTTGTGCTGGTATAAGATTATGTTCAGTAAATATTTTTTCATATTTTAACATTAACTTTTGTTGTCCTATAGCAGCTAACGACTGAAGTTTTTTTATATCCTTTGGCCTATCCTGGATATTCATCTGTCTCATTCCTTGAGAAATAGCCCCTGAAGTAACTAGAATAATTTCTTTTTTCTGAGACATAAGGTTACTAATGTCGCTGCATATTTCTTTCAAAACTAAATTATCAGCATCCATAATAGAGCTTCCAATCTTTACGACAATTCTTTTGGATTCACTTAGTTTTATTTTCATATTTCAAAAACTCATAAATTTGATTGATCAAATCTTTTACTCCAATTTTACTGATAGATGAAATAAAAAATACTTTAAATTTATTTTTTACAAACACATCTCGTAAATCATCTAGTTCTTGTGGAGTCAATAAATCTATTTTATTCATCACTATCCACAACTCTTTTTTTACTAATTCTGAATCATATGATTTTAATTCATGATTTATCTGCTTTATTTCTTGAATTATATCCTCATGATCTTTGTTTGAGCAATCTATTAAATTTAACAACATTTTTGTTCGGCTAATATGCTTTAGAAATCTTGTTCCTAGCCCAACACCTTTAGATGCGCCTTCTATTATTCCAGGTATATCAGCCACCACGAATTTTTCATAGTCTGAGTACAAAACAACGCCTAAATTTGGTGTTAACGTAGTAAATTCATAGTCAGCAACCTTTGGTTTAGCCATACTTATAGCTCTCAAAAAAGAACTTTTTCCTGCATTTGGTAGTCCTACTAATCCGACATCAGCTAAGACTTTTAATACAATTTTAATATCCTTTGATTCACCTTCTTTGCCATTAGTTTTCTTTCTTGGAGCCCTGTTAGTAGATGTTTTGAAACGAACATTACCATAACCATGTTCACCGCCTTTTACCAGTACGATAGATTTATCTTCACTATCGAGATCGCATAATTCCTCATCAGTTTCTAGATCATTGATAACACATCCTATGGGAAGATTAATCACTAAATCATTGCCTTTTCTACCATGTTTATTTTTGCCAGAACCTGGTTTCCCATTTTCAGCTTTGAAAAGACTCTTATTTTTGAAATCCGCTAAAGTATTGAGACTATCAGTTGCTTTGACAATTATTGAACCACCATCACCACCATCACCACCATCTGGTCCACCGAATGGAATGTATTTTTCTCTTCTAAAGCTCAAACATCCCGACCCACCATTACCGGCTTTAACTGTAATCACAGTTTCATCAATAAATTTCATGGTTATGAGTTTGAGTTAGTGTTTAGTGGGAAGGACACTAACGTATTTATGCTTGTTAGGCCCTTTTTTATGAAAATGAACGTAACCATCACTGGTAGCAAATAGGGTGTGATCTCTTCCACAACCTACATTATCACCAGCCTTTACAGGTGTGCCTCTTTGTCTAAGAATTATATTGCCGGCATGAACGAATTCACTACCATATTTTTTTACGCCTAGCCTCTTAGACTCAGAATCTCTCCCGTTTTTTGTGCTTCCACCTGCTTTCTTATGTGCCATTTTACTTAATCGACTCTATTTTAATCTCTGAGAACCCTTGTCTATGACCTTGTGTTCTCATATAGTGTTTTCTTCTTTTAAATTTTACTATTCTTACTTTTGGATATCTACCATGTTTTTGAACAGTTGCTTCAATTTTGACTGAAGATAGGGCTTTTTTATCTAGCAATGTATCTTTGTCATCAAATGCCATAAGGATATTTTGCAATTTTATCTTTGAACCTTCTGGTTCAGATAGCTGATCAACTCTGATTATATCACCTACAGAGATATTGTATTGATGTCCACCTTGTTTGATAATTGCGTTCATAACCTGATAAGTTGTGTGATTCTACCCTGATTTTTTGAAATAATAAACCACTTTATCCCTAATTTGCTGACCTAAATATGATATATTTTTCTGACCATGACTGATATATCTGAAATTAATCTAAAACTTTCTCAGGAAATCACAGATCTCAATAATTTTCTAAAAAAAGCCACATCGACAGATGTCTCTTTAATCAATACCCTTTCAAGCCATATGATTGATAGCGGAGGTAAGAGAATCAGACCAATTATCCTCTTTCTTATCTCAAAGATTATGAACAATAAGTCTAACATGATTGAGTCTGCTGCAATTATCGAACTAATACATGCAGCAACTTTGTTACATGATGACGTTGTAGATCAGTCAGATATAAGGCACAACATCAATACTGCGAATAAATTATATGGTAACGATAGTGCAGTTTTAGTTGGAGATTTCTTGTACTCAAGAGCATTTGAATTAATCGTTGCTATAAATCGCGATCGTGTTTATAAAATTCTTGCTGAAACTACTAATAAAATTTCGCAGGGTGAAGTTTTGCAACTAATGTTCAAAGGAAAGATTATTGAATCAGAAGCAAAATATATAGATATCATTTATCTTAAAACAGGTAAATTGTTTGAGGCATCGGCTTTAGTAGCTGCAGATATTGCTGATTATTCAGATGATGACTGGCCAAGAGAATTTGGAAAAAATTTCGGCATAGCATACCAGCTTAGAAATGATTATCTAGATTATTTTGGCGATGATGAGCAGACAGGGAAAAATATTGCTGAAGATTTATCTGAGGGAAAGTCAACTTTACCACTAATTCACAGCTACCTAAATTCAAACAGAGAAGATCAAAAAACTATATTAAATATATTTGAGAATCAAGTCGTGAATGAGGCAGAAACGCTATGTCAGATATTTAAAAAATATAAATCTGATTCCTATACTTTCAAACAGATAAGTAAATACTCTTCTAGAGCAATACAAGCAATTGAGCCAATAGACGATGAGCACAAACAAGCGCTATTTGATTTGACGATGTACTGTTCAACAAGATTTAGGTAGACGGAAAAGGGTATTTGCCTTTGACTATCTCGGTAAGCGTTTTACCAGTTGAATAACCATCCATAAATTTTTTGCCGAAAAACAATTTCAGCATCCAGTAACTCATTCTTTGTTTTTTATACAATATCTTGGAGCCACGATTGTACAATGCTAGCTCCTTTTTAATACCGCTTAAAAATTTATTATATTTGTTATAAACTTCATCAGGATTATGTGCAGCTTTAATTGCATTAGCTATATATTTTCCGGAAATCACTGCATTATAAATACCCTCGCCTAAAAGCGTTTCGGCTAAACCTGCAGCGTCTCCTATGAGGTACATTCTTTTGGATTTAGGTTCATAGTTTTTTCCTTCAGTCCCTATGGGAAAACCAGTAATGTGATCTATTTTTTCTGTCCCAAGTTGTTCTCTAACAAAAGCATAGAGATCATTTTTTTTTGGTTTAGGATAAGATTTGTCAAAAACAAGATTACCGATGCCAACATTATAGTGATCTTTTTTCGGAAAAATCCAACTGTAACCAAGCTTGTTAAATACAAATTTTGTGGGTACGTTTGCATCGCAGTTTTTTTTATCAACCAATCCTTCAAAAGCAAAAACAGGATTTTCAAATTTTAAATCTGTGATTAGTCTTCGAGTAGTACTATTGGCGCCATCAGCACCTATTAAATATTTAGACTTGATAATTGAATGACCTGTTTTAATTTTGATTTCATCTTTATCCTCGTATATGTCTACAACTTTTGAATTCAAAAAATCTGCACCTTTTTGTTTAACAAAATTAAAAAAGTAATTATCGAAATCCTCTCTAACTACCATTTTACAAGCACCCAATTCATTGTTTAGATCAACTGTTTTACCATTTGTAAATTGGAAGAGCATTTTTTTCGAGTTGTGCTGACTAAGATGTTCTACATCAAATGGTAGTTCAGATAATGTTTTAGGGGTAAGACCTCCTGCACATGATTTATGTCGCGGAAACTTACTCTTATCAATCAATAAAACTTTCATACCAGCATCAAGGAGTATATTTGCTGCCATACAGCCTGACGGACCAGCTCCAACAATTGCTATATCTGTATTTATGTCCATATTTAGTGCTTCATGCCTCTTTTAGATACACATTTTAGGTCGTGCACATACTAGTAAGTCTAAAAATAATTCAGAAAAGCTATTTTTACAATTAGTTTCTAGTAATTCTATTTCGCACTAGTTTGGCACAGTTATTGCACTAATTTATGCATTGAATGAGGAAATATTATGAATATCAAAAATATCTACACTGCAATAGTAATCTTGCTACTGTCATTACTAAATTTTGAGGTAGCTCATGCTGCGGATGAAATTATTTCAAACTCCAATACTGCTTGGATTCTTACTTCTACAGCGTTAGTACTGTTTATGACGCTTCCTGGCCTTGCTTTTTTCTATGGAGGACTAGTGAGAAGCAAAAATGTTCTGTCTGTTCTTATGCAATGTTTCAGTCTAGCGTGCTTGGTTAGTATAATGTGGGTCGCATTCCTGTATAGCCTTGCATTTAGTGATGGAGGCTCATTGAATTCTTACATTGGTGGTTTAGACAATTCCTTTTTAGCAGGATTATCCATAGGCTCAATGTCAGGAGATATTCCTGAAACAGTTTTTATCATGTTTCAACTCACATTTGCAATCATAACGCCTGCACTTATTGTGGGAGGTTTTGCTGAGAGAATGAAATTTTCATCTATGTTCGTGTTTAGTTTTGTCTGGATGATATTAGTTTACGCACCAATTTGTCATATGGTATGGGGCGGAGGTTTCCTTGGCGAGATGGGTCTGATGGATTTTGCAGGTGGTACAGTAGTTCACATCAACGCTGGTGTCGCAGCCTTGGTTTTAGCAGTCTATCTTGGTAACAGGACAGGATTCCAATCTGTACCAATGCCACCACATAACTTAAGTATGACAGTAGCAGGTGCATCAATGCTTTGGGTCGGTTGGTTCGGATTCAATGCTGGTTCTGCTCTAGCAGCAGATCAATCTGCAGGCATGGCAATGCTAGTAACTCACATTGGTGCTGCTTCAGGTTCTCTAGCTTGGATGTTCAGAGAATGGTCTAAATCTGGGAAACCTAGTGTTTTAGGTATCGTCACAGGTATGGTTGCTGGTCTTGGTACTATTACACCTGCTTCTGGATTCGTTGGCCCTATGGGCGCATTGATTATAGGTATACTTGCAGGTTTAATCTGTTATGAAGCCACGCAATATATTAAAAATAAAATTAGAATCGACGATTCACTAGATGTCTTTCCTGTTCATGGTGTTGGCGGTATTTTAGGCACATTACTTACTGCTGTATTTGCTTCTTCACAGTACGGTGGATTAGGTCTTGAAAATTCAATTTCTGAACAGTTTATGATTCAGTTGTTTGGTGTTGTCTTTACAATTATATGGTGCACATTGTTCACTCTTGTGGCTATTAAAGTAGCTGAAATGTTCACTGGAAACTTAAGAGTTACATCTGAAGATGAAGAAACCGGAGTTGACATATCTTCACATGGGGAATCAAGCTACAATTAATCATAGTCTTACAACTTCTGTATCTAATGAGTTACCGTGTAATGAAATTACACGGTAACCATAGCCAGCATCTTTATCAATAGCAAAATCATCAGTTTCAGATTTAAACTGATAACATGATGAGGGAGATGTAAAAAACTCAATATTGTTTATTTTATGATGAAATTCTTGATGAACATGTCCGGAAAAAATAAAAAATAAGAGATCACTTCTTTTTAGCATACACTGTATCAAGGCATTGTTATTTTCCGTTATATTCTTATCTATCCAAAGAGAGTTAATTTTAATAAGGGGATGATGAGTGAAAAAAATTACATTCTCTTTTATTCTCTCAATCTCATCCTTTATCTCTTTCATGTCATTATCTTTAATACAACCCTGAACATTATCTTGTATATGTGTATCAATATTATGTGCTGAAAAATTTGAATTTTTTATATTTATTCGATCAAGTGAAATCTGATCATCACATATACCTATCATGTTATTTAAATCATCATGATTGCCAGGAAGAAGACTTATTTGAAATTGATACTGCTTTAGAAGAGTTTTGATATTTTCGTATGATTCTCTCGAATAATCACTCGATAGATCTCCTGTTATTACTAAACTAGCATCATTACCATGATTTCTTTTAATTTCACTTAGTGAGCGTTTCAATCTTTCATAAGGGCAACAATTATGCTTTTCTTGGTTTATGTCTCTACTTATGTGGAGATCTGTAATTTGGATTATTTCCATACTCTTTTATATCACTAAAAGATTAAACTTTTCATAAAATATGATATATTACGCTTCAATATGAAAAAAGATATTCATCCAGATTACAAGCCTGTAATATTTCATGATGTTACATGTAACAAAAGCTTCTTATTGTCATCTACTATCAAAACAAATGAAACTATGAAGTATGAAGATGGTAATGAATATCCAGTATACAAAATCGAAACATCTTCAGAATCACACCCTTTCTACACCGGCAAAGGTCGTATAGAAACAAAAGAGGGACGTGTAGCTAAATTCAAGAAGAAATACTCTAAAAAATAACCCCATAAATAATAATCAATTTTTTTTAAAAATATGTTGACAGAGCTGTTTTCATGACATATTGTTATGGACAGAAAGTAGACAAAGTTGATATATATTAGACAAAACTTATATATTAATACTCTAATCTACGTAACTAATTGACAAAATGCGGACAAAGGAGGCAATTATGTCAACAATATTAGCAAACATTAAATATTTGCTTGCACCATCACTAATTCTAGTAACACTAGCTGGTGTGATTGCAGGTGGATTACTTTCTTGGATTGGTGTTGCACTTTTAGGCGTAGGTGTCATCGTTGACACTATTCTTCGCAAGCAAGCTTCAAGCTCAATGCATAAAGAAGATGGTACTACTAAAGCAAGCCCAACTTTCCAAAACTTGGTAATGTACATGATGTTACCTGTATTCGTACTACTACAGCTTGCATTAGCATGGAGAGTATACGGATTCATGACAGGTGTACCAGTAGAAATAACAGCAACATGGTTTGGTTTAATACCTGTATATAGCGGGATTACCTCATTAGACTTAATTGGTGCAGTACTTTCAACAGGTATATTTGCCGGTATCGGTATCATCTACGGACATGAGTTATCACACTGCAAAGGCTTTGCATTCATTATTTCAAGAATGACAATGGGTCTTTCAGGTTCAGCTCATTTCTGCTACGCACACGTATACAACCATCACCTAGAACTTGCTAGTGAAGATGATCCTGCAACTGCACCACGCGGTCGTACAATTTATGGTCATTACTTACTATCATACTTAGGTCAATCAAAATTCGTGTTTAACATGGAAAAAGAAAGACTTTCAAGAATGGGAGTACCTTTCATTTCATGGCAAAACCGTTGGATTCGTGGTTATATGATGTCAGTACCTTCAGCTGTATTATTCTTCATGGCTGGTGGCTGGATTGGTATTGCAGCACTTGCTACAGTGTGGGTAATTTCAAACTTTGAATTAGAAGCTTTGAACTATCTTGAGCACTATGGCTTAATTCGTGTAAAAGACCAACCTATTGACTATCGTCATAACTGGGACAACAACACATTGTTCACAAGCTGGTTCTTCATCGAAATCGGTCGTCAAGCTGACCACCATGATCGTGGAGAAACACACTTCTGGGAACTTGAAAACGTAGGCGCACCTAACACAGGTTGGGGCTACTTTACAATTTTCGCGCTAGCACTTGTACCACCACTATGGCACTGGTATATGCGTAAAAGATTAGCTACTTGGGATGAAAAATTCGCAACAGCTGAAGAAAAAGGTATCGCTAACAGAATCAACAAAGAAGTTGGTTATGAAGGTACTTCATTCAAAGGCGACGAGCTATCTTTCCCTGTAGAAAACTAATATAGGAAATATCAAGAATCAAAAGGACTTGATGCACCCCCTCTTTTGAGGGGGTGTTTTTTTGTCTTCATTCTCTGGCATTTACCTTAAGCATATGCCAATAAGCGCAGCTTTTAATATTTCAATAACATCTCTCTCATTAATATCATCAATACTAAATAGCTTAATAGTGGAAGCATATTGTTTTTTTATTTCCATCAACCTCTAGATTACAGCTACTACATTTATACTTAAGCCCAATATTAGTAAGTGTCTTGACGATTATTAAATTACTTAGAGAGCCTTTAATATTTTTGGGCAAACTTATCTCGATATAACCATTTTTATTGGATACATTGTATGGCTCTATTTTTACCTTACTATTACAAAGAATAGATCTAAGCTCGTTTACGATTACCACAATAGGTACTCTTAAAAACTCTTTGTTCTCTTTGTAAAAATATACTTTTACTGAGCCTGAATAGGCTGCAATTTTGGCAGAACTCGATGGATTATCAAGCTCAGCTGCGGTTTCATGATTTCTCATTTTTATCTCCTCTTTAGTGTTTTTACTGATCAGTATTGGCACACAATCTAGAGTTCAAATGCCAAAAAAAAACCATCACGCTAAAGCAAGTGATGGTATCTGATCGCTTTAGCTCTTTTACGCCTGCAAGCTGAAATTCAAATTAGGCGTGCAATGATTAAAACATTAGTATTATTTACTGTCAACTTTTTTATTAAACGGATGATACAAATTATCAATTAATTTTAGCTCTAAATTTCTATTTTCCATACCCATTACTTCTCTATCATCTTCAGTAGCGTCTACATATGATCTAAAGATAAAGTCCCACACAGTAAAGATGCTTGCATAGTTAGCTTCTCTAGATGCTGTAGCTTTAGTATGATGATTTGTATGATATTTTGGCGTTACTATAATTCTTGATAATGTTTTATCAAGTGTTTCTGTAAGCTTGATATTGCTGTGATGAAATTGAATTGATAGAACTAAAATAATCTCATAAAACAAAAATTCTGCGAGTGTAATTCCGAAAATAAATATAACAACAGCTTTGTAAACAGACGACATGATAAGTTCACCTATATGAAACCTAACAGATGTACCAACATCCATGTGCGTATCAACATGATGAACAAAGTGGAACTTCCATAAGAATGAATTCGTATGATTAAATCTATGCCACCAATACATTGCAATATCTAGAACTAGAAAACTTAAAACAAACTTCAAAATATCAAAATCAGTAACAGAATTTAATATACCGTAATGATTTTCTGTAACCATAAGCAAGGTAGGCATGAGTATAAATATAATCGGCAAACGCATTATTATGGTATTTATAAATCCGATTATTGAGTGAAAAATCAATCTTTTGTATCTAGGAGTCTCCCAATTCCTATTCGAAAAAATTGTTTCAAGTATAAAAAATAAAATAAACCCTAGAATAAAAAATGAAAATTTTAATGTAGTTAGAGTCTCTATTGCCATAATTCATTATAACATTTACTTTGAAATTACTGATATACTATCACGATGACAGATTCAGAAAGACATCGACTAAGCCTTATCATTGCTACTCTTGGCCCATCTACGGATAACGAAAAAGAGCTAATTACTATGCTCATGGCTGGTATAGCAAGGCAATGGACAGACGGAGTCGACATTGCAAGAGTGCTACACAGTGACGGGCATGACATCGCTAAAGAGAGAATTGATACTTTTAGGGAACAATCTAAAAAAAGAAACTTATCTACTTCTATCTATCTTGATACAGATGGCTCAGACCTTGATGAATACTTATCTTTTACAAATGAGGTAGTACCGGAAATAGTTACATTTGATAAATCTAATGGTTTAGATTTTTTCAAAGGCATTAAAGATAAAGTTAATAATCAATCAAAGGTATGTGTAAGAGTTAAATTAGGTGAGAGTACAGATGATTTGGATGATTATTATAAAGAGTGCGACTATGCGATGATAGAGCTTGATTCAAAGATTATAGTTGATGAGAAAATTGTTCAAAGAGCTAAAGAGAATAATTGTGAACCTATTTATCTTGCCTTAATGCCAACTTTAATGTCTGGTCAAGTTCAATCTAGAGAAGAAAATTTTGAGATAGGCCATACGCTTGAAGAAGGTTTTGATTTAGTGGCGCTCTACCAAGAAACAGCACATGGACCCTATCCAGCTAGGTCAGTCAAATGTATTGATGAAATAAGCGTTGAGTCTGAGAAGTTAAGAGTTAATCCGTTTAAGGATTTAGTTGATAAGTTTTTATCTTTTTTCAAAAAAAAATAATTATCCTGGCGGCCAACCTAATGTCCTTTGCGCTAGAATGTGTATGTGCAGATGAAACACTGTCTGACCAGCTTCGCTACCGTTATTTATAACAAGTCTGTAATCTTTAATTTTTAGATTATCCAATTCTCTTTTTATAGTCATCAACAAGTGACCAATTATTTCTGAATCTGACTCTGTTAAATCTGAGACACCTTTGATTTCTTTTTTTGGGATTGCAAGATAGTGAATGGGAGCTTGAGGACTTATATCCTCTATTATTATTGATTTATCATCTTCAAAAATTATATTAGCAGGAATTTCCCTGTTTATTATTTGAGTAAATATAGAATCGCTCATTATTTTGGTGGCTGATATGGGTTTTGCATGAATTGCGTTTTATACTTTTCAAGTTCAGTATGAGGCATAGGTCCACTCTCATCCTTATCATTCTTTTGAGACCCATCTTTCTCAATTAGTTTTTTTAAAAGCATATTATTTTCATTTTGAATCTTGATTAATTTTTTCATAAAGACTAATCCATTAATCAAAGTCAGGATAACCATAATAAACAATAGTAAAGCAACTAACTTCATTGATATTCCCTCAGTTTCTCTATCACTTCATCGACATGACCTTTAACTTTTACATTTCTCCATACATGTAAGATTTTTCCATCTTGAGAGATTATAAAAGTTGACCTATCAACTCCCATATATTTTCTTCCATAAAGACTCTTTTCTTTAATCACATCAAAACTCTTACATAGTTTTTCCTCAGGGTCCGATATCAATGGGAATTTGAAGTTATGCTTTTCTATGAATTTTTCATGGAGACTCATTTTATCTCTTGAAACACCAACTATATTCGCTCCCAATTTTTTTATTTTAGCCAAATTTGTATTGAACTCTATACTCTCCGTAGTACATCCAGGGGTCATATCTTTAGGGTAAAAGTACAAAATAAGTTTTTTATCAAGAAAGTCATATAGTTTATTTTTTTTTGAATCTGTGCATTCGATTTTTATGTCTCTTGCTTTAGTGCTTACTTTACCATCTGCCATTATTACTCCTATTTAATTTTTCTCGCATTATCAACTAGCATGATTGGTATGCCATTTTTTATGGGGTATGCTAGTTTCGATTCCTCACAAATCAGTTCATTGTTAGATTTATCTAACTTTAATTTTCCCCCTGATTTAGGACATACAAGAATGTCTAAAAGATTATCATCCATACAACCAAAATATATTTCATATAAAGTAAAATTCAAGTGAAATGATAAATTTAATATGACATAATGATTGAGTGAGAATTTTAGTTATACTTTTTATGTCTATTTCAATGCCAACATGGGCTTTCATGAGTGGCATCGATCCTAATCGTGATACACAAGGTGAGATTGAAATAATTGGCGCAACAATACCTTTAGCTCCACCTAATGCATCAGTTAACGCAGGATATGTTAAATTTACAAATACATCAGACAGAGATGTTGAATTTCATAGCTTTACAAGTCCAGTTTATGACAGCGTAGAAATGCATGTCATGGAATACAAATCTGGAACAGCTAAAATGAAGCAAGCGAAGAAAATTCTAATACCTGCTAAAGACAGTATCGAGCTTAAACCCGGTGGAACACACTTAATGTTAATCGGCCCAAGAAGAGATGTTAAAGCGGGTGAGCAAATTCTTATGATTGCTCAAGATGCTCTTGAAAG
>CBFIBF010000003.1:50121-54795 GCA_965660795.1 Gammaproteobacteria bacterium
TTCTAATGAGAACTCAAAACAAAGAAAGAATCAATTTGTTGATAATCCACATGTGATTTTGACAATATTAAACACTAATTGTTTTGGCAAAAAGTTATTAGACTATTTTAAGATTGAACATCAAGATTTAGTTGATTTTTCTGAATCACTTATAAATGAGCTTCCTGTTATTCAGAATCCAAATAATAAAATAGAAATCACAACGTCACTATTAAATGTAATACAGAAGTCTAATGAAACTGCAAAAAGCATGAATGACACATATGTTGCTTCAGATTTATTAGTTTTTTATATTCTATCCGATCAAAGTTTTAAGCCTTTCGTCAATAGACAAGATATCAGTCTTACTAAGTTTAAAGATAAAATTAATTCTGATAGAAAAGTAAATGTAATAACCGATTCATCACTTGAAGATGACGATGAATCTTTTTCTGAATATCTAATAAACATAACTGAAAAAGCTGAACAAGGTAAATTAGATCCTGTAATTGGAAGAGATACTGAAATTAGAAGGACGATTCAAGTTCTTCAAAGAAGAACAAAAAATAATCCTATTTTAATTGGTGAGCCAGGTGTAGGTAAAACAGCAATAGTCGAGGGGCTAGCACAAAGAATTATTAATCACGAAGTTCCATCAGGACTTAAAGATAAAGTAATTATGCAACTTGATCTTGCTGCAATTTTGGCAGGCTCTAAATTCAGAGGTGACTTTGAGGAAAGATTAAAAAAAGTTATTAATGAAATTGAAAATAATAGTGATAAGTACATCTTATTCATAGATGAGATTCACACAATGGTTGGAGCAGGTAAAGCGGAAGGATCTATGGATGCAGGAAATATGTTAAAGCCTGCCTTAGCTCGAGGAGAACTTCATTGTATTGGTGCAACTACTCTTGATGAATTTAGAGAAAATATTGAAAAAGATCCGGCTTTAGAGAGAAGATTTCAAAAAGTACTAATAGAACAACCATCACAAGATGACACGATTGCTATTCTAAGAGGACTTAAAGAGAAATATGAAATACATCATGGAGTATCAATTTCAGATGCATCTATAATAGCTGCAACAAGACTTTCCATAAAATATATCACAGATAGAAACCTCCCCGACAAAGCTATAGATTTAATTGATGAATCAGCAAGTTTGATAAGAATGGAAATCGATTCAAAACCTGAGGATCTTGATGAATTAGACCGAAAAATTATCACTTTAAAAATTGAGAAAGAGGCTCTTAGTAAAAGTCAAGATAATGAAGATGAAGCTATTGAAGAAATAGAGAATAAGCTAAAAGAGTTAGAACAAAAGTATCATGAACTTGAAAAAATATGGATAGAAGAAAAAAATATACTCAATAAATCCAATTCTCTCAAATCACAACTTGAAGAGTCTCGTCTAGAGTTAGAGTCAGCAAAAAGAAATGGCGATTTAATGAAAATGGCTGAATTAAGACATGGTGTAATACCAGAAATTGAGACTAATCTTAAGAACGCTGAAAATATTAATCATAAAGATCTAAAACTTCTTCGAAATAAAGTTACAGAAGAGATTGTTGCAAGCGTAGTTTCCAAATGGACAGGCATACCGGTATCATCCATGATGTTATCTGAAAAGGAAAAATTGCTTAACCTAGAAAAAAGATTGTCTGAAACTGTCATTGGACAAGAAAATGCATCTTTGGCGATCAGCAATGCAATTCGAAGGTCACGATCCGGTATATCTAATCCTAATAAACCTAATGGTGTCTTTTTATTTTTAGGCCCTACTGGTGTTGGTAAGACTGAGCTCACTAAGGAATTAGCAAAATTACTTTTTGACAATGATGATTCTCTTATTAGATTGGATATGTCAGAATTTTCAGAAAAACATAATGTTTCAAGATTTATTGGTTCACCTCCAGGATATATTGGTTATGAACAAGGAGGCTCACTCACTGAGGCTATCAGGAGGAAACCTTATTCAGTTATACTTTTAGATGAAATAGAAAAAGCACATCCTGAGGTTCTAAATATCCTTCTTCAATTATTTGATGATGGTCGATTAACGGATGGTCAGGGAAGAGTAGTTGATTTTAAAAATACAATAATTATCATGACATCTAATTTAGGAGCTGAGTATTTTTCTGATACCAACGCTGATATTAAAAATAAGATAAAAGATATTATCCAAACTACTTTCAGACCAGAATTTATTAATAGAATAGACGACATAATTGCATTTAATAAATTAACAATTCAAAATCTTCATACAATTACAATCAATCAACTATCTTATTTGTCTAAAAGAATATACGATGATATGGATATAGATATAAATTTTGACTCATCAGTAATCAATCATATTGCTAACACGGGCGATAATAATATTTATGGTGCTCGACCAATAAAAAGAAGAATTCAAAGCCAAATTGAAAATGAGCTTTCAAAATTAATTATTTCTGATGAGATTATTAAAGGCGGAAGTTACAATATAAGTTTTTTAGATGGACAGATTTCAGTTAGTACTAATCAAAAGCAACTACAATCAAATCCATCTTCTTGAGTTTTGTAGATAATTCTTATAAGTGTCACCAAACACATTTTTTAAATATACCTCCTCTTTTTTTATGATCTTGTAATGTAGAAGAATTATAGTAACAACTGCTAATAAACTTATATGCAAAAAGCTCAATAACATACCAATACCTATTTGAAAAATCACCAGAGCAAGATACATCGGATTTCTAATGTATTTATAAATACCTGTAGTTAGAAGTTTATTAGTTTGTGTAACTGGATTGGGATCCTCATTATTAATCTTGAACAATCCTACAGAGAGATAAATAATTAAGAACGATACTAATATTAAAAATGAACCCAATTCATGAGATCTAAAAATATTTAATATTTCGGGGAGTTTATAGATTTGGAAAAAATATAAATTACTAATTCCTATCAATAGTCCTAAATTGACTGAAAAAAGCATTATTAATGGCGGGTAAGTAGGAATTGTTGCTGAATTTACAACATTTTTAGGAAAGTAAGAAATATGAATAAATAGTATAAATATAATCCCAGATAAAAAAGCCAGCAAACCCATATTTAGCGCTAACTCTATTTGAATCTGTTCATCATTAAGATACCAATAAAAGAATCCATGATAATGGTAAAGCATATTAATCATCAAAATGTACAAACTAATTCTTTTCAACATATTCGCTTAATCTTAAATAATCATCAACAGAAAGGTTTTCAGCACGTAAGGTATAATCAATTTTCATAATATCAAAATCTTTTTTATTAAGAAAAGTATCAAGTGATTTTCTAATCATTTTACGTCTACCTTCAAAAGCTGACTTCACTAGATCAAAAAAAATAGCCTCTTGTTTCTTGTTATAGAAGATATTTTTTTTAGGTGTGAACTTTATAAATGATGATTTGACTTTAGGCTTTGGAAAAAAAACATTTTCACTAATATTAAATAACCTCTTTACATTAAAATAGGCTTGAGCCATTACACTCAGTCTTCCAAATGATTTTGAGTAATTTTCAGCAACTATTCTATCTACAACTTCTTTTTGCAGCATAAAATGCATATCTATAGTGTTTTTATGAGAACACATTTTAAAAATGATTTCCGTAGAGATATTATATGGTAAATTTCCAATTACTCTTAAGGGATAACTTATGCTGTTTAGATCATACTTTAAGAAATCACAATGTATAATTTCTGTGCTCGGATAACCAGCTGTAATTTCATGTAGATGTTTTATTAGATTAGAATCTTTTTCTACTAGTGTTAGTTTATTGATTCTATTAATTATCGACTTCGTAAGCGCGCCATCACCAGGACCTATTTCTAGAAATTTTTCTGATTTAAGTGGTTTAATATGACTTACAAGCTTATCAATGATATTTTGGTCTACAAGGAAATGTTGACCAAGTCTTTTTTTATATAGCACTTTTAGAAATATCTCTGGCTACTTTCAAGGATTGAACAAAACTAGCTATATTTACATCACCTGTCCCAACTAGTTCTGTAGCAGTTCCATGATCAACGGATACTCTAATAACAGGTAATCCGAGCGTCACATTTGTTGTATGGCTGAAATCATTAAATTTGATTACTGGTAAGCCTTGATCATGATACATCGTGTGAATTACATCATATTTTTTTATGAATTTATTAATAAAGGCCGTATCTGCTGGCACAGGGCCATCAACTTTCAAACCCATTTTTTTTAATGACTTGATGGCAGGCTCGATAATATTAATTTCTTCTTTACCTAGAAGGCCTTGTTCGCCTGCGTGGGGATTCAACCCGCACACCAATATTTTAGGATTTTTATATCCAAATTTATGCTTAAGATCATGATTGATAATTTTGATTTTTTCAATAATCTTAGCTCTAGTAATTTCTTTTGCAACTTTACTTAGAGGAATATGTATAGTTTGAAGCGTTACCTTTAGTTGGTTGTTCATTAGCATCATAATGGATTTTGATTTGCATATTTGAGCTAGAAACTCAGTATGCCCTGAGATTTTAAACCCACCTTGATTGAGTATAGACTTAGAAATTGGACCAGTAACCATCGCACCGAAAACACCATTGAGGCATCCTTGCGCTGCTTCTTTAATAGATTCTATTACAAACGCCGCATTTTTATAATTCATGTGTCCTGGCTTGTTTTTGACATT
>CBFIBF010000004.1:0-45128 GCA_965660795.1 Gammaproteobacteria bacterium
GCATCGCTTGCTAAATCTTTAGGATGGGTTAACAAAATACCTACTGTAGAGATAAATCATCTTGAGGCTCATATATACTCACCGATGATAACTGAGAAGAATCTTAAACCTCCTTTTATTTCACTGCTTGTCTCTGGAGGCCACACAATTTTATCAAGAGTTGATAAAGATTTTAAGATTACCACACTTGGAACAACGCTCGATGATTCTGCTGGAGAATGTTTTGATAAAATAGCGCGAAAGCTAGGACTCGATTATCCAGGGGGGCCTGCAATTGCAAATAGATCAGAGCTTTCAAAAAACAGTGCCTTCAAATTTCCAAGACCCATGATTAATAGTGAAAACTATAATTTTAGTTTCAGTGGACTAAAAACACATGTAATAAACTTGATACAAAAATTAGATTTAAATGAGGAAAATATTAATAATATTTCTTATGAACTGCAAAATTCTATTGTTGAAACTTTAATAAACAAAGCAACTAAGGCGTCTAAAAATTTTAATATAGAAAACATCGTAGTTACTGGTGGCGTTAGTGCTAATAGAAAATTACGAGAAGATTTTGATAAGATTGACGGTTACAATATTTATTTCCCTGATGTAAAGTTTTCTACTGATAATGGAGCTATGATTGCATATTCAGGTTATCTGAAATCTCAAACACCAGATTGTTATTCAAGCTTAAAAGTTAAACCGAATCCTTCTCTAACTATCTAGTAAATCTATTATATTCTTCTTATGATTTGTCAGGATGACTATCGAATGAAAAGTGGTAATTAGTATTATCCAATAATCGCTACTAAAGAAATAAGCTATCAAGGGTAAACTTAAAAAACTTATTATCGCTGATAATCCTGATATTTTTTTTAAAAGAAAAATAATTATCCACACTAATATTATTGTGAACCCTATTTGATAATCTATGGCTAAAAGAAATCCAAAAGAAGTCGCCACTCCCTTTCCACCTTTAAAGTTGTTGAAAACAGAAAACATATGTCCTGATAAAATAACTAATGAGTAAAGATAAGCATTTAAAGGTTCGTTAAAGGTTAATAAGTAAATTGGCAGAAAACCTTTCAAGAAGTCACCCAAAAATGTCAAAAAACCTGCAATTGGGCCAGCCACTCTGTACATGTTGGTTGCACCTGGATTATTGGAACCAGATATTCTTGGATCATCTGTGGAGAGTAATCTATGAACAATTAGTGCAAAAGGTAGTGAACCAATGATGTAAAAGCTGACAAGAACTATTATATTAAAATAATCAATGTTCATTTATAAAAGAATACACTAGTGATTTGTATTATTCTAATTGGTAATGCTTAAAGATATATTTAATAGAGTTACGTTCATTCATGGCTGGTTATTTGGTAACTACATATGGACAAATGTTATTGATTATTTTGATTCTATAAATAATAAAAATTTTGTTACTTTTAACGGATATAGTGATAATTCAAATGAATTTGATAGAGAGGATAAAGTAAAGTTAATTCTAAATTCAACGAACAAGGATGATTTAATTATCGCATATTCATTTGGCGCATCATCAATACTAACTAATAAATACTTAAACAATTGCAAAGGTTCAATAATATTAATTAATCCATTTTTTAGCGAAAAAAAAGATTCAATAAAAGAATTGCATAACAGTATAAATACTGATTTCCATGAAGGAATTAAAAAATTCATGTTCAATTGCGTAAAAGGTAGTTCAAACACGAAAAAAAATTATTCGGAGCTACATAAACTGTTTTACCACAACTATACTCCTTCAGTTGATTTATTATCGTCAGAATTAGATAAGATGATGCAGGTTGAATTATCAAGCCACTCTATCGATAAAAAACTTGATATTCATATTCTTCAAAGTAAAAACGATGAAGTTAATAGCATGCAATATATTTCGCACCTAGAAAAACAAAAGATCTCAGTAGTGAAAGTTGATAGTTGTCCTCATTACCCTTTTTTTGAATTCAATAAAATCTATGACATCATAAATAATATTTATGGAAATTCGTAAGTCATTCTCTAAAAGAGCAAATACATATGATGAACAGTCTTTTATTCAACAAGATGTTAATAAAAGATTATTAAACAGACTTCGTCTGATTAAGCATAGTCAATCTAATGTTCTAGAGATAGGGTCTGGTACCGGTAAACTGTCATGCGATATTATCAACGAGTATCCCGATGTTAATTTAATTTCAATGGACTTATCACTTGAAATGTTGAAAAAGCATAAATTAAAAAATCCAGAGACAAATTGCTTAGTTGGTGATGCTGAAAACCCACCATTTAACTATTTGTCATTTGACACGATTCTATCAAGTCTAACACTTCATTGGTGTAACATTAGTAGTGATATCTTCTTTAGATTTTATAATCTTCTCAAACCAAATGGACTCTTGCTTTTTTCCGTTGCTGGACCGGATACATTCAGTGAATTTAGAAAACTCTCAAATAATATATCCCAAAAACTACGTTTTCATCCTCTTATGGATATGCATTACTATGGCGACTTTTTGCTGGAAGCACATTTTAAAGACCCTGTTGTTGATAGTGAGAAAATTGTTTTAGAATTTGAGACTTTTGATGAGCTACTCAAATCAATTCGTTACACTGGAACTAATATTACTTCATCGTTAGAAAGTCAATATTTTGGAAAGACAGAATACAAATCATTGAAAGAAAGTATGTATAATGCGTCTTCTAACTCATATGAACTTACATATGAAATTATTTATGGATATGCTCTAAAACCCAATAAAACCTTAGGTAAATCAGGTAATTTGATACAAATCAAAGAAGTGAAAAAATAGTAAATTAGAAATTCCATAAGTACTAATATTTTGTTAATATTGACTTCGAAAAGTAAGTTATTGAAGGAATAATAACCACACATTAAGGAATAGATATGAATAAATTATCACTGTTTATAGTAACAATGTTCACCTCATTATCGAGCATGGCTGATTGGGAAGTCAACATGCCCAGGGGAGTGTCACCAACCGCTAATGCTGCGTACGATTTACACATGCTGATTTTCTATATTACTGTTGTTATAGGCATCATTGTCTTTGGAGTAATGTTTTACTCTATTTTTCATCACAGAAAATCAAAAGGCGCTAAACCTGCATCATTTCATGAAAGCACAACAGTTGAAATTATTTGGACAGTTATACCATTTGTAATTCTTGTTGGGATGGCAGTGCCGGCAACAAAAACACTCATAATGATGGAAGATACACGAGATTCGGAAATAACCCTCAAGGTAACTGGCTATCAATGGATGTGGAAATATGATTACGTCGAAGACAATGTCTCATTCTTCAGTAAACTTGACAACAATAGCAATGAAGCAAGACAGCTTGGGTCTAAAATTGATGTTAAGCAAGTAGATAACTATTTACTAAATGTAGACAATGAAGTTGTACTACCAACTAATACAAAAGTAAGAATACTACTAACTGCAAGTGATGTAATTCATGCATGGTGGGTTCCAGAAATTACTGGTAAAAAAGATGCTATTCCCGGCTACATTAATGAGCTTTGGGTAGATATTAAAAAGCCTGGCGTTTACAGGGGGCAGTGTACTGAACTGTGCGGGAAAGATCATGGATTTATGCCAATCGTTGTTCGCGCTGTACCTAAGCAGGAATATGTGAAATGGGTTTCATTAAATCAAAAAAATCGAGTAGCAAATAAATCAGAATAAGGAAGTTAAAATGAGTACAAGTATAGATCATATCAAAGAAGAACATCATCAACCATCAGGCATAATGAGATGGATAACTACTACTAACCATAAAGACATTGGATCCATGTACCTATGGTTCAGCTTATTGATGTTTTTTATAGGGGGTTTTATGGCTCTCATAATTCGTGCTGAATTATTTCAACCTGGCTTACAACTTGTAGTACCAGGTTTCTTCAACCAAATGACAACCATGCATGCATTGATTATGATATTTGGTGCATTAATGCCAGCGTTTGTTGGATTAGCTAATTGGCAACTACCAATGATGATTGGTGCGCCTGATATGGCTTTGCCAAGATTAAATAATTGGAGTTTCTGGATTCTACCATTCGCTTTTGCAATGCTAATAAGCACATTGTTTTTCGAAAGTGGAGGTCCAGCAGCAGGATGGACGTTGTACCCACCTCTATCTCTACAAGGCGGCAACTCTATGCCATTTGTAATATTCTCGCTCCATCTGTTAGGGGCATCATCTATACTTGGAGCAATAAATGTAATCGCAACCATACTTAATATGCGTGCACCTGGTATGACTTTGATGAAAATGCCAATTTTTGTTTGGACATGGTTAATAACTGCCTTCTTATTGATAGCTGCTATGCCAGTCTTAGCAGGGGCTATTACTATGCTCTTGACTGATCGCTTCTACGGCACAAGCTTTTTTACTGCAGCTGGTGGGGGTGATCCAGTACTTTTTCAACACATATTTTGGTTCTTCGGTCACCCTGAAGTATATATTTTAATACTTCCTGCCTTTGGAATTATTTCAACTATAATCCCTGCTTTTTCTAGAAAAAAATTATTTGGCTATGATTCAATGGTATATGCAACAGCTTCAATCGCATTACTGTCATTCATTGTTTGGGCTCATCACATGTTCACCGTTGGTATGCCATTAGCAGGTGAAATCTTTTTCATGTTCACAACTATGTTAATTGCTGTCCCTACAGGTGTGAAGGTATTTAATTGGATTGCCACAATGTGGAGAGGGTCTATGACCTTTGAGACACCAATGCTATTCTCGCTCGCATTCATTGTGTTATTCACAATAGGTGGCTTTTCAGGGTTGATGTTAGCTATAACACCCGCTGATTTTCAATATCATGATACTTATTTTGTTGTGGCTCACTTTCATTATGTTCTTGTACCTGGTGCTATCTTTGCAGTGATTGCTGCAGTCTATTATTGGCTTCCAAAATGGACTGGAAAAATGTACAACGAGACGCTCGGTAAAATACATTTTTGGATGACCACAATATTCGTTAACATAACATTCTTCCCAATGCATTTTGTAGGGCTAGCTGGTATGCCAAGAAGAATACCAGATTATGCTGTTCAATTTACTGATTTCAATATGATTGCTTCTGTCGGCGCATTTGGCTTTGGTTTGTCTCAACTTTTATTTGTTTACATATTATTTTTAACACTTAGACAACCTGTTACTGCAGCAGATAAATCCTGGGAAGGTGCTGAAGGGCTTGAATGGACTCTTCCATCACCAGCTCCTTATCACTCATTTGATAAGCCTCCTAAAATTGATTAATGAGCGGTATAAAATCTACAATAACTAAATTATCACTTGTAGTTGTAGCAATGTATGCCTTCTCCTATGCCCTTGTGCCAATCTACGATACTTTTTGTGAGATAACTGGCCTTAACGGTAAGACAAATGATGTCGCATATACAGATAATGATATTAATAAAGAGGACAGGTTCGTAAAAGTAAAATTTATCTCTAATGTCGCTAATTCTGCACCACTTTATTTTGAACCTTCCGTAACAGAGATGATCGTTCAAGTTGGCAAACCATACAACACTCATTATGTGATGAAGAACAACTCATCAAGACAGTTACACACTACTGCTAGCCCCAGTGTTACACCTGGTAAATATGCAGAATATTTTAAAAAAATAGAGTGCTTTTGTTTCAATCAACAAACTATTAATTCTGGAGAAGTCAAAGACTTAGGTGTTCAATTCATAGTAGACAATGATCTTCCTGATAACATCGGAGATATTGTTCTTTCTTATACTATGTTTGATATTTCAAATAATATATCGGAGTCGAATAAATTATGAGCAGCTCTTATTACGTACCACATGAGACAAAATGGCCTTTTCTAGCAACTGTTGCCTTAATGATTATGTTCATAGGCCTTGCTAATTACATGAATGATGAGTCTACATTGACACTTACTCTTACAGGTTTAGGTCTACTGTTAATAGTTGTATATGGATGGTTTTCATATGTGGTTAGAGAGAGCGAAGGAGGGCTGTATGATGGGCAGGTTGATATGTCATTTAGATGGGGTATGGCTTGGTTTATCTTTTCTGAAGTTATGTTTTTTGCAGCTTTTTTTGGCGCTCTATATTATGCAAGAGAATTATCTTTACCATGGTTAGCTGGTGATGGATCAGGAGTTAGTACAAATCAAGAACTCTGGCCATCCTTTGAAAATGTATGGCCATCAAATGGCCCTGCAAATTATGGCGGCGACTTCGTGGTTATGAAAGCTGCTGGTATTCCTGCACTTAATACAATCATTCTTTTAATCAGCGGACTCACTGTAACGTGGGCTCATCATGGACTAAAAGAAGGAAAAAGAAATCAATTAATTCTGGGTTTAATCGCAACTGTTCTATTAGGATTTATTTTTGTCGGTTTCCAAGCATATGAGTATTCCCATGCATATAATGATCTAAATCTTAAAATGTCTTCAGGCATCTATGGATCAACATTCTATATGCTAACAGGATTTCATGGTTTCCATGTAACCCTTGGTGCTATAATGCTGACTGTAATTTTATTTAGGTGTATCCGAGGACATTTTACTAATGAAAATCACTTTGGATTCGAAGCCGTTGCATGGTACTGGCATTTTGTTGATGTAGTTTGGCTTGGATTATTTGTGTTTGTTTACTGGATATAATTTAAATCAAAAATCATTAGGCTTTATTAAATCCATATAATAGCCAACTATTAATAAAATAAATAAGGTAACAGAAAGAACAATCCTTGTCTTTAATGATGTAAGGCCACGGCTTGATGAAGATTTATCCTTTAGTATATATACAAACCCCATAACCAAATTGTATATTATCAAAATTAGTAAGATTATTATTATGAATTTAAACATGAAAACATATTACCATTAGTATGAAAAATTTTATTAAAAACTTAGTTTTATTTTTTATTGTATTAACCTGTTTTTATTTAGGCTTATGGCAGTTGGATCGTGCAGATGAAAAATTAAAAATTCAAAATGATTTTAAATCTCAGCTAAGCAAGCCTTATGTGAACTTAGGTCAATTAGATAAATCTCCTAAAAGATACACTAAAGTTGAAAGTTTTGGTTCATTTTTTGAACCATATTTTTTATTAGATAATGTTGTATTGAATAAAAAAGCTGGCTATCTAGTATTTTCACCTTTTTTATTTGGCGAAAATGTAGTTTTAGTTAATAGAGGTTGGGTAGACAATTATTCCAGACAAAAATTTCCAAATATCACTACCCCTAAAGAAAAAATAAATATAAGCGGGTATGTAAAATATCCTATGAAACTACTCGAATTAAGTAATTCTAATATTACAAATAATGAGCCATATATTTTGCAAAACTTAGATATAAATAAAATATCTAATATTTTAAATAAGGATGTCTATCCTTTCTACATCAATCTAGAATCAGGAAGCGACTATGGTTTTCAACATTTAGTTGTAAAGAATGAGAATAAACACCTCACTCATTATATGTATGCAGGTCAATGGTTTTTATTCACCCTAGTTGGTATTATTTTTTTAATCATCCTTAATAGGAGTAGAGGCAAAAAAAATGAATAAAGTTAAATTCTTATTAATAGTATCTGTATTTATTTTGCCCTTTATTTTTGCTAAGTATTTTTTTGATACTAACGCCACAAGCTCCAGAGGCACAACTAATCATGGAGCTTTCTTAACTAAGGATGTAAATATAAAAAACCTCTCTGATGATAATCATTGGATACTGCTTCAAGTAATAGATTCTGAATGCAGCTCTGTATGTAAAGATAATATGCATATGCTTAGACAAATAAATACAGCATTAGGGAAAGACATGGATAGAATCAAGAGATATGTTATTTATGAAAATACATTAAAAAACTTAGTTGATTTGAATAACTACCCTAAAGTTATTGTTTTAGAAAATAATAAAAACATTTATAATATTCTCACAAAAATGGATGAAAGAATTTTCGTAGCTGATCCTTTTGGAAAAATTATTCTTGGCTATAAAAGTGACTTTGTAGCTAAGGGTCTGCTTAAAGATATAAAAAAACTACTTAAGTTCTCGAAAATATAATTATGGATGATTCAAGGATATCGATTTTCAGCTTCATTGGAGCTGCTTTAACTCTAGTTGTAATATCACTAGGTGCTTGGGTTAGGTTAACAGATGCTGGTTTGGGCTGTCCTGATTGGCCAGGATGCTATGGTCTTTTAACAACACCTGATACAGTTGATGAACTAGCTAAAGCTAAAGAAAATTATCCTAACGCTAGCATAGATGTGGGCAAGGCATGGAGAGAAATGCTGCATCGATACGTTGCCGGCATACTTGGTTTGTATGTTTTTTTTATAACTTATATTTCTATCAAATATTCAAAACAGAATTATATTCTTCCAGTTTCTATTTCAATATTAATTGTTATCCAAGCAATAATGGGGATGTTAACAGTTACAATGTTAGTTAAACCAACGGTGGTTACGACTCATTTATTTTTTGGCATGCTTACCGCAACCTTGCTGTTTATCAATGGATTAAAATATTCTGGTTTGAATTTATTACAAGATAAACTCCCAGTGTATGCAATATCTGCAATCATGCTCACATGGGTTTTATTGGTAATACAAATATTTTTAGGCGGTTGGACCAGTACGAATTATGCATCACTTGCGTGTACTGATTTCCCTAAATGTCTAGACCAATGGTATCCCAAAGAAATGGTATTTGATAAGGCCTTCAATATATTTAACTTGCCTGACATTAATTACGAAGGCGGCTTTCTTGCATATGGAGCAAAAGTTGCAGTTCACTACATACATCGAGTAACGGCTCTAGTACTATCCATATCTTTCCTTTTAACACTAGTCATTATCTTTAAGCTCAAAAATCACGCTTTTCTTAAGAAGATAATTAGCTTCAGCTTAGTATTCTTTGTACTTCAAATCATTCTTGGAATATCAAATGTGATATATAGTCTACCGTTGAATATAGCTGTTTGGCACACAATGAACGCTGCAATTTTATTAGCATTATTATCGGGTGCTTTATATTATTCTCTGATATCATTTAAAAAATTATCATAAATGGACACATCAGTTACAACATCAAAATCAAATTCTATAATATTTGATCTCATAGCCTTAACAAAGCCTCGAGTCAATTTTTTGATTATCTTTACGGCAATAGTAGGCATGTTGTTAGCTCAAGATTACAATCTTGACTATGAGCTTATGCTATATGCAAGCATAGGTATTTATCTTGCTGCGTCCGCTGCTGCTGTGATAAATCAAATCGTAGATCAAAAAATTGATGCTTTAATGGATAGAACAAGAGGTAGGCCGCTAATTAGAGGTAAAGTAACAACTCAACATGCAATGCTTTTTTCAATATTCATATCAGTTATTTCTACTTATATACTTTATGAATTTGTTAATACAATCACCACGATACTTACGCTCTTCTCTATAATTGTTTATTCAATTATATACTCAGTCTATCTGAAAAATCTGACTTCCCAAAATATAGTTATTGGTGGTATTGCTGGAGCTATGCCGCCTTTGTTGGGCTGGACGGCTGTCACTAATGGAGTAAGTGAACTACCATTATTGCTTTTTCTAATTATTTTCTTATGGACGCCACCTCATTTTTGGGCTTTGGCGGTTTATAAAAAAGATGATTACAGTAAGGCAAACGTTCCAATGTTGCCTGTCACACACGGAGATGATTTTACTCGATTACATATTTTTCTTTATTCTATTTTGTTGTTTTGTATTACATTATTTCCATATCTTTTAGGCTTAGTATCTTATATTTATCTAGCATCAGTGATAACACTAGGTGGAAAATTTATATATGACTCTTATGATCTTTATGTAACGAAAAATATTAGGAAAGCTCTCGCACTTTTCAAATATTCAATCACTTATCTGGCGTTACTGTTTGCTGCCTTACTTGCAGATCACTACTTATTGATGCTTTAGTTTTATGCTAAGAGTATAGATTCTTTTAGTGCGGTAAGTGATTTTTCTTCGATTTGTCGAATTCTTTCTTTAGATACTTTGTATTTTTTTGATAACTCATCAAGAGTTGGTTTATTCTCAGATAAGAATCTCTGAGATATAATATCACGACTTCTCTCATCCAATTCACTAAGTGCCTCAGCAAGCTTTTTTGAATTATCATTTTCCGAATCCTGAGCTTCAAGAAGAGATAACGGATTTGTGTTTTGAGTTAGATAAGCTGACGGAGCATTGTCTTCATCGTCAACTGGATCAAATGCTACATCTGTTCCACTTAATCTATTCTCCATAAGTTTAACAGTTTTAGCATCAACATTAAGTTCAGAAGCAATATCATCAGCCTCTTTTTCTGATAACCAGTTAGATGAAGTTTTTTTACTTCTTAATTTGAAGAAAAGTTTTCTTTGAGCTTTAGTAGTAGCAACCTTTACAATTCTCCAATTTTTTAAAACAAATTCATGAATCTCAGCCCTTATCCAGTAAATTGCAAATGATAATAGCCTAACTTTTTTACTAGGATCAAATTTTTTGACAGCCTTCATTAAGCCTACATTTCCCTCTTGGATTATATCTAGTAGTGGGAGACCATAACCTTTGTATGTTTTTGCAATGTGAACAACAAATCTCAGATGTGACATGACTAACTTACGAGCCGCATCCATATCATCAGCATTATGAAGTCTAGAAAACAGCTCTTCTTCTTGTTCCTTAGTTAATAATGGCGTTTCTCTGAGTTGCGCTAAATAATAATCTAACGCATCAGAAGACTCTAGGTCCAATGCAACTTCTTTAGCTATAGGTCTATTTATAAGATTTTTATTCATATTTCTGAATATTATTATAGTTATTGATTACCTTATTTCAAGTGATAGATATAGATAAACAGTGTATAAATGTTCAGCTATGCTAACACAAAAATTCTATTTTTTGATATCATTGCGCTATGTTACATAAATTCTTAATAGCTGTTTTTTTTATGGTTTTGTCATTGCCGTCTGTTGTGAATGGAAGTTTAAAATTCTCAGACAGGTCAGAGGAGTACTACCTTGAAAACGGACTAAAAGTTATATTAATAGAAGATAAAAGAAGTCCATCTGTTGTAAATAGTATTTGGTATAGAGTCGGCTCAAGTGATGAAGTAGAGGGGAAAACGGGTATTTCTCACATACTAGAGCATATGATGTTCAAAGGAACAAGCAACCTAGGACCAGGCGAATTTTCTTCTGTAGTAAAGAAAATGGGAGGAACAGAAAATGCATTTACTAGTAAAGACTTTACAGGCTATTTTCAAAAAGTTCATTTTACAGATTTAGAAAAATGTATTGAGTTAGAAGCAGATAGAATGATAAATCTGAAATTAGACGAAAAAGAAATTGAAAGTGAGATTAAGGTTGTTAAAGAAGAACGCAGACTTAGAACTGATGATAATCCTATATCAAAGACTTTTGAAAAAATAATGATCAATGCATATGGCATGAATGATTATGGTATACCTATTATCGGAACGATGGATGACATAGATGCAACGACGAAAGAAAATCTTAGAAATTGGTATGATAGATATTATCAACCAGAGAATGCAATTGTAATCATAGCTGGGAATTTTGATAAGACTAATGTAAAAAAATTCATAAGAAAATATTATGGCTCTATTAAGAATCATCGTAATAGCTATAAGAATATAGATAAAGTTGATTTCATTACCAAGGAGTATTTTGAAGTTCAAGAAAATGTCTCAAAAGCAGTTGTTTTCTTATCTTTCAAAAAACCAGCATTTAGCAACGAAAGGTTAAGAGAAATATATGCTCTAGATTTATTTATAGAAATAATGGATGGTGGCTATTCATCACGATTGACAAATAATTTAGTGAACACTGAGAAAATAGCTTTAGACACATTTATTTCAAATGACACCTATAACCAACATTCAAATCTCATTATCATTGGCGGCACTCCGAGAGGAGACACATCAACGGAATATTTTAAAAAACAAATTCTCAATCAGTTTAGTTCCGATTCTATTAATACTATTACAGACAAGGAACTATCCAGAGCAAAAGCAAGAATCAAAGCTAACAATGTATTTAAATTTGATTCGGTTTTTTATCAAGCCATGCAAGTAGGCATGCTTGAGACAAAAAATATAAGCTGGAAAGAGCTTGATAAATATAATTCGATTACTGAATCTATTACTCTAAATGAAGTGAAGGCTGCAGGTAAAAAATTCATCTCTGATCAGCCGCCGCTTGTTACAATCCTCAATCCAAAAAAATGAGATTATATATCGCATGTATATTGTTTTTATTATCCAGTTGGAGTTCAGCTAATGTAAAAATTAACACAATTGAGAACAATGAGAATTATCTTTACGTTTATCTAAATACTCTTCCTATTGTTGACATTAACATTGTTATCACTAAAGGAAGCAACAGTGATGGAAAAGTCGCCGGACTAACTAATTTAATGCTGAACACACTGCTAGCTTCAGAAATTGAAAATAGAAAGCTCATAAGTTATTTTGAAGATGTAGGAGCAAAGCTTTCTTATTCTGTAAATAAAGAATCAACATCAATATCAATTAGATCTGTTAATGATTTAAATCAAATTGAAGACCTCTTAAAAAAAATAAATCAAGCTCTATTCATTAACTCTATAGACAGTGAACTTTTAAAACTTGAAAGAGAAAAGATTATCAGAGCTATTTCTGAATCACAGAAGAAGCCGAGTTCAGTCTTAGAAACCGCAGTATCTGAAGGATTGTTTTCAGGAACTGGTTTAGCCCATCTTCCAATAGGCAAGAAGGAGCATATAAAGAGCATTACAAATAGTGCAATTCTTAACCATAGAAATCATATTTTTAATTTAAATAATTTAGAGATAAACATTGTCGGAGATATAAGCGCTACACAGAGTAAAAGTCTTATACATCTGATAACAAATAATTTTTCTACCACGAAAGAATCTAAAAACATCGAATATAATCTAAATTCAGTCAAATCTCACACAGAATTTGATTCAACTCAATCACACTTAACTATTGTGATACCTGCAGTTTCAAGAAAACATGATAACTATCATGATTTAATGGTAGCCAATTATATATTTGGCGGCAGTGGATTTGGTTCATGGCTAATGGAAGAGATAAGACAAAAAAGAGGTTTGTCATATTCGGTTTATAGTTATCTATCAAGTTATCAAGATAATGGTTATTTAAAGATTTCTCTGCAAACTAAAAATGAAAATATAGAATTAGCAAAAAGTATCATCAATCAACAAATTAACAGATTACAAGAGTTTGATGTTGAGGATTCAATAATTGAAACGACAAAAGACTCAATAAAAAGAAGCTTTGAAATGAGAGTTGATACAAACAAAAAAATACTCAACTTGGTATCAGCTGTAAATAGTTTCAATTTAAATTTAAACTACTTTGAAGATTATTTAGATAAGTTATCTAAAGTAAATAAATCAAGTATAAAAATAGCTTTGAAGAATTCTATTCATTTTAATGATATTTCTATTTTTACTGTCGGCAAAACTGTTGAACAATAAACTAAAAATTATCTCAGGAAAATATAAATCTAGATTTATACAAATCCCTGATAAAAAAAATTTACGACCATCAAAAGCTTACATAAGGGAGAGTTTGTTTAATGTGCTGGATATTCACTTATGCAATTCATCTTTAGATCTTTTTTCTGGAAGCGGCATTTTGTCATTTGAGGCAATATCTAGAGGAATTAAAAAATCTGTGATTATAGAAAATGATGTTGAGCTAGTGGAATATATAAAAAAGAATATTCAATTATTAGATATACAAGATGTTGGTGTTGTTAAACAAAAGGTCGAACATTATCTTAAATCTTGCATTAATAAATCATATGATATTATTTTCATAGACCCTCCCTATAAGACCAAGCTCTTATGTGAGACTCTGGAAATCTTAAAAAAAAATAATTTTCTTGAATCAAACAAATATCTTTATTTTGAGAGATCAAAAAAAGATTCTAATGATTACATTTCTTATATTATGGATACACATTTAATACTCAAAGATTTGAGTATTGGAGATGTAAGTTATACAATCTCAAAAAACAAAAACCTATGAAAATTAAAGCTATATATCCAGGCACTTTCGATCCAATTACATTTGGTCACGAAGATCTCGTTAAGAGAGCCTCTAATATTTTTGAGGGGGTTATTGTTGCTGTGGCATGTAATACTCAAAAACAAACATTGTTTTCCTCTGATGAAAGATATGAAATGTGTAAAGAGGTTTTGAAAAAGTATAAAAATGTCAACGTAATTAAACTTAACAAGCTTACAGTAGAGCATGCAGAAGACCTTGGTGCAAAAATTATGCTCAGAGGATTGAGAGCAGTTTCAGATTTTGAATATGAGGTGCAGCTATCAAATTTGAATCGAACAATGAATCCAAATATTGAAAGCATATTCCTGAGCCCGGATGAAAAATATAGTTTTATTTCCTCATCTATTATAAAAGACATCGCTAAACATCAAGGTGATTTGACAAAATTTTTAGATAAGACGGTGGCAGACAGACTTAAAGAGAAGATATCTTAATCTATCTCTTCATTGAGTCAAAGAACTCTGTGTTTGTTTTCGTTGATTTTAATTTGTTAAGCATAAACTCCATTGCATCTAATTCATCCATGGAATGAAGAACTTTTCTAAGAATCCAAATTTTTTGCAGCTCATCAGGCTCCATTAACAGCTCTTCTCTTCTGGTACCTGAACGGTTAATATTTATTGCAGGATATATTCTTTTCTCTGCTATTCGTCTATCTAAGTGAACTTCCATATTGCCAGTTCCTTTGAATTCTTCATAAATAACTTCATCCATTTTAGATCCAGTGTCTATAAGAGCTGTTGCTAGAATAGTTAGACTACCACCTTCTTCTATATTTCTTGCTGCACCATAAAACTTTTTAGGTTTCGTTAGAGCATTAGCATCAACACCACCTGTTAATACTTTTCCAGATGAAGGAGCAATAGTATTATATGCTCTTGCTAATCTTGTAATAGAGTCTAGTAAAATAATGACATCTTTTTTATGCTCTACTAATCTTTTGGCTTTCTCAATGACCATTTCAGCAACTTGTACATGTCTATTTGCAGGCTCATCAAATGTACTTGCGACCACTTCACCTCTTACCATTCTAGACATTTCTGTAACTTCTTCAGGTCTTTCATCAATGAGCAAAACAATTAAATGTGCATCTGGATTACTTGCTGTAAGACTTTGGGCAATGTTTTGAAGCATGATTGTTTTACCTGCCTTCGGAGGTGATATGATTAATCCTCTTTGACCTTTACCAATAGGCGAAGCTATATCTATTAGACGAGCAGAAATATCCTCTGAACTTCCATTACCTTGTTCTAATCGAAGTCTTTTGTTTGCATGTAAAGGAGTTAAGTTTTCAAAAAGAATTTTATTTTTAGTACTTGCAGAAGTATCAGAATTAATGGTATCGATTTTAAGTAATGCGAAGTATCTCTCGCTCTCTTTAGGAGGTCTAATCTTTCCTTGAATAGTATCTCCAGTTCTAAGTGAAAATTTTCTAATCTGACTCGGCGATACATAAATATCATCTGGTCCAGCAAGATAGGAGCTGTCTGCAGATCTTAGAAAGCCAAAACCATCTTGCAGAATTTCAAGAACTCCCCCACCAGAGATATCTTCACCGCTGGACGAGTGGCTCTTTAAGATAGTAAATATTACGTCTTGTTTACGAAGTCTTCCTACGTTGTCTGCACCCATACCCTCAGCTATTTCAACTAATTCTTGTACAGGTTTTTGTTTGAGTTCAGAAAGGTTCATACTATAAATTTTTATCTAAAAAACTTGAAAGTTCACTTTTTGAGAGTACACCAACGCTTGTGTCAGCTTTTTCACCATTTTTAAATAGTATTAAAGTCGGTATACCTCTAATTCCGTATTTCTGAGTATTCGATGGATTATGGTCTATATTCAGTTTGACGAATTTAACTTTGTCAGAATAATCGGATGCAACTTCATCAATAACTGGACCAAGTACTTTGCAAGGTCCGCACCATTCAGCCCAAAAGTCTATAAGAACAGGTTTATCTGATTCTAAAACTTCAGAGTCAAAATTATCATCATTTATATCTATAGCATTGCTCATAAAACGTCTCCATTAATTTTTTATCTGACGATTGGTTGATTACGATTTGATTTGTAACTTTGAGTAACACTATGATTAAATAGTTTAATATTCATGTCAAGTCATTCTTTAAACAACGAGTAAATAATTCTGATAGTATGTCTAACATGAAAATTTCTAATAATAAATTAGTCAGCATGACTTACTCTATATACGAGGGAGATTGTTTAGTTGAAAATGTAGAATCCCCGGTGAGTTTTATTTTTGGTGAAGAGACTAATCTATTGCCAATTGTTGAAAATTCCTTAAATGGTAAAGAGACTGGTAGTGAAATTTCCATAGAAGTCAGTCCTGAACTAGGTTTTGGAAAGATTGATGAAAATCTTATATTCATTGATGAATTAAAAAATGTTCCTTCTGAATATAGAAAAGTTGGCCTTGAAATCGATTTTGCTAACGAAAAAGGAATTAAAAAGAAGTTTAGAGTTAGTAAAATCGACGGCGATAAAATTACCTTCGATGGTAACCATCCTTTCGCAGGGAAGAGCCTTGTTTACAAAATTAAAATTACAGATGTAAAGGAGACTGAAGCAGTCAAAAATGAATAGCATTTTTTCTTCTTTAATATTTAATTCAATGCATTATACTTATTCAAATTCGCATTTTTAATAAACACACATATCGGGTAAATATTTATGACTAATTTAATTATGCCGCACGGCTCAAATGAACTTAATACATTATACATAGAAGATGAAATGGCAAGATCATCTATGTTATCTGCTGCTGCAGAAATGCGAAGTATTGAAATCACATCTGCTGCAGCTGCAAATGCAGTAATGATGGGAGCTGGTTACTTTAATCCTCTTACCGGGTTTATGAATAAAGAGGAGGCATTAAAGGTTTCTAAAGAAATGTTAACATTAAACAATCTTTTTTGGCCCGTACCAATCGTAAATATAACTAATGATGCAAACTCACTAGATTATACTCATGGTGAAGAGATAGCATTAAAAGATCCAAATGTTGAAGGCAATCCTGTAATAGCAATTCAAAGAATTGAAAATGTTGAAAAATTAAGTGATGACGATATCAATACAATCGTAACCAACGTTTTTGGAACAGATGATGAAAACCATCCAGGTGTAAAGAATTTTAAAAATCAGGGTAGATACATCATGTCTGGTTCAATAGAAGTTCTCAACTACAGCTATTTCCCAAATGACTTCCCTGAGACTTTTGCTACAGCACCAGGTATTAGAGAAATGCTTACTAAAGCGGGCTGGTCAAAGACAGTAGCATTTCAAACTAGAAACCCAATGCACAGGGCACATGAAGAGTTATGTAAAATGGCATATGAAAGACTTGATGCTGATGGAGTACTTATACATATGCTTCTTGGTAAACTCAAGGAAGGCGATATTCCTGGTGATGTGAGAGATTCAGCCATTAGAAAAATGGTTGAACTTTATTTTCCAGAAAACACGGCTATCATATCAGGATTTGGTTTCGATATGATGTACGCAGGTCCTCGTGAAGCTCTACTTCATGCAGTATTTAGACAGAACGCAGGTTGCACTCACTTAATCGTTGGCAGAGATCATGCTGGTGTTGGCGACTACTATGAACCGTTTGACGCACAAGACATATTTGATAATGACGTTGTCCGAGATTCACTTAAAATTGAAATCTTCAAAGCAGACCATACTGCATATTCAAAAAAGCTGAACAAAGTAGTTATGATGCGAGACGCTGAAGATCACACAAAAGACGATTTCGTATTGTTATCAGGGACTAAAGTAAGAGAAATGCTTGCAGCTGGCCAGGACTTGCCACCAGAATTTGCTAGAAAAGAGGTAGCGCAGATACTCATGTCCTACTATCAGCAGAAAGGATAGGGAAAAACCTCATTAAAATGGATGAAAATATAAGTAAAATTAAGTAAATAATTAATTCCTAATATTCTTAATTTTGGCTATAATGTTCATCGAGCAGTAAATCAAGGGCTGCTAATATATTAAGAATAGGGAGAAAACATGCTAGCTTACAATCCATTTTCAGATCTGGGAGCATCTATACCACCTTTTGCTATGCAAGCTTTTTTAGTTGCAATGGTACTTTTGGTAATTGGCGGAGTGGTACTCGACATGATGCACAAAAAGAATGTTAAATACTTTTTCGAAAACGCTAAAAAAGCCAAACAATCTGCTACACGAGATTTATCATCAGGTGAAAAAATAACGATTATTGCCAAAACCGTAGCATCAGACATAATGACATCATCTGAATTTTGCACATTCCAAAGACGCGCAGCTCACTTGCTAGGAATGTATGGAACTATTATTTTCTGGGTAACTTCTGCTCTATTAATCTTTAGTTACTCAACCCCATCATCTAATGCTCCATCTATGATACCTCTGCTATGGCACGTAGGAGCAATTATGACATGTGTTGGTGGTTTCTGGTTTTGGTTCGCAATAAGGGTTAATGTATCTGCAGAGGGCCATCCTTGGTATCACGTTATGTTTGCAGATTTATTTGTATTAGCACTTCTTGCTTCACAATCAACAGCCTTATTATGGTCTGTTACTCAAGGTTCTGGTTCAATGCTAAGTGATTTATTTTTGATTCTGTTCATTGTATCGAACGTTGTTTTATTTGGGGGAGTGTATTGGTCTAAATTTGCTCACATGTTCTATAAGCCTGGAGCAGCAATACAAAAACATTTAGCTAAAGCTGATGGTTCTAATAGTAACTTACCTGAACCAGCAGATAAACCAAAACAGTTTGGGTTGGGTATTAGACGTGAGTCACCGAAAAATTATTAATAACTATATGGAGATAAGGAGATAAGATTATGTCAACTTTTGTATATATGACTAGGTGTGATGGTTGTGGGATGTGTGTAGACATTTGCCCTTCAGACATCATGCACATAGATAAAACATTAAGACGTGCAGTTAATATCGAACCAAATATGTGTTGGGAATGTTACTCATGTGTTAAAGCTTGTGATCAAAATGCTATAGATGCGCGTGGATATGCTGATTTTTCACCATTAGGCCACAGTGTTAGAGCATTAAGAGAAGAAGAAAAAGGAACTATTTCTTGGAAAATTAAATTTAGAAATGGTACAGAAAAGAACTTCTGTTCTCCTATAACAACTAAACCATGGGGAGAATATATTCCTGAGCTAGCTTCAGAGCCTTCTCCAAGTAAAGATGTGTATGATGGTGAATTACTCTACAATGAACCAAAATATCTAAAAACTGGTGAGGTTCAAACTGCTCCTGACGGTTTACCTGAAATGACAAAAATTGGTAAATTAAAACAAGGAGTGTACTACTAATGGCTAGAAAAACACATTACGAAGATTGCGATATTCTTGTAGTTGGCGGAGGCATGGCTGGTACTGGTGCAGCTTTCGAAGCTAGATACTGGGGCAAAGATATGAAAATCATTGTTGCAGAAAAAGCAAACATAGACAGAAGCGGAGCTGTTGCACAAGGCTTGTATGCAATCAACTGCTACATGGGCATGCAATGGGGTGAAAATGCTCCAGAAGACCATGTCAGATATGCAAGAAATGACTTAATGGGCATGGTGCGTGAGGATTTAGCTTACGACATGGCTCGTCATGTAGATTCAGCTGTCCATATGTTTGAAGAATGGGGACTACCACTAATGAGAAATAAAGAAACTGGCCGTTATCAAAGAGAGGGCAAGTGGCAAATTATGATTCATGGTGAAAGTTATAAACCTATTGTTGCAGAAGCTGCAAAAAAATCTGCAGATAAGATTTATAACAGAGTAATGGTTACTCATCTGTTGATGGACGAAGCGAAAGAAAACAGAATTGGCGGAGCGTGTGGTTTTAACATGCGTACAGGTGAATTCCATGTGTTTAGAGCTAAGGCTGTAGTGTGTGCTGCTGGTGGTGCTTCACATATCTTTAAACCAAGATCTGTTGGTGAAGGTATGGGTCGTACATGGTATGCACCATGGAGTAACGGTTCTGCATACGCACTACCTATTGCAGTTGGTGCAAAAATGACTCAAATGGAAAACAGAATTGTATTAACTCGTTTTAAAGATGGTTATGGTCCTGTTGGAGCATACTTCCTTCATTTAAAAACTTATACACAAAATGCTGCCGGTGAGAATTATGAAAAAAAATGGTATGACAATACTAAAGCGATTGTTGGTGAATATTTAGATCATGTACCAACTCCTACTTGTCTAAGAAACCATGCTTTTATCCAAGAAACTATTCATGGCGGTGGCCCTATCCATATGGTGACAATGGAAGCCTTCCAAGACCCACACTTAGAGGAGATTGGTTGGGAAAACTTTCTAGGAATGACAGTTGGACAAGCTGTTGTATGGGCTGCGCAAGATATTGATCCTAAATATCAAAATCCTGAATTAACAACCTCTGAACCTTATGTAATGGGTTCACATGCGACATGTTCAGGTGCGTGGTGTAGTGGTCCTGAGGATTTATCTCCACCAGAATATTTCTGGGGATACAATCGTATGATGACAGTTGATGGTTTGTTCGCTGCAGGTGATGCTGCGGGTGGAACTGCCCATGCCTTCTCTTCAGGTTCATTCACTGAAGGAAGACTATGTGCTAAGGCTGCGGTCAAATATATTAAAGATCAAAAAGCTGTTGGTATCAGAGTATCAGACAGCCAGATAGAAAAATTCAAAGAAGAAGTGTATAAACCACTTGAGAATTATACTGTTGGACGTAATGAGATCACAGCTGGTACTGTATCACCTAGTTATTTACTTCCTATTCAAGGTCTGCAACGTCTCCAAAAAATTATGGATGATTATGCAGGTGGAATTGGAACAAATTATATGACTAACGGAAACATGCTTAAGAGAGGTCTTCAGTTGTTAGATACATTAACAGAGGATCTTGAAAAAATTGGTGCTGAAGATTATCACCAGTTAATGAGAGCATGGGAATTAAAACATAGAACTTTGGTTTCTCAATGTGTTTGTGAGCATACACTGTTCCGTGAAGAAACACGTTGGCCTGGTTATTATTATCGTGGTGATTTCCTAAAACTAGATGATGATAATTGGCATTGTTTAACAGTCTCTAGAAGAGATCCAAAAACTGGTAAATTTACTTGTGAAAAAGCACCGCTCTATCACATTGTAGACGAAGAGACTGAAAAAGTTTCCTGATAATGGCTAAGCTATTAGAGCTAACTAATCAGGAGATTATAGATATTGCAAACCCACTGTGGGAAGACTTAATTAGAACTTCTAATAACAAAGACTACGGTGGGTTTACAAAAAACTTCTCAAAAAAAATGTTAATGGGGGCTGACGAAGTAACCCTTGGAAAGCAGTGGGCTAATAGCCCTATACTCGCAAAATTATCTCCTGAATTTGAAGCGTTAGGCTGTCTCAAGAGAGATGAGTATGTAACTGTGATATTCAAACAAGTTAGCGAGAGTGTTCCTGGCGAATATCTTGGAAGACTTGTCTTGGGAATGCAAGATGATGATGTAAAAATATATGGCTGCACTATTTTTTAAATTTATATGCAAACAATTAAAAATATTACAGTTATCTCTGATACACATGGCGTCATAGACGAAGGTATTATCCCACATCTTATAGATTCAGACATGATAGTTCATGCTGGAGATATCATGAGCACTGATATTATTAAAAAACTAAAAACTTATTCACATAATGTCGTTACTGTAGCAGGTAATAATGATCTACCAGAAAGGTACAGTGACCCTCAAGACAAAGAAATTATATCTAAACTAAATAAGGTAGAACATTTTAAAATAGGTGAAGAGACCGTTACCGTTGAACATGGTGACAGGTTTGGACATCATCCATCTCATAACGAGTTAAGGATTGCTTATCCTACATCAAAGTTGATCATATACGGACATACTCATAATCAAGTATGTGATACATCAGAAACACCATGGATAATCAACCCGGGTGCTGCAGGTCACACTCGAAATAATGATGGCGGGCCATGTTATATGAAAATTACAATTACTAATAATGATTGGAAAATTAAGCCTTATTGTCTTAAACAATGACTAATCAGATATTAACCATATTTGGTGGTTCAGGCTTCATATCATCTGAGATAGTATTCAGGTTATCGAAGCACTTCAAAGAAGTTAGAGTTCTAACCAGAAATATTGATAAGTGTAATCACATCAAAGTTATTAAAAATGTTGAAATATATTTATACGACCCAAGTATTGTAAATACATTTTCAACACATCTTAAAGAGTCTGATGTAGTTATTAATACTGTTGGCATACTTAATGAAGATAAAGATAACACCTTTCAAGATATACATTATAATTTTGTTAGATCTCTGTTGAATAAGTCAAAAGAACATGGCGTCTCTAAATTTATACACCTTAGCGCGCTAAATGCCAACCAAAATGGTCCTAGCATATATCTTCAAACCAAAGGACTTGCCGATGATTTTATTAAAGACCAATCTACTAAAACTTTTACGACGGTAATCTTTAGGCCATCTATAGTATTCGGTGACAAGGATAGTTTTTTTAATCGATTCAAAAAACTTTTACAGATATTCCCTATCTTTCCACTTGCATGTCCAAACTCTAAATTTTCACCAATTTATGTTAAAGACTTGGTTTGTTTTATAGAAGAATCTGTTCTATCAGATATATATGACAACTCGTTAAATAATGTGACTGGCCCTAAAAACTATACATTTTTAGAGTTGATTAATTTTATCCTCGCTGTGCTAGAAATTAAAAGAATAATCATTCCACTCAATCACTCTCTATCAAAGTTACAAGCTATTGTATTTAATTATCTCCCAGGAAATATTTTTACTTTAGATAACTTTAAATCTCTTCAAATAGATAATATTTCGTCAGATGGCCTCAAAGGTAAGTCAACAATTGAAAATATTGTTCCATCGTATTTAGTTAAAAATAATAATAAAATAAAGAAATAATATAAATAAACTCTTAAAGAAAATGAAAACTTATCTTGTCGGTGGTGCAGTTAGGGATAAATTATTAGGTATTGAACCTAAAGAGAGAGATTGGGTTGTGGTCGGCTCCTCTCCGGAAGAGATGAAATCTCAAGGGTATATACAAGTAGGTAAAGATTTTCCCGTATTTATTCATCCAAAAACTGGCGAAGAGTATGCGCTTGCGAGGACTGAGAGAAAATCAGGCCACGGTTATACAGGTTTTGAATTTAACATAAATCCATCTGTTACCTTAGAAGAAGATTTAGAAAGAAGGGACCTTACTATTAATGCAATAGCAGAAGACGAAGAAGGATTATTAATAGATCCATTTAATGGGCAAAAAGATATAAAAGATAAAAAACTGAGGCATGTATCCAATGCATTTTCTGAAGATCCATTACGCGTACTTAGAGTATTGAGATTCAAGACTAATTTTCCTGATTTTGAAATCGTCCCAGAAACAAAAGATAAAATAAATGAAATTATATCAAGTGGTGAACTTGAGTATTTAACAGGAGAGAGAATTTGGCTAGAAATGTATAAAGCTAAAAATATAGTCAATTTCTTGAAATATATAATTGATTATAATTTAAGATTTTTATTTCCTGGTTTGTCAGAGATTACGCTAAATAATGCTAGCAGTGCTTCTTACTTTGAATCTAATAAATTACTCTCGATCTCTTATATGATCTCAAAATTTGAAGATAATATAGATTTATTATGTGACAAAATAAAAGTACCAAATGAATATAGAGAATTAGCAATTATGATATATCAGCACATGGGCAATCTTCTTGATTATAAAGTTTCAAATTCCGATGACTATGACAATCTTTTAAGTTTAATAAAGAAACTTGATATTAGGAAAAAAGAGAGGATGAATAATTTTTTTAAGATAGCTAAGGCGTTAGTTTCTAATACCTCTACAAATATTGATTTTTTTACATCATTAATTTCAAAAATTGATAAATATAGATTAGGCTCGCAACACAAATCAAAAAATAATCTAGAAATAAAAAAAATTATAGATAATGAGCATAAAGAATTAGCCCAAGATCACATAAGAGAATATTTAGATAATCAGTAAAGCTGTTCCTAGAATAATTCTATAAATTATATATGGAGAAAAAGTTACTTTATTTATTGTTGAAATAAATAATTTAATAGTTAAGTAGGAGAAGACAAATGAAAGTAAAAATCCTAAGATATAATCTTTGACTATAATAATTTCATTTGTACTCAATAACTCTACAGTTTGGTAGGTTGACGCCATAAAGATAGCAGGTATTGACAAAAGAAAAGATATTCTAATAGAATCTCTCCTTGTGAAACCAACTAGCAATGCTGCTGTGATAACAACACCAGATCTTGATACACCAGGCATTATTGCAAGGGCCTGCATAATTCCAATAAAAAACATGAGACTGTATGAGCAGTTAATTATTTTTTTGCTCTCCTTTCTATTGTTATCTACAAAATATAGAGCTAGAGCAAATATTATAGTCATTACTGCTATTGGTTGAGCGTTTCTCATGTAGAGAGAAACATAATCAATGAATATTATTCCAATAATAGGTAAAGGTATCGAGGCAAATATCATCAGCTTCAAATAGTGTCTACCATCATCAGTCAAAACAAAGATTTTTTTTATTTCATCCTTGAAATAGATTAATATCGCCAATAAAGATCCAGCATGCAATGCAATATCAAATCCTAGCCCTTGATCAGGAAAATTACTAAGTTCAGATAATAAGATTAGATGTGAGCTACTTGATATTGGTAAAAACTCTGTCACGCCTTGAATAAAGGATAATATAATTATATTTATTATTTCCATTATAATTTCATTATGTCGTTTTTAATAAAATTCTTATTAGAGATGCTTTTTACATTCTTACCAGCAATTAATACTTTAAATATTTCACCCATTTGATTGGGCATAATTAATTTTTTAATTGACGTTAATTCACCTATATTTTCTATGTCAATATCATCTAGAATATCATAGCTTAGTAAGTAATTAGCTTGACTCATAAAAGCATAAGGAGACCACTTGTTATATTCTAATATATTTTTAAGGTATGAAAAGTTCACAAAAGAGCTTACATCCTTCTCACCGATATCTTCTAACGGATCAAAATCGGATAAATGATCTTTAATACATGCTATAGTCCCGTGCATCCTATCATCGATATACAGCTCATTTGCAGAATAACCGTAGTCAAAAATTAGAAAATAAGCCTTGTCAATGTATCTACTAATATTATTGATTATGTCATATTGTGCTGGACTGAACTCAAACAAATAATTATCTATTAGTTCATTGGGTAGTGACAGGTATTTAGTTTGTATCTCTGATAACAAATCATATTCCTGCCATGATATTTTAAATTCATCATTTACATAAGCCTTATGGAATAAATTATTTTTATGTTTAATAATATCAGTTGGAATACAGTCGAATAATTCATTAGTTATAATAAATGCTTCGCTTGGTAAGTCTTTATATTTATTAACCCAAATAAAATCTACAGACCCTCCTAGTTCAAGAGCATCTACCACTTTCTTTTGTATTTTTGTTAACTTGGATGACTTCTCTAAGAAAAAATATCTTTTTGGTAGACATTCTTTCTTTTTCAAATACAGAATCAAATCTCTCGCTAGCTCAGCATTACCTGCTCCAAACTCTAAAATATTACTAATCTTTTCCTCATTAGAAACTCTGACAAAATTTTTTGCGATGCAATGAGAAAAATGTTTGGAAACTAATGGGGAAGTTATAAAGTGACCATCTTTGCCTATCACTTGGTCTTTTTCGTAAAGACCGTAATCTTTATCAAAGAGAATTATTTCCATATATTCTGAGAAACTTATATTTTTGTCTTCCTTTATTCTTAATTTTAGTTTCTCTCTCAACAAATCTAGCCTCTTCTAATAATTACTTTACAATTAGTATAAATTAATTTTAGATTATGTAATTATATATTAATGATGAATAAAGTCGTATTAATTACTGGTGGGGCGAGAAGAATAGGCGCGGAAACAGCAAACTATCTCCATTCAAAAGGGATGAATATTTTGATAACTTACAGTAAGTCTGCTAGTTCAGCAAGAGCACTGAGAAAGTCATTAAATTCTAAACGAGAAAAATCTTGTGAGATATATAGAGTAGAGTTTAAATCTAACTTGAATTATAAGAATGTTGCGAATGATATTTTAAAAATATTTGGTCGAATAGATTATCTTATTAACAATGCATCTAAATTTTATCCAACCAAAATTAACGATGTCTCAGAGAATGTATGGCTTGATACTATTGATACAAATATAAAAGCGCCATTATTTTTATCAAAATATTTGTTTACAGAATTAAAGAAAAGAAAAGGTGCTATCATCAACATTATTGATATTCATGTGGAACCACCACTTAAAGATCACATTATTTACAACATTAGCAAAGCTGGTTTGCTTGCACTCACAAGGTCTCTTGCAAAAGATCTAGCGCCACATATCAGAGTAAACGGAGTTTCTCCAGGAGCTATCATGTGGCCTGAGAGTGATTCAAGCAAGAAGAAAAAACTAGATATTATAAGTAAAATACCAATGAGATCAACTGGAGAGCCTTTGGATATTGCCAAAACTGTTTACTTTCTATTAGAAGAAAGCCCATACATCACTGGTCAAAATATTAATGTTGACGGCGGTAGACGCCTTAATATGTAGTCATAGCGTACCTGAAATTGAATACAAGCTGATGCACAAAATTCCAGTTACAGGTACTCTCAACTTGACATAGTACTCCATAGGAAAATATCCTTTTAATGTTACATATAAATCGATAATTAGCTGAATTAGGAGCAGTAGAATTATCGTACTTAAAATTGATATTTGATTGAACTTAAATAAATTTAGTAAAAGAATTAACATTGAGAGTAAACTTGGCAAGAATCCATGAAGCTCTAGGAATATATTATTTTTATTAAAATCCCAATTATATGCACCAATAAAAGTATAGATAATGCATGACATATAGATTGCGATGTCATTAACAAATTCTGTGTTGAGATGCCCTATAAAATATAAATCAATGATTAAGTAAATAAAAGGCACTAGTCCTGCATAAGAAATTAAGTATTTTATGTTCATTACTTAAATCTAAAATTAATTTTTTTAATGATCATTTTTTGATATCTCGTATCAGACAACATGTTATTATGCGTCTTTTTTGTTATTGGGTGGATAAATCCAGGTTCCAAGTCATAAAGAGGACGTAGAACGAAATCAAACTTTATAATTTCAGATCTTGGTATGTTCCTGCTATCATCGATTAGATCATCATAGTATAGAATATCTATATCAAGAGTTCTCGAACTAAATTTTACCTCATCAGCATGTCTGCCGTTTAACTTTTCTATTTCATTTAATTTAGTTTTTAATGATATTACATCTAATGTTGTTTCAAAATATACTGCTAAATTATAAAAATTTGGACCACTAAAACCCATTGAAGATGTTTCATAAACTGGAGAAATTTTTATTTCATCAAAGCAATTTCTTAATGCTGTTATGCATTGGTTGATATGTAAAATAGGTTCGATATTGCTACCAATGCCTACGAATACTTTATGAATCTTTTCTATATCGCTCAATTATTACCCCAACTTCTTTTGACCCTGTAACTGCACCAGGTTTACTAAATCTACCCTTAATATAATTAACATTAAATTTATCAAATATTAATTTTACAGATTCTTCTGCAAGCGCTTCAATTAATTGAAATTCACTATCTCCTATAAATGATTTAAGTGTCTTTGAAACTGCTTTATAATCAACGGTATCGTCAATTACATCACTATTAGACGCGTTACTTATATCGGTACCTAGTTCTAGATCAATACAAACAAACTGTTTAATTTTTCTTTCCCAGTCATAAATACCAATGACTGTTTCTATACAAAGCTCTTTTATAAATACAATATCCATATTATTCTCTCTTTTTTGACGGTATTCAGTATTGTATCTGATTAGGTTTCTGATATCATTACTGAGTTACGAAATCATGTCTAAAATCTGCGATATAACAAAGAAAAGGGTAATGGTAGGAAATAACGTCTCACACGCGAAAAATCGCACAAGACGTACATTTGAACCTAATCTTCACTCGCACAGGATTTGGTCAGAAAAACAAAATAAGTTCATTAAACTTACCTTGTCAAGCAAAGGTTTAAGAATAGTGAATAAGCTGGGTTTAGATCAAGCTTTATCAAAATATGGTTTAGAACGATGAGAGAGAAGATAAAATTAGTATCATCAGCTGGTACAGGGCATTTCTATACTACAACAAAAAACAAGAAAACTATGCCGGATAAGATGGAAATTAAGAAGTTTGACCCTGTAGTGAGAAAATACGTTACTTACTCTGAAAAGAAAATCAAATAACTTTATAACTCTTTAGTCTAATAAGAAAATCATCAACCGCATCGTTGCCGTGACTTTTAGCTTCTTCAATCCAATTGTTCAATATCTCAATAAAATTCTCATGTTTTACTTCTCTGGAGTGCAAAAGTTCGTGAAGTTTATTTTTGAGATCATATATAGTATTGAGCTTAGTATTTCTAGCGAGATATTTATTAACAATTGATTCTTCATTTTGATTTAGTCTATTGGGATGATCAGCTATTAATTTAAATGAAAGTTTAAACTTTTCTTTTTTGTAAACAGGTTTTAATACTTTATGTGTAAAATCTGTAATTACTGCTAATTTCGACTGAAGTAATGATTGAGTAATAATTTTAGAATCAGTATTTTCTGTTTCTTGAATAATTGGCTTAGGTGCTAAACGTTTTACTGAACATAATTTTAAAAATCCAAAAATTTTGATGTACATCCATCCAATGTCAAATTCCCAAGGTCTTAGTGAAAATTTAGCTGCAGTTGGATATGCATGGTGATTGTTATGTAATTCCTCTCCACCAATAATTATTCCCACTGGCGACATGTTAGTTGAGTCATCATTTGTATTATAGTTTCGGTATCCCCAGTAATGTCCTGCTCCATTAATTCCACCTGCTGCAAATATTGGGGTCCACATCATTTGGATTGACCAAATAATAATACCAACAGTACCAAACAAAAAAATGTTGAGGAAAAATAGAATGAGTATTCCAAGATTATTTCTTCCTGTATATAGCTTCTTCTCAATCCAATCATTCGGACAATTCTGAGAGTATTTCTCTATAGTTTCTTTGTTATTTTTTTCTTTGTGATACAGGTCTGCACCTTGGAACAAAACCTTATTTATTCCGTAGACAGCAGGACTATGAGGATCATTTTCTGTTTCCACTTTGGCATGATGTTTTCTGTGAATCGCAACCCAGTCTGCTGTTCTCATTGATGTAGTTAGCCACAACCAAAATCTAAAAAAATGAGATAAGATTGGATGAATGGTTATCGCTGAGTGACAAACTCCTCTGTGAAGATAAAGAGTTATAGCTACAATAGTTATATGTGTGACAGCAAGAGTGTAGAGAACGTATTCTAGTGTGCTAAATGGTATAATTCCGTTGATGAAAATGTCTATCATATTTGTATTCATTGGTTCCTTATGTTAACAAGAAAAAATTTTATATCCAAACATTATGCCTGAATTACCAGAAGTTGAAACAGTAAAATTACTCGTAGATAAGAGAGTTTGTAAAAAAAGGATTAAAAAAATTAAGGTTTTGAACCCAAAACTACGTTGGCCTGTTGATATAAGTGGCATGGATAAACTAAAACATAAATCAATCAAACAGGTTACTAGAAGAGGCAAATATATATTGCTTGAGTTTCAAGGCTCATCTCAAGTGTTGATTATACACCTAGGCATGACAGGTGTTATAAGATTTACTGGTATAGAGAGCTTTACTAGACATAAGCATGACCATTTGTTGATATTTTTTGTTGATTTTATTTTAGTTTACAATGACACTAGAAAATTTGGTTCAATACATATAACTAAAGATATAAATAATATGTTTTTATTAAGAGATCTCGGCCTCGAGCCGCTGTCAACTAAATTCACTGATCAATACCTACTTAATATAGCAAAATCTAGAAAATGCACTGTTAAGGATTTAATTATGAATCAAAGGATAGTGGTAGGAGTAGGTAATATATATGCAACAGAATCATTATTTTTATCAAAAATAAATCCAGCCACTTGTGCGAATGAAATAAAAAAAAATCAGTATAAAAAATTGGTTCAAAACATAAAACTAGTTCTTTCAAAATCAATTAAAATGGGCGGGTCAACCATAAAGGACTTTGTAAATGCAGAAGGTAAGCCAGGATACTTTTCACAAAAGCTTTTGGTGTATCAGAAAAAATATTGTCCTATTCACAAGAAACATTTACTCAGTAATATTAGAATCTCAGGACGCTCCTCTTTTTTTTGCAGTAAATGCCAACCTTTCAATTCAAGAGCCAATATCAGTCCTGTAAAAAATTAAGGAGGCATCTTCTTCTTTGAGCTCAGCATCTTTGTATGCTTTTATTTTTTTTATATTCTCATAAGCTAAATCAATTGATTCTTCTTTAGTTTCACAGCACACATTTATAGATAGTATTCTTCCTCCCGCAACTTTAAATGAACCATTACTAATCTTTGTGCCCGCGTGAAAAATCTTGAGATTTTCAGTTTCTTTTATTTCAGATAAGTCTAGATAAAAATCTTTTTCAGGATTTGTTGGATAACCTTTTGCTGCCAAAACAACAGTACAGCTAAACCCACTATATTGTTTGTTATCTATGAACGTAAGATTAAAGTTATCCGGATATTTAGAATTGTCAAAGCCAATTAGGTCTAAAAAGTCGATGTCATTTTTGTGTAAGTACATCATTATGCTTTGAGTCTCTGGATCTCCCATTCTGCAATTATATTCAAGAAGGTATGGCTTATCATCATCTGCAGAAATCATTAAACCCAAATATAAAAATCCATTATATTTACTGTTACTACCGGAAAGATTGTTTATTGCCACTATTGTCTTGATAAGAATCTTTTCAATTTCTATATTTAAGGAATAAACATCATTTTTTTTATATGAACAAAAAGGATGAGTGATAGAGCCCATGCCACCTGTGTTAGGTCCAGAGTTATACTCATCTCGAGATTTATAATCTTTAATCCATGGAAGACCAATATTATCTTTAGAGGCGTTGGGATTACATATGTATATAGAAGAAAGCTCTATACCTCTTATAAAATCTTCAATTATAATTTTATCGCCTGATTTGAGTAGCTTCGAAATTGATTCTCTTGCTTCCTCTAACGTATTACAAATATCTACACCCTTCCCAGCAGCCAATCCATCATATTTAACCACTAGTGGTGATTTTTTTGTTTCTAAATATTTTTTCGCTCTATCAGCATCATCAAATTCTTTATAATCTGCAGTTGGTAATTTGTTACTGCTCATAAAATTCTTCGAAAATACTTTTGACCCCTCAAGCTGTGCGAAAAACTTTTTTGGGCCAAATATATTCAAGTTATTTTCCTCAAACAAATCACTTAAACCTTCAACTAATGGAACTTCTGGACCAACTATCGTTAGATTTATGTCATTCTCGATAGCAAATTCTAATACTTTCTTGTGATCACTTATGTTTATGTCAATATTGAATACGTTTTTTTCTGATAATGTACCTGCATTCCCTGGCATAACGAAAATTTTACCAATTTCTCTTTTTGACTTAGATATTATCCATGCGAGAGCATGTTCTCTACCCCCAGAGCCTATTATTAGAACCTTTAATCCCATCAGTGCTTGAAGACTCTTATACTGGAGAAACACATTGCTATTTTGTGTTTATTAGCAACATCAATAATTTTTTTATCATTCATGGAACCACCAGGCTGGATTATAGCTGATACGCCAATTTTTTTTGCTAAATCGACATTATCTCTGAAAGGAAAAAAAGCTTCTGAAGCCATAATAGAACCTTTTAGTGAAATTTTTTCTTTTTTTGACTTACCATAAGCAATATTTGTTGAATCAATTCTGCTCATTTGACCAGCACCTATAGCTAACGTTTTATTATTTTTTACAAATACAATCGAATTTGATTTTACGTATCGTGAAACTTTAAATGCAAAAAGCATATCTGCTAGTTGTTTAGTAGTTGGTTTTTTCTTTGTAACTACTTTAAGGTTGTTTTTTGATAATATCTTTTCATCCTTTTCTTGAATTAAAAGCTTATCTCTAAGCAATTTTGTTTCATAAATTTTGTCTTTATTACTCTTCAGTTTAATTTGTAATAATCTAATATTTGGTTTTTTCTTTATAACATCGAGTGATTTTTTATCAAATAAGGGTGCAGCAATAACTTCAACAAATTGCCTGTTCATAATCTTTTCTACAAGTTTAGAAGAAACTTTTTTGTTGAAAGTTATTATCCCTCCAAATGCAGAAGTTGGATCAGTTTTATATGCATAGTCATATGCTTTATCAAGTGTGCTTGTACATGCTACACCACATGGGTTCGCATGTTTGACAATAACGCACGATGGCTCTTTAAATTGTTCAACGCATGAAAATGCACTTTCTGTATCAACTAAATTATTAAAGGATAATGATTTACCAGATAGCTGACTATATTCAAACTTAGTAAGCATAGGAGCATTAACATGATATAGTTTTGCTTTTTGATGTGGATTTTCCCCATATCTTAGTTCAGATAGCTCACTAGCATTCAAAGAAAAGCTATTATGTGATAATAAATTCAAATTCTTTGGTTGTTTGTTTAAATAAGAGGAAATTGTTGAGTCATATTTTGAAATCAAAGAAAATACTTTTGCAGCTAAGTGGCGTCTAGTCGATAATTTTACTTTTCCAATGGTTTCAATTTCGTTAAGAACTTTTGAATAATCAGATGGCTGTGTTAAAACTGTTACACGCTGATGATTTTTAGCAGATGCTCTCAATAAAGTTGGTCCTCCTATATCAATATTTTCAATTGCATCATCGAAAGAACAATTTTTATTTGAAATGGTTTTTTCGAAAGGGTATAAATTAACGACAACCATATCTATAAGAGAATACTTTGAGTCATTTAAGTCCTTTAAGTCCTTTTCTGACTTAGCTAAAATCCCTGCATGTATTATGGGATGCAAGGTTTTGACACGACCTTCTAATATTTCTTCAAATTGCGTAAATTTTGATATTGGAATAATATCTACACCTTTATCCTCAAGATATTTAGCTGTGCCACCTGTAGATATAATTGTGTAATTGTTTTTAACTAATTGTAATGCAAATGAATCTATTTCTGTTTTGTCAGATACACTTATAAGAGCAATTTTTTTCATTTAATTTTTAGGTTGTACTCTTTTATACGTTTAATTAGTGTTCCACGACTAATTCCTAGAAAGTCTGCTGATTTGGTGACATTTCCATTGCATGCTTCAAGGACGGTATCAATCAATGTTTTCTCTGTGTCGTTCAAAAACAGGCTGTGCATGTTAGATTTACTGCCGTTTCCATTCATATTCTTAATAAATGTTTTAACTTCTTTTTTCACCACGGAACTTATGTTGCTGCTGGACAAATTTTTGACAATTCTATTTTTTTTCATCTTCGATTAAATATTGAAAATACCCCTGAAAGGACAATATTACAATCAAAGTTGTTGACGATAAAGACTTTTAGTAAAAAACTAATTGTTTTTTATATATTTAGTGAGAGTATTAATTGAATACTCACCCTTAGAGAAGAAATCAGTACGAAGTAACTTTTTATGTAGTTCAATATTTGTCTTAACTCCATTTATTACTGTCTCGCTTAATGCTTGATACATTTTCTCTATGGCAAGCTCTCTTGTTTTTGCATAAGTAATTAATTTCGCTAACAAGGAATCATAGTAGGGTGGAACTGAATAACCACTATAGACATGAGTATCAATTCTTACGCCAGGACCCCCGGGGGCATGAAAACTCTCTATTTTACCTGGTGAGGGGATAAATGTTTTTGGATCTTCAGCATTTATTCTACATTCAATCGCGTGCCCCGTAAGAGTTATATCTTCTTGCTTCATGCTTAATTTTTCTCCAGAGGCAACTCTTATTTGTTCACCAATTAGGTCAGTATTTGTCACTAGTTCGGTAACAGGATGCTCTACTTGTATTCTTGTGTTCATTTCAATAAAGCTAAACTGCCCATCTTGATACAGAAATTCAAATGTGCCTGCTCCTGTATATCCTAGCTTGACACATGCTTCTGCACAAATAGCCCCTATTTTATCAATTTCTTTACGCTCAATACCACATGCTTGGGTTTCTTCAATTATTTTTTGATTTCTTCTTTGCATTGAGCAATCTCTCTCGCCAAAGTGCACCGCATTACCATGCTCATCACTCATGATTTGTATTTCTATGTGTCTAGGATTGTCGAAATACTTTTCAAAGTAGAGATCTCCATTACCAAAAGCATTTTTTGCTTCGGTTCTTACCAAATTCATGCTGTTAGAGAGCTCTGATTTCTTTTCAACAATCATCATGCCTCTTCCACCGCCACCATGAATTGCCTTAAGCATTATGGGGTAACCAATTTCGTCAACTTTTTTGAGCATTTGTTTGTCTGGCTCATCAGGCAAGACGCCATCATATCCTGGAATACATGGTACTCCAAAATCTTTCATAGCTTTCTTAGCCTTGATTTTATCTCCCATTTTATTTAACACTTTACTGGAGGGACCTATAAACTTGAAACCATTAGTCTCGATAATTTCAGCAAACATTTCTGATTCAGATAGGAATCCATATCCAGGATGTATTGCATCAGCATTAGTCAGTTCAGCAGCACTTATTATTGATGGCATGTTTAAATAACTTTCTTTAGGATTAGGCCCACCTATGCACACTGATTCATCAGCTAGTTTCACATGAGCAAGCTGTCTATCTGCTGTTGAATGAACAGCTACTGTTTTTATACCCAGGTTTTTACATGCTCTTAAAATCCTAAGAGCAATCTCTCCTCTGTTTGCTATGAGTACTTTATTAATCATTCGATGACAAATAGGGGTTGATCGAATTCGACAGGTTCAGCATTGTCTACAAGTATCTCTATAATTTTACCATCACTTTCTGCTTGAACCTGATTCATCATTTTCATTGCCTCAAGAATACACAACGTATCACCTTTCTTTACAGTTTGTCCTATTGTTACAAATGGTTTTGATTCTGGAGAGGCTGACGCATAAAAAGTTCCTACCATAGGTGAATTCACAGTATTTCTATTTTCTGCTGGAGCACTTGGCTGCGTATCTGACTTTATAGGTTGTTGAGCAGTAGCTTGAATTTGCGGCTGAGGTTGCTGAATAACTTGCTGTAAAGGCATAGATGAAACCGATGTATTCCTAGATAATTTTATTGACTCTTCACCTTCCTTAACTTCTATTTCAGCAATACCACTTTCCTCTAAAAGTTCCATAAGTTTTTTAATTTTTCTTAGATCCATAATTAACCTCTTTTGATAATTGATAGCAATGCAAATTCATAACCGATGACACCAAATCCTGTGATTAGGCCTTGGCTAATATCTGACAAGAATGATTTTTTCCTGAATTCTTCTCTGCTGTAAATATTTGATATATGAATTTCAATAAATGGAATATTTACGCCTAAGAAAGCATCCCTGAGGGCAATACTTGTGTGTGTAAAAGCACCAGGATTTATTATGATATAATTGATATTATTCACAGCAGCTTTGTGAAGCTGGTCAATCAAATCGGTTTCTGAATTAGATTGGTAAAAACTCATATTGATATTATTTTCTTTAGCTATAGTCTGTAGTCTACCTTCTACATCTTTTAGTGTGTCAGTTCCATATACTTCAGGCTCTCTTGTTCCTAGTAGATTTAAATTTGGCCCATTTAATACAAGTATGTTCATTTATGTGAATTTAATTGATTTTAGGTGATATTATACGAAATTTAGAGAAATTTGAAGTATTTTATGATTTTTTTAATAATCTAAGAACTTCAAGAAAATTTTCAGATTCCATAAAACCAACAACTCTTGCCGACTCTATCTCATTACCATTCAGATCATAGAACAACAAAGCAGGAGGACCGAAGATTTTCAAATTTTTTAGGTATTCAGAATGTTCTTCCGTAGTTTGAGTTATATCCAATTTGATAAGCTTGAATTCATTAAGAATATTACTCACCTTTTGATTGCTGAATGTATACTTTTCTAATTCTTTGCAAGCCACACACCAATCTGCATATAAATCAACCATGATTAGCTTGTCACTGTTCGTTATCTCTTTATTAAGATTTTCTATTGTTTTGACTTCAATAAATTCTACGCTTTGATTTTTTTGTATAAAACTTGTAATTGGGTCATAGTAAGTATTATTTTGAATCCCATAGATCTGCATCAAAAAATAAAATAATGAAAAAATTGAGAGAGTATATCCGACTGTTCGTGATAAAAAGCTTTTGAAAAGCTTATACGATTTAGATAAAACAATCACAAATATGATTGCAGAGATGGACCATAGGTATGCCGCTGATTCCATTGAGACTATCCTCTCAAGAAGCCATATTGATACAAACACAAACAACATGCCAAAAAAGTAATTAACTAATTCTAAGTAAGGACCTATTCTGGAAATTAATTTAGTAGTACTAGAGCCAAGAATAATCAATGGCGTGCCCATACCTAATCCTAGAAAAAATAGAGCAAGACCACCAACAAAGGCATCACCAGTTGCTGCAATATAAATTAGAGCACCTATAAGTGGCGCAGTAACACATGGTCCAACTATGAGAGCCGATAGGACTCCCATCACAGCCACATCTTTACTACCTCCAGATTTCTGTTTGTTGCTAATGTTTGTCATCAGCGTTTGTATTGATTTTGGCATTTGAATGTCAAAAAATTTAAACATGGCAAGAGCAAAGATAAAAAATAACAAAGATATAAAGCCTAAGACATATGGGTTTTGTAAATTCGCTTGGATATTTGTCCCAGATGATGCCACAACTATTCCTGCTAGAGCATAAGTTAGCGACATGCTAATGACATATATAGATGAGAGAGTTATCGATCTTTTTTGACTAACGTTACCTTGTCCTGCAATGATACCTGTAAGGATTGGTACCATTGGTAACACGCATGGGGTGAAAGCTAACAAAAGACCAGCCAAGTAAAAGATAAATATATTATAGATTAATGAATTTATATTTAATGATTCACTAATAGCATTCTGGCTTTCAAAAAAAGATACTTTTTTTAGGTTGCTAGAAGCCCTACCTTTTTTTTTACTGTAATAGTTTTAAAAACTGGTGGATAACACAGCCCTGCATCAGCACATCCCTGATACTTAATTTTCAAATCTATGTAATCATTAACGCTATTCTCTAAATAGACGTCTGCTTCTGTGAAATTATAATAAATATCAACTTCACCAAAAAATTCATCAGTCTTTTTCTTACCATCAGGCATTTCTACTTTTTTTATTTTATTCTGCAGATCAAGCGATTCGAATTCAAACATACCCATGTATAAGTAGTAACCGGGATGTATGTTCCAATTTATGTTTACCTGTTTTTCATTAATCAATTCATATGAAACAACGAAGGCCTCATCTGGAGACAGAAATTCGGATTGAGTTTTAGGTAAGTCAGACGCTAGAACAGTATTGACTAAAAGTGTACTAAATAAGATTAATATCTGATGAAATTTATTTTGCACGTACTTCATTTTTCAGCCATTTAAAATATTCATTATTTCCATTTGATATTTCTATTGATATTATTTCAGGGGTCTTATAGTTATGCAATTCTTCTATCACCCTCTCGACCTCACTAAATCTATCTGAAGTTGTTTTTGCGTGAATTAATACCTCTTCATCTGTAACTAATTTGTCGTCATAACAATACATGCTTAAGTTGGTTGGATACAGATTCACACATGCAACCAACCTTTTTTTAATTAATGTTTCAGCTATTTTCTCAGAAACATGTTTTTTATTTGTATGAGTTTGAACAATTATATACTCATTTGCCATATACTTTACCCATGAAGCTATCAAAATTTGCTCTATATTTACTCCCTGTAATTGAATTAATCATGTTTATTGAAATAGGTTCAATAATTGGAAGTTTGTATGTCATATTATCAATTCTCATCACTGCATTTCTAGGTTACTACTTAATCAAACAAAAATTAAGAAACTTAGGCATTTGTCTCTTCAGCTTGAATAATATGAACAATATTTACTCTGAATATGCTTCAAGCATGTATTCACTCCTAGGCGGTATTTTGCTTATTATTCCCGGATATTTAACTGACACTGCAGGATTAATTCTGATGCTTCCAGTATTTAGACCAAAACTATCCTCATTTTTTGAGTCAAAATACAGTAAAAAGGGCAATAAAAACAACATAATTGATGGGGATTATCGAGATAGTGATTAGATTCTGAGATATTTCCTTGAAATTAATATCATAGTCCATATTATTAGCAGTCTAAGGGTTAGAGTGCTAACTGAAAATTTAAGAGAGGTAAATACATGAATATAAGACCTTTGCATGATCGAGTGATCGTAAGAAGAAAAGAAGAAGAAAAAACATCCCCTGGAGGAATTGTAATTCCTGATAGTGCGACTGAAAAACCTATAAAAGGCGAAATAGTGGCTGTTGGTAAAGGTAAAATTTTGGAAAACGGTGAAATTAGGCCTTTAGATGTAAAAGAGGGAGATCAAATCCTTTTCGGCAAATACTCAGGAACAGAGATAACCATAGACGGTGAAGAGATGTTGGTCATGCGTGAAGATGACATCACAGCGATTATAACTAATTAATTTCAGAGGTAATTTAAAATGACAGCAAAAGAAGTAAAATTTGGTGATAGTGCCAGAAAAAAACTAGCTAACGGTGTAAACATATTAGCTAATGCAGTTAAGACCACGCTAGGTCCAAAAGGAAGAAATGTTGTGCTTGATAAATCATTTGGGGCACCAACAGTTACAAAAGACGGTGTATCAGTTGCTAAAGAAATAGAACTCAAAGATAAATTTGAAAATATGGGCGCTCAAATGGTAAAAGAAGTTGCATCTCAAACATCTGATATAGCAGGTGATGGAACTACTACAGCAACTGTCGTAGCACAATCAATACTTAGAGAAGGCTTAAAGTGCGTTGCTGCAGGTATGAATCCAATGGATTTAAAAAGAGGTATAGATCAAGCAGTATCTGTTGCAGTTGATGCGCTTAAAAAAATGTCAAAACCATGTACTGACCAGAATGCTATTGAACAAGTAGGTACTATATCCGCTAACTCTGATAAAAATATTGGTTCAATTATAGCTGAGGCTATGGATAAAGTTGGTAAAGAAGGTGTCATCACTGTTGAAGAAGGACAATCACTTGATAATGAGCTTGATGTTGTTGAAGGTATGCAATTTGATAGAGGATATCTATCACCTTATTTTGCAACTAATCAGCAAACTATGACATCAGAACTTGATGATCCATATGTTCTACTTTTTGATAAAAAAATCTCAAATATAAAAGACATGCTTCCAATACTTGAGGGTGTAGCAAAAGCTAGTAAACCTTTATTGATTATAGCGGAAGATGTTGAAGGTGAAGCACTTGCAACTCTTGTGGTAAATAGTATCAGAGGAGTAGTAAAAGTTGTCGCTGTTAAAGCGCCAGGTTTTGGTGATAGAAGAAAAGCAATGTTAGAAGATATCGCAATTCTCACTGGAGGCACGGTAATTTCTGAAGAAGTTGGATTAAGCCTTGAAAAAGCAGAACTCAAAGATCTTGGAACTGCGAAAAAAGTCACTGTCAACAAAGAAAACACAACTATCATTGATGGTGGTGGCGATAAATCTGCAATTGAGGGCCGTGTTACTCAAATACGCGCTCAGATTGAGGAAGCTACCTCTGATTATGATAAAGAAAAAATGCAAGAACGCGTTGCTAAACTTGCTGGTGGTGTAGCAGTCATAAAAGTAGGTGCTGCAACAGAAGTTGAAATGAAAGAGAAAAAAGCAAGAGTAGAAGATGCGCTTCATGCAACCAGAGCTGCTGTTGAAGAAGGCGTTGTTGCTGGTGGAGGCGTTGCTATGCTAAGAGCAAGACAGGCACTCGAAAAACTTGAGGGAGATAATTCTGATCAAACACAAGGAATTGCGATTGCAAGACAAGCTATGCAAGAACCACTAAAACAAATTGTTACTAATGCTGGCGAAGAAGGCTCTGTAATTTTAGCAAAAGTTGAAGAAGGTAAAGATTCGTTTGGCTATAATGCATCAACAAGCGAATTCGGTGACATGCTAAAAATGGGTATCTTGGATCCAACAAAAGTCACAAGAACTGCTCTTCAAAATGCTGCTTCAATTGCTGGTCTAATGATTACTACTGAAGCAATGGTAACAGAGCTAGAGAAAGATGACGATGCAGCTCCAGCTATGCCTGATATGGGCGGCATGGGCGGCATGGGCGGCATGGGTGGTATGGGCGGAATGGGAATGTAACTCCGTACTCAATCACTACATCAAAAATTACAAAGCCTCTTCTACAGAGGCTTTGTTTTTTCCCATTTCTGTAATATTTAAATGCTACAATTGATTTAATGAACAAAACTTGGTTGAAACAATACCCCAACAGTCTAGAAGCAAACCTTGAAGAGTTAGATAATGATTCAATCACTGATCTGCTAGACTCTGCATCTTACAAGTTTTCAAACAACATAGCTTTTTCATCCTTAAATACTGATTTAAGCTATAAAATGTTAAATCTTCTTTCAAAAAGATTAGCAGCCTACATGCAATACCTAGGTGTCAATAAACACACCAGAGTTGCAATCATGCTACCAAACTTATTAACTTATCCAGTGTCATTATTCGCCACATACTTTTGCGGAGGCACTGTCATCAACATAAACCCTTTATACAAAACTAGAGAAATTGAGCATGTGTTGAAAGACTCAGACGCAGAATATATTTTTGTTTTAGATAAATTTTATAACGAGCTTGAACCATGTATAGATAATTCAAAACTCAAGGGTGTGATAGTTTGTAAAATAACAGATCTACTTAGTCCATTAATGAAACTACTTGTATCTGGGGTTATGCTTTATAAAAGAGAGCGAATCAAAATTAAAAGAAAAAAAGATATTATTTATTTTAGTGATATAGTTTCAAACAATTTTAGTTTCACAGATGTCCAAACTGATTTAGATGACACAGCATTACTTCAATACACAGGTGGTACGACTGGTAAGTCAAAAGCTGCATTGTTAACACACAGAAATCTACTATCAAACATTCAGCAAGTGCACAATTGGATTAAACCTCATATAACAGAAGGAAAAGAGATTATTATCACTGCATTGCCTTTGTATCATATATTTTCTTTCACTGTGAATTGTTTGACTTTCTTAAAAATTGGATCTGAGAATGTTCTAATTGCTAATCCGAGAGATTTAAAATCATTTCTAAAAGTTTTAGAGAAAAAGAAATTTACAGTCTTAACCGGTGTGAATACATTGTTTAATCTATTAATGACTAGCAGTAGATTTAAAAAAATTAACTTTAATAACTTTAAAGTTACTGTAGGTGGAGGTATGGCAGTTCTTAGCGAGACTGCAAAAAAATGGAAAAAAATAACTGGAACTAATATTACACAAGGATATGGTCTTACAGAAACATCACCTGTTGTAACGATTAATAAAATTGATGATTCATATAATGGCTCTATTGGAATTCCATTACAATCAACTGATGTAAAAATTATTGATGAAAACGGGAATAAATTACAGGTTGGTCAAGAAGGAGAATTATGTGTTAAAGGACCACAGGTCATGTCAGGGTATCTAAATGATTCCTCTAATAAGTCACAAAACTTTACATCAGATAATTATTTTAAAACTGGAGATATAGCTGTCATAAATACAGATGGATTTTTGAAAATAGTAGATAGGAAAAAAGATATGATAATATCTTCAGGATACAATGTGTACCCTAATGAGGTTGAAGATTTTTTAGGTAGCCATGAAGATGTAATTGAAGCTGGCGTTATTGGAGTTAATGATAAAAATAGGGGCGAAGCTATTAAAGCATTCATCGTTTCATCTAATAATAAACTTACCGCTCAAGAGATAATTAGTTATTGCAAAGCAGGATTAACAGAATATAAAGTTCCTAAATCTGTAGTTTTTCTAGATGAACTGCCAAAGACTAATGTAGGAAAAATTTTAAGAAGAGAACTAAGAAACTTATAGCTTCTTTTCAAATAACATCAAATGATCTACAACAGGCTTTATACCGATGCTCTCATTGAGAGCATGATTATGATGGCTGGGAGTATAACAAAAAACTTTTTGTTTATCTTGAAGTTCAAGCTCATATAAAAAATCTGACCCATAAAATACTTTATCGATGACTTTTGCAGACTCTGTAGAATCATCGTCATGAATGATATCATCAGGCCTTAAAAGAAGATAAACATCAGAATCTTTTTCAAAATCTTGTGTGTTTCCAAATATTGTACCTAATGAAGTTTCTATATGATTAGCGTCTATAATTTTTGCTTTTAGGTAACTTGTTATACCAAAGAAATTAGCGATTTCTCTAGATGTGGGTTTATGATAAATGTTATATGGTGTATCAAATTGTGAAATTTTTCCATCACTTAAGAAAGCTATTTTGTCGCACATAGTGAAAGCCTCCTTTGGATTATGAGTTATAAGTATTGCCGTTGTTTTCTCATTCTTTAATGTATTTTTGATATCGGTCATCAGCGTCTCTTTTAACTCTTCGTCTAGGGCACTAAAAGGTTCATCAAGTAATAAGATAGATGGCTTCGGCGCTATTGCACGCGCAATAGCTACCCTTTGTTGTTGTCCTCCAGAAATTTGATGTGGATATCTGTCTGCAATAGACGAAATATTTAACATTTCTTCAAGTTTTGTGGATCTTATATCTTGGTTTTTTTCATTCTCTCTGTGAAGACCAAAACAGATATTCTCTTTTACAGTTAGATGTGGAAATAAAGCCAAGTCCTGAAAAATAACTCCTATATTTCTTTTATCAACATTAACGAAGTTTTTATTATCCTCTACCGTTATACCATCAATTTTAATTGTACCTGAAGAAATTCTATTAAACCCTGCAATTGATCGAATAAGAGACGTCTTCCCCGATGCGCTTGAACCCATCAAAGAAATTATTTCTCCATCTTTTACTTTTAGATCAACACCAGATAATACAACTTGATCATCAAATATAATTTTAACATCATCAAGCTGTAATTTATTTCTTGTCATATTTTATTAAACCTTTTGTTAGTATTATAACTGGTATAAGACAAATCAAGATTAAAAATAACCCCGGAACACCCATGTATGACAGATTTTCAGATTCTGCTAATTCGTAAAGATATGTTGGCAATGTATTAAAATTAAATGGTCTAAGTATTAGAGTAACAGGCAATTCTTTAAGTATATCGACTAAAACTAAAATTCCTGCAGTATATATACTTGGCAATAATATTGGTAAATGAACCTTGAATAGGGTTTGTAATCTAGTCAAACCAAACCCTAAGGATACCAAGTCATAACTTTTAGAAATTTTATTCAGGCCTGAATCAAATGTTTTGAGAGAAATTGTTGAGAATCTTATAAGATAAGCAGTGATTAACAAAATGAATGTGCCAGTAAAAATAGATCCCGGTTCAAGATTAAAAATGGTAGGTAATGTATTCTCAAGAAAGCTTATCGGCCCTATGACAGCAACAGCTAAAACCACTCCTGGAATTGCATATCCTACTGAAAGAATTTTTGACATGCTAACATTAAACAGACTCTTTTTGCTTCTTGTCAAATAAGCAACATTTATTGTGAAGATTATTATTACCAATGATGCTACTAATGCTACTGAAATACTTGATGAAATGAGATTAAAAATAAAATTCATATCAACCTCATTCAATGAATAAGCTGCCCAATACAACAATTGCATTACAGGTATTATAAATCCTAATAAAATAACTAAAGTACAAAATGAGCTAAAGGCATAACTATATTTTTTATCTACTTTATCTTTTTCCATTGGGCTGATTTTGGTAACAGGATTATTAAATTTCCTAGATCCTCTTGTATATTGCTCAAAATAGATTATCAAAAATACCAATATCAAAAGCATTGATGATAAATAAAAAGAGCTGTTTTCGTCACCAAGTACATACCATGACCTATAGATACCGGTTGCAAAAGTTACTACCCCAAAATATTTTACTGTAGCGTATTCCGCGAGAGTTTCCATGATGACAAAACTTACCCCTGCTATAATTGCTGGTCTGATTATGGGTAACCCGATTTTTTTAAGTTTTTCATACTCACTTAATCCCATTGATTCCCCAATTTCAAAAATACTTTTGCTATGAGTAGCCAGGGCAGGTAGACATAACAGGTAAACATATGGATAGAGACTTATGCTCAATATAAATATTGCGCCATAAATATTCTTAACGTCATACAGGTCATATATATAAGGACCAGAGTTATAAAAAAAGTCAAAAAAGTTAAACAATAAGCCTGAGGTTTCATTCAAACCGGCATATATATATCCATTTACATACGCAGGTATGGCCATGGGTAGTATGACTAGCCATTTAAATACATTTACCCCTGGAAAACTATACATACTGATTATCCACGCTAGCGTTACTCCAATGAATATAGTGATTGCAGCAACAGAAATAACAATAATTAAAGAGTTTTTTACGTAGTCGAATAGAAGATAATTCTTTATATGTATCCAAGTATCACTTGTTTCAGCAAATATATTTATAAAAACATAAAATATAGGAACAATAAAAATTACTAAAAATACAGTGAGTATTAAAAAATTGAGTCGCTCTAGATATTG
>CBFIBF010000004.1:45749-47932 GCA_965660795.1 Gammaproteobacteria bacterium
TGTAGGATTAATTTTATTTGGATTATACATAATCACTCTTGAACGTATGGATAATCCATACCAATGGTTTTCAATGTCTCTTAGATGCGAAGGTATGAGCACATCAAGTTTTTCTGAATATATTTTTTTAGAAATTCCCTTAGTCTTTGCTAAATGTAGATTTCCAGCATCTACGGTCAATAAAATATCTGCAGGACTAGATTTGCCTTCATCAATAATTTTCTTAATAAGCACTTTACTCTTTGCACTTAATACATTGACCTTTATCCCAGTGATATCTGTAAAAGTATCCATTAAAGGTTTTATCAGATACTCTTTTCTAGCAGAATAAACATTAACTTCATCTGCTACTGATTGATTAGGTGGCATTAAAAATACAAGTAAACCAATTGTAAAAATATACTTAAAATTCATAAGATTATCCTAATAAGAATGATTATCATTATCACGAATAAAGTAAGTATTTTCAAGCATTTTAATTGTCTAATGCTAGCAATTCCATGTCTACAATTTCCCAATTATCAAATACATGATATAGTTTTCATCTATAACTCATAGCAAGGATTTTCAAATGATAATGTCTGATCTGAAAGGTAAAATATGGATGGATGGAGAATTCATAGAATGGTCAGATGCTAAAGTTCATATTCTTACTCATACACTTCACTACGGGACTGGTGTATTCGAAGGCGTAAGAGCATATGAGACAACTAGTGGCCCCGCAATATTTAGACTTAATGACCATACTAAAAGACTTTACTCATCAGCAAAACTTATTGGCATGGAAATACCATATAGTGAGGGTGAACTTAATAAGGCTCAAACAGATGTTGTGAAGATCAATAACTTAGACAATGCTTATATAAGACCAATGTGTTTTTATGGATCTGAGGGAATGGGATTAAGAGCTGATAATCTTAAAGTTCATGCGTGCATAGCTGCTTGGGATTGGGGTTCGTATCTTGGGGAAGACAAAATTAGAAACGGCATAAAAGTGAAGGTAACTGATTTCCCTAAAAGATCTGAAAAAAGCATGTTACATAAAGCAAAAGCTTCAGGTAACTATTTATACTCTATGTTAGCACTTAAAGATGCTCTCAACTCTGGATATGATGAAGCTCTGATACTTGATATCAATGAGAATGTAAATGAAGGGTCAGGTGAAAATTTTTTCATGGTCAAAAATAATAAAATTTATACTCCCAAGGATGAGACAGTCTTAAATGGGATTACAAGACAGACAATTATGAAAATTGCTACAGATTTAAATTATGAAGTGATTGAGAAAGATATATCTGTCAGCGAAGTTAAAGAATCGGATGAAACCTTTTTTACTGGAACAGCTGCAGAGGTAACACCTATTATACAAATAGATGATGTCGAAATAAGTAGTGGTACACCAGGTGATATCACCAAAAAAATGCAAGAAATTTACTTCAATTTGATACGAGGGAAAGTTCCAGAATATTCATATTGGTTAACACAAGTTAATAATGTTTAAGAAATCAAAAATTCTAGTCATTGGGGATATCATGTTAGATAAATACAGCCATGGCTCTGTCAATAGAATATCTCCAGAAGCACCAGTACCAGTTGTCGATATAAAAAAAACTATCTATAAACCTGGTGGAGCCTCAAATGTTGCTAAAAACCTATCTGCATTAGGTTTGCAGGTGACGCTGACAGGTATTACTGGAGATGATCCTGAATTAAAGGAACTAATTAAAGTTCTCAGACATACAAACATTAAGTTTGAACCAATAAAGGATTTATCTATTAGAACAACTCTTAAATCTAGAATTATAGGAAATGATCAACATTTAATTAGACTTGATCATGAAGATAAAAATAAATCCAATATGCAGGACATTTTACTTAAGAAAGCTCTGAGGCATGTCAGTTCTTCTGATTTAGTAATTTTATCAGATTATGATAAGGGTTCTGTTAAACCGATTGCAAAAGAAATTATCGAATATGCAAATACAAGAAACATCAAAGTAATTATTGATCCTAAAGGATCGGATTATTCTATGTATGAGGGTGCATTTTTGATAAAACCTAATGAACATGAATTCCAAATTGTAGCTGGAAAATCTAATAATAAGAGAGATATGGTAGCTAGAGGAAAACAACTCAAGAAGAAGCTTAATATTAATGCATTGTTATTAACTCTCGGCAAAAGC
>CBFIBF010000004.1:47972-50153 GCA_965660795.1 Gammaproteobacteria bacterium
CGACCCTGCAAAAAGAGGTTTATGATGTCACCGGTGCTGGGGATACAGTAATATCTGTTCTTGCAGCATCTATTTCATCAAATAAAACGCTTAAAAAATCTTGCGAATTGGCAAATATTGCTGCCGGACTATCAATTCAACACCTTGGTACAGTAAGTGTAAGCAAAGCAGACTTAAGTAATGCAATTAAAAAATCCTAAACTTATTAATAATCTAAACGATCTAGAGAAAATTGTTCAGCGTGATCAGAGTAATAACATGCAAATTGTTTTTACTAATGGCTGCTTCGATATAATCCATCCTGGCCATATCTATATATTGGAGCAAGCAAAATCAAAAGGAGATATCCTTTTAGTAGGACTTAATTCAGATAAATCTGTCCAAAGACTAAAATCATCTTCAAGACCTGTATGTTCTCAGTTTGACAGAGCTTATGTCCTATCTGGATTATCAACAGTCGATTATATCTTCATATTTGATGAGGATACGCCAGAAAATCTCATTCAAACGATTTGCCCTGATGTTCTTGTCAAAGGCAAAGACTATATTGGTAAATTTATAGCCGGAGAAGATTTTATGCTTAGAAATAATAAAAGAGTAGAGCTTGTAGATATGATAGATAGCAAATCTACATCAAGCATTATAGATAAAATTGCTAAGGAAAATTCTTCATAATTTTTATAATCTGCGCTTTAACATCGTCTATCTTGATTAATTTCATCGCTTTGCGATTCCTAACTCTTTCTCCCCATTTAACATTTTCTATTTTTTTGTCTAAGAATGTTTCTAGAGCTTGAGGATATTTATTGATTGTATATTCAAGTTTACAATAAGGCCCTGTTCTAAGCGGGTTTGATGTTGCATACAATCCAATTACTGGTAGATCTACCATTCTAGCCATATGTAATGTTCCTGAATCAGGTCCAATATAAAATTGACTTTTTTTTAGTATAGATAACATTTCAAGTAGTGAAGTTTTATTAATCAAATTAATTATTGATTGATTATTAACAAGTTCATTTTCTATTTGATTAGACTTTTCTTGACTCGTTTTACCGAGCAACACAGTGTTTAATGAATACTCATTTTTGCAATATTCTGATATCGTTAGAAAATTATTGAAATCCCACTCCCTGAAATTGTTATTTCTGATACTCGTGAAAGGATTGATAGTAATAAATGGCACACTTTCATTTAAATTTTTATTTATTGAATTATTTTCATCATTAGATAAGAGTTCATCAATTTTCCAATCTAAAAACTTATCTTTGATATTAATCTTCTCTAGAAATTTAAAAAAATGATCTAATACATGATTAGCACCTGTTTCAATTTCATTAAAAGTAACATCTATTCTGCCATTAATAATATTCGCAATTAATTTTGATCTTAAGGATTTTTGCATATGAAACACAACATCAAAGTTCTGATCTCTAAAATAACTTCTTAATTTCATAATAGAATTAATAGTGTCATTTTTATCAATCACAACAAAATTTATATTGCATAGATTCTTTACAAGTTCATATTCCACTTTCCCTATAATCCAAGTTATAGTTGGGTTCATATATTTCTTTTGAAGTGTAGATACTATTGGAATTACATGAGTCACATCTCCAATAGAAGATAATCTTAGAATACAGATTGATATTGATGTATTATTTTCATTAACCATATGATAAAAACAAAGTTCGGGTCAATTGTCTCACATAAATTTAATAATCAGTATATCTGTTACAGTTCATCTATCCAACCTATACTTAAAGAGAGAATTTTATCAGCGAATGATTCTGATGAATTTAGATTATCTAACAACTCCAACTTTCTTGACCTAAATAATGGATTTATTAAAAAGCATTTCTGGAGAAAGGGCGCTATGTCATTTTTAAATGACAACTATTTTTTTTATGGCTTAAAGCAAACGCGCCCTGTAAGAGAACTTATAAATTACATTGATTATTCATTCATTATCAACCGCTCTAAGAGTAATATCGTGAGCAGAATTGAAGCATGCAGTCCAGTATTTGCTTGTATTAGAAAAACAAATGTATTTTATAGCGGTGATATTGTACTGTCTAAAATAAAAGGAGAAACTATTGATAAAGTACTTAATGAAGATTATTGTGATGGCGATTTCGTTAGTAGTTTAGCACTATGTTTTCAATTCTTATTTAGTAATGG
>CBFIBF010000005.1:0-46862 GCA_965660795.1 Gammaproteobacteria bacterium
ATAAATCAAAGACCTCTTGTGAAGCCGGGGGACAAAGTTGTAGCTGGTGACGCTATAGCTGATGGACCATCTACAGATTTAGGCGAGCTCGCACTAGGTCAGAATTTACTAATTGCCTTCATGCCTTGGAATGGCTATAACTATGAGGATTCTATATTAGTATCAGAAAGAGTAGTTAGAGAGGATAGATTCACGTCTATTCACATTGAAGAATTAGAGTGTGTAGCAAGAGATACAAAATTAGGCTCTGAAGAAATTACATCCGATATCCCTAATGTGAGTGAAAACTTACTAAATAAACTGGATGAATCAGGTATCGTATATGTTGGCGCTGAGGTGAAATCAGGCGATATACTTGTCGGAAAAGTAACGCCAAAAGGCGAAACCCAACTTACACCTGAAGAAAAATTATTAAGAGCTATTTTTGGTGAAAAAGCTTCTGACGTTAAAGATTCTTCATTGAAAGTACCATCAGGAATGGATGGGACAATCATAGATGTAAGAGTATTTACTAGGGAAGGTATTGATAAGGACAAAAGGGCAATTGAAATTGAGGAAACTCAAATAGAACAGGTTAAGAAGAATTTAATTGATGAGTTAAGAATTAATCAAGATACTGTTTTCGTAAGAGCTAAAAATCTCTTGTTAAATAAAACTGTCTCAAAACCAATATTGGATCTAAAGGCTGGTTCCAAATTATCATCTTCGGTACTTGAAACAATCAACAATGAGGATTTATTTAAAATCCAAACAAAAGTTGAAAAAACTAATATTGCTCTTGCAAACCTATCCAATAACATCGATGAACTACAGAGTAAATTTAACCAAGATGTCGAAGAGGTAACAAAAAAAATTACTATGCCTGATGACCTTGGCCCTGGTGTACAGAAAAAGATTAAAGTGTATCTTGCTGTAAAAAGAACTTTGCAGCCAGGTGATAAAATGGCTGGTAGACATGGAAATAAAGGTGTTATTTCTCAGATCATCCCAGTTGAAGATATGCCTCATCGTGAAGATGGGACGCCTGTTGATATCGTATTAAACCCACTAGGTGTTCCATCAAGAATGAACGTTGGGCAGGTTCTAGAAACTCATCTTGGTTGGGCTGCACGCGGTATCGGTGACAAAATCAATCAGATGCTTAAGGATCAACAAGAAGTCAAAAAACTAAAGCAGTTTATTACTAAAGTCTATAAAGAGTGTCCTGGCTTTACAAAATATACACTTGATAACTTCACTGATGATGAAATTATTACGTTGGCAGAAAATCTTAAGAATGGTTTGCCGATGGCTACCCCAGTATTTGATGGAGCTTCTGAAGAAGAGATTAAGAAAATGCTTGAACTTGCTGATTTGCCAGTTACTGGACAGTCTATTTTGTTCGATGGAAGAACAGGAGAGCAATTTGAGCGTCCTGTAACCATTGGATACATGTATATCATTAAATTAAATCATCTTGTTGATGATAAAATGCATGCTCGCTCCACTGGTCCATATAGTCTTGTTACTCAACAACCTTTAGGGGGTAAAGCACAATTTGGTGGGCAAAGATTTGGAGAAATGGAAGTTTGGGCTCTACAAGCATATGGAGCTACAAATGTACTTCAAGAAGTACTTACAGTTAAGTCTGATGACATAGCTGGACGAAATAAAGTTTACAAAAATATAGTTGATGGTGAATACACCACTGATGCTCATATACCCGAGTCATTTAATGTGTTGCTTAAAGAGATAAAATCACTAGCTATCAATATTGATTTAGATTCTGAAAATAAACCAAGTTAGGATAAGTTATGCAAGAAATATTAAATATGTTCAAAAAAAATAATAATGATAAGAAATTTGATCACATAAAAATTTCACTCGCATCTGCTGATTTGATGAGATCCTGGTCTTATGGTGAAGTAAAGAAACCTGAGACGATTAATTACAGAACTTTTAAACCTGAGAGGGACGGACTGTTTTGCGCTAAAATTTTTGGACCAGTAAAAGATTATGAATGCTTATGCGGTAAATATAAAAGACTCAAGCATAGAGGCGTAGTATGTGAAAAATGCGGAGTTGAAGTTACATTATCAAAAGTAAGAAGAGAGAGAATGGGGCATATTGAACTTGCAGCACCTGTTGCTCATATATGGTTTTTAAGATCGCTACCATCAAGAATTGGATTGATGATGGATATGACGCTCAGACAAATTGAAAAAGTCTTGTATTTTGAAGCTTTTATAGTCATAGATGGAGGACTAACTCCTTATGAAACTGGAAGCCTTCTCAATGAAGAAATGTACACTCATGCTATTGAAGAATATGGCAATGAAATTAAAGTTGGGATGGGCGCAGAAGCAATAAAAGAATTACTAATGAAAATTGATTTAAAAAAATCATATGAAGACCTTGCTGAAGAGATAAAAGTTACAAAGTCTCAAGCAAAAAATAAAAGAAATATTAAAAGACTAAAATTGCTCGAATCTTTTATAAAATCTGGCAATAAACCAGAATGGATGATTCTTGATGTGCTACCAATTTTACCTCCTGATCTAAGACCATTAGTACCACTGGAGGGAGGACGCTTTGCTACATCAGATCTTAATGATTTATATCGTAGAGTAATAAACAGGAATAACAGGCTTAAAAGATTACTAGAGTTAAAAGCGCCTGATATTATCGTTAGAAATGAAAAAAGAATGCTGCAAGAATCCGTAGATGCTCTTTTAGACAATGGTAGAAGAGGAAGAGCAATAACAGGTACCAACAAAAGGCCACTTAAATCACTTGCTGATATGATTAAAGGCAAGGGCGGAAGATTCAGACAAAACCTATTAGGTAAAAGGGTAGACTATTCAGGAAGGTCGGTTATTGTTGTTGGTCCTACACTGAAACTTCACCAATGTGGTATACCTAAGAAAATGGCTTTAGAGTTATTCAAGCCACACATTTTCGGAAAACTTCAATTAAGAGGCATAACCACAACAATTAAATCTGCTAAAAAAGTAGTAGAAAAAGAGGGAGAAGAGGTTTGGGATATTTTAGAGCAAATAACAAAAGAGTACCCGGTTTTATTAAACAGAGCACCGACATTACATAGGCTTGGTATTCAAGCATTTGAGCCTGTATTAATCGAAGGTAAAGCTATTCAATTACATCCTCTAGTGTGTGCCGCGTTTAATGCAGATTTTGACGGGGACCAGATGGCTGTACATGTTCCTTTATCCGTTGAAGCACAAACAGAAGCACGTGTGCTTATGATGGCCACGAACAATATTTTATCACCCTCAAATGGGAGCCCAATTATAGTACCTTCACAAGATATGGTTTTGGGAATTTATTACATGTCAAGAGAAAAACCTGGCTGTAAAGGTGAAGGCATGATTTTCGCGGATGTCGACGAAGTATCTAGAGCATACCAATCAAAGATAATAGACATGCACGCAAAAATAAAAGTCATGATGAATGTCACTGAGTATAATGATGATGCGCTAACTCAAAAAAATAAGATAGTAGAAACAACTACGGGCAGAGCACTCATATCACAAATATTGCCGAAAAATATTCCTTACTCTTACATTGACCAAGACTTAAATAAAAAAGCAATATCAAAATTATTTGACGTCTCTTATCGTCTAGCTGGGCTAAAAGAGACAGTTCTTTTTGCTGACAACATTAAAAACATGGGATTTAAATACTCTACTCTTGCAGGTGTCTCAATTGGCGTTGATGATATGGTAATTCCAAAAGAGAAGGTAACGATTACAGCAAAAGCAGAAAAAGAAGTTAAAGAAATAGAGAAACAGTATAACTCTGGATTGCTTACAGCTGGAGAGCGATATAATAAAGTTGTAGATATTTGGTCACATACTAACGATAAAGTTTCTCAAGCAATGATGAAGCAGCTGGGAACAGAAACAACTAAAGTTTCTGGTGGTAAAAAAGTTGAGCATAAATCATTCAACTCGATTTATATGATGGCTGACTCTGGAGCTAGAGGGTCTGCTGCACAAATAAGGCAATTATCCGGAATGAGAGGATTAATGGCTAAACCCGATGGATCAATTATCGAAACACCAATTACTGCAAACTTTAGAGAGGGACTGGATGTAATGCAGTATTTTATTTCAACACATGGCGCTCGAAAAGGTCTTGCTGATACTGCTCTTAAAACTGCAAACTCTGGTTACCTAACCAGAAGATTAGTGGATGTTTCTCAAGATTTAGTTGTGACAGAAGATGATTGCGGTACGGATAATGGCATACTAATGAAGCCTTTGATTGAAGGTGGTGATATTGTTGAACCACTTAATGAGAGAGTGCTCGGCAGAACATTGCTTCGTGATTTAGTGAATCCAAAAACCAATGAACTTATATTAGCTAAAGATACTCTACTAGATGAAAATAACGTATCTTTGTTAGAACAAAATGCTATTGATGAGGTTTGGGTAAGATCTGTAATTACATGCGATATTAGACATGGCGTTTGCGCTAAGTGTTATGGAAGAGATCTTGCTAAAGGAAGACAAGTTAGCATTGGAGAAGCAGTTGGAGTAGTTGCCGCGCAATCTATTGGTGAACCTGGCACTCAGCTTACAATGAGAACATTCCATATTGGCGGAGCAGCATCCAGAGCCGTCGCAGCTAACAGCATAGAGGTAAAAAATTCTGGGGTAATCAGATATCATAATCTCAAGACAGTTGTAAATACTCAAAAAGAAATTGTGACTGTTTCAAGATCTGGTGAACTAGGCGTTTTAGATGACAGTGGTAGAGAAAAGGAAAGATATAAAATTCCTTATGGAGCAATTATCAAGGCAAACGATGGAGATAAAGTAGAAATAGGACAAAACATTGTAACATGGGACCCTCACACAACACCTATCATTACTGAGACAGCCGGTATAATAGAATTTGAAGATTTTGAGGATGGTATAAGCGTAGAAAATATTGTCGATGAGCTAACTGGTATAACATCCATAAAAATAAAAGATATTACCAGTAGGTCTTTTGACAAAAATAGAAAACCAATGATTAAATTAGTGGACTCAAAAGGGAAGGATTTAACACTTTCGAACTCTAACCTTCCAGCTCATTATCATCTGCCTTCAAATTCAACTGTTAACCTTACAGCGGGTAGCAAGGTTGGCATTGGTGATGTTATTGCGCGCACACCACGTGAGACATCAGGTACTAGAGATATTACGGGCGGATTGCCTAGAGTTGCAGACTTATTTGAAGCTAGAGAGCCAAAAGATAAAGCTGAACTTGCTGTGCAAACTGGTGTTGTATCATTTGGTAAGGAAACAAAAGGTAAGCGTCGACTAATAATTACTGATGACCAAGGCAATGAGCATGTACAGATGCTCGCTAAAACTAAATTACTTAACGTCTTCGAAGGCGCGAGTGTCACCCAAGGAGAAATCATCTCAGATGGTGAGCTAGATCCACATGATATTCTAGCTTACAGAGGAGTTACTGATCTTGCGGAGCATCTAGTGAAAGAAGTTCAAGACGTATATAGATTACAAGGTGTTGGCATAAATGATAAGCATATAGAAGTCATTTTAAGACAAATGCTAAGAAAAGTAGAAATAATATCATCTGGCGACACTACATTAATGCCTGGCGAACAAATGGAGAAAAACCAGGTGCTTGAGATTATAGATTCACTTAAAGCTGAGAACCCAGACTCTGTATTACCAACATATAAACTATTGCTACTTGGTATTACGAAAGCATCACTGGTAACTGAATCATTTATCTCTGCTGCATCATTCCAAGAAACAACACGTGTTCTTACTGATGCTGCAGTAAATGGCAGGAAAGATAAACTCAGAGGCTTAAAAGAAAATGTTGTTGTTGGAAGATTACTTCCTTGTGGAACAGGACTCTCTCAAAAGGATGATGATAATGAATCATTTGAGGATATGTTAGAAAAAGAGATAGCAAGTGAAATCAATATACTTCCTGAAAAATCACCTAAAACTTCTGCTGAAGATCTATTTAATGATTAGCCAGATGTTTTTTATCAATATCTTTAATCATTTCTTGACACTAACTTGCACTACCAATAGAATTTCGCATACTTATTAGGAAATATATGGCTACTATTAATCAACTTGTAAGAAAACCAAGAAAAACAAAGGTTGCAAAATCCGATGTACCTGCACTTGAGGCTTGCCCTCAACGCAGAGGAGTTTGTACTCGCGTCTACACAACAACACCTAAGAAGCCAAATTCTGCACTTAGGAAAGTTGCAAGAGTGAGGTTGACTAATGGACAGGAAGTCACTTCATACATTGGTGGTGAAGGGCATAATTTGCAAGAACATTCTGTAGTCGTAATAAGAGGTGGTAGAGTGAAGGATTTACCTGGCGTCAGATATCATATTGTTCGCGGAAGTCTCGATACACAAGGAGTCGAGAATCGTAAGCAAGGCAGATCAAAATATGGTGCTAAGAAACCAAAGAGTTAAAAATGCCAAGAAAAAGAGATATACCTAAAAAAAAGATTTTGCCTGATCCAATTTATAAAAGTACTAATGTTACTCGCCTTACTAACATGATTATGCAAGATGGTAAGAAGAGAACGGCAGAAAAAATAGTTTATGACGCTCTATCAATTTCTTCAAAAAAAACAAAAGAGGAACCGTTAATAGCTCTTGATAAAGCACTTCAAAATGTAGGCCCAAGTGTCGAGGTAAAATCAAGAAGAGTAGGTGGTTCAAATTATCAAGTTCCTATTGAAGTGAATTCGAAAAGAAAAATCTCTCTAGCAATGAAATGGATTATAGAAGCTGCCAGCAAAAGAAATGAGAAATCTATGCGCGAAAAGCTTGCGTCTGAAATAAGTGACGCAATCGATAATAAAGGTTCAGCGGTTAAAAAGCGTGAGGATACACATAAAATGGCTGAGGCAAATAAAGCGTTTGCTCATTACAGGTGGTAAGAAATGGCTAGAACAACAGAATTAACTCATTATCGCAACATTGGAATAATGGCACATATAGATGCAGGTAAAACAACTACAACAGAAAGAATACTCTATTACACTGGTGTTTCACATAAAATAGGTGAAGTACATGATGGAGCTGCAACTATGGACTGGATGGAGCAAGAGCAAGAGAGAGGTATCACAATTACTTCTGCAGCTACGACCTGTTTTTGGGAGGGCAGCACCGGTCAATATGATCAACATAGAATAAATATTATAGATACACCGGGACACGTTGATTTCACAATTGAAGTTGAGAGATCATTGAGAGTCCTTGATGGTGCTGTAGCAGTTTTCTGCGCTGTTGGTGGAGTTGAACCACAATCTGAGACTGTCTGGAGACAAGCTAATAAATATAGTGTTCCTAGAATGGCATTTGTAAACAAGATGGACCGAGCGGGAGCAGATTTCTTTAGAGTCGTCGACCAGATCAAAACTAGACTAGGGTCTAAACCAGTTCCACTTCAAGTACCTATTGGGTCTGAAGATAACTTCAAGGGAGTTGTAGATCTAATTAGTATGAAAGCTATTATTTGGGATGAAGAATCAAAAGGCATGAAATTTGACACCGTAGATATACCAGATGATCTTAAGGTTAAATCTGATGAGTTACATGAGCAGCTGGTTGAAACAGCAGCTGAAGCAAATGAAGAGCTAATGGATGAATATTTAAATAATGGAGAATTATCAAAAGAAAAAATAATTGAAGGATTGAGGTTACAAACTCTTGCTAATGAAATAGTACTTGTAACCTGCGGTACAGCTTTCAAAAATAAAGGAGTACAGGCAATGCTTGATGCTGTGATTGAATTTATGCCTTCTCCTTTAGATGTTCCTGCGATTAAAGGTATAAACGATGATTCTGAAGGCTCTGAAGGTGTTAGAAATTCCTCTGATGATGAGCCATTTGCATCTCTTGCATTTAAGATTGCAACAGATCCTTTTGTGGGTACACTCGCATTTTTTAGAGTATATTCAGGCGTCTTAAAAGCAGGTGATACTGTATATAATGCTGTCACACAGAAAAAAGAGAGAATTGGCAGAATTTTACAAATGCACTCAAACTCTAGAGAGGAAATAAAAGAAGTTAGAGCAGGAGATATTGCTGCTGCAGTTGGATTGAAAACAGTCACTACAGGTGATACTCTTTGCGATCCATCTTCTGTAATTACGTTAGAAAGAATGGAGTTTCCTGAGCCAGTTATTTCTATTGCAGTAGAACCTAAAACAAAAGATGACCAAGAGAAAATGGGATTAGCTCTTGGAAAACTTGCTCAAGAAGATCCTTCATTTCGAGTATCCACAGATGAAGAATCTAACCAAACTATTATTTCTGGTATGGGAGAGTTACATTTGGATATCATTGTAGATAGAATGAAAAGAGAGTTTAATGTTGAAGCAACAATAGGTAAACCTCAAGTTGCTTATAGAGAAACCATCAGAAAACCTATCGAACAGGAAGCTAAATACGTCAAACAAAGTGGTGGTAAAGGTCAATATGGACATGTTTGGCTTAAAATAGAGCCGCAAGAGCCTGGTAAAGGATATGAATTTGTAAACGAAATTGTTGGTGGCGCAATACCAAAAGAATTTATTGGACCTGTAGATAAAGGTGTAATCGAACAAATGGAAAATGGGGTCATAGGCGGATATCCTGTTGTAGATGTGAAAGTGACATTATTTGATGGTTCATTTCATGATGTAGATTCCAGTGAAGTCGCCTTCAAAGTTGCTGGATCACAAGCTTTTAAAGAAGGAGCAAAAAAAGCGAATCCAGTATTGTTGGAACCCGTCATGAAAGTAGAAGCTGTAACTCCAGGAGATTATCTTGGTGATGTTACTGGAGACTTAAATAGAAGACGAGGAATAATCCAAGGTATGGAGGAAACAGTTGTAGGTAATATCATAAAAGCTGAAGTACCTCTGTCTGAAATGTTTGGTTATGCTACTGATCTAAGATCCATGACTCAAGGAAGAGCAACATATACTATGGAATTTGAGAAGTATGCAGAAATTCCATCAAACATAGCTGAAGGATTAATAGAGAAGGCTTCATAATGGCAACAAAGAAAGCAAAAAATACGCAAAACATTAGGATTCGTCTTAAAACTTTTGATCATAAACTCATTGATGCATCTTCGAAAGAGATAGTTGAGACAGCAAAAAGAACGGGTGCAAGGGTAATAGGACCCATACCTCTACCTACCAAAAAAGAGAGATACACAATACTCGTTTCACCACATGTAGACAAAGATGCACGAGATCAGTATGAAATAAGAACACACAAAAGACTCATGGATATCTTAGAGCCTACAGACAAGACGGTTGATGCTCTCATGAAACTTGATCTTGCAGCAGGCGTCGATGTTCAGATAGAACTTAGCTGAATTGTATAAATAAACCCCTACTTTAAACCCAAAAAACTCTAAAAAAGTGTAACAATTATGAATTTTATGTTAAGATTCAGCACCTTAAATAGTACGAATTAACTAACTTTTTTCATTTTGAGGATAAGAAAATGAGCGTAGGCCTTATTGGTATCAAGACTGGCATGACTAGAGTATTCGATGAATCTGGTGTATCTATCCCTGTCACTGTCATAAATGTTGATTCAAATAGAATATCCCAAATCAAAACAACAGAAAAAGACGGCTACAATGCTATTCAAGTTGCTTATGGCAAACAAAAGGAAAGTAGACTAAATAAAGCATTACTAGGACATTATAAAAAATCCAACCTTGAGCCTGCGAGAGGACAAATTGAATTTCGAGTCTCTAACATTGAAGATGAAATGAAGGTTGGGTCTGATATAAAAGTTGACTCATTTAAAGCAGGAGAGCACGTTGATATTACAGGGAAAACGTTAGGAAAGGGATTTCAAGGCGGAGTTAAACGTCACCATTTTAAAACACAAGATGCCACACATGGTAACTCAATATCACATAGAGCTCTTGGATCTACAGGACAATGTCAAGATCCTGGCAGAGTGTTTAAAGGTAAAAAAATGCCTGGACACTTAGGAAGTGTCAGCAGGACTATTCAAAATTTAACAATTGTAAAAGTAATGTCTGAAGAAAATATTATGCTTGTTAAAGGTTCAATACCTGGTCATAACGGTAGTTATGTTGTAATTAAACCTACAGAGAAAAAGTACACTCCAAAGGAAATATACAGTGAAAAAGATTTCTCACAAGAAGCAAAACCAGATGTTGAATCAGTAGAACCTAATGATGCAGCAGCTCAAGAAACCAACCTAAACAATGATTCACAATTGAATGCTGAAGAATCTTCATCTTCAGAAAATGTTGACAAAAAAACGGAAGAATAAATGACTGCTGAACTAACAAAAATTTTCACCAAAGAATTTAATCAATCACTTGTTCATCAAGTCACAACTGACTTTATGTCTAACCTTAGAAGTGGTACTAAAGCTCAGAAAAATCGATCTGCAGTAAGCGGTGGAGGAGCAAAACCTAGACCACAGAAAGGTTCTGGTAGAGCTCGAGCTGGAACAACTAGAAGCCCAATTTGGAGAACTGGTGGGGTAACTTTTGCTGCACAGCCTAAAACATATAATAAAAAAATTAATAAAAAAATGTATAAGGGAGCTTTAAATTGTATCTTTAATGAGTTGTTAAAAAGAGAGAGATTATTTTTATCGGATCAGCTTAATTTTACTGATAAAAAAACTAAAGCAGGAAAAGCTTTTCTCGAGAATCTTAAAATTTCTAATGCTCTCATAATTACATCATTAGATAACGTCAACGCCTTTTTTTCTCTCAGAAACATAAAAAATATATCAATCATTGATCATAAAGAGATTAATCCATACATTCTTATGAAACATGATAATGTTGTTATCGATAATAATGTACTTGATTATATTAAGAAGGCGACAACACTATGAATGCACAAAGATTAGCTAATGTTATTGTAAGCCCACGTGTTTCTGAAAAAGCTGCGACTCGGGCAGATCTTGAAAATCAACACGTTTTTTCAGTACTCAAAGATGCAACTAAACCTGAAATTAAAAAAGCCGTAGAACTAATGTTTGATGTCAAAGTTAAAAGCGTAAGAATTATGAACGTACAAGGTAAACTCACCCGTATTGGTCGGACCTTTGGTAAACGTAAAGATTGGAAGAAAGCTTACGTGCGTTTAGAGGATGGATTCGATATTAATTATGGCGAAGAAGAGGTGGTTAAATGACAATCGTAAAATCAAGACCTACTTCTCCTGGTAGACGTTTTAGAGTAAAGATATCCAATAAAGATATCTATAAAGGACAACCTCACGAACCATTGTTGGTTAAACTAAGCAAATCAGGTGGTCGCAACAACCAAGGCAGGATAACCACAAGGCATATCGGCGGAGGCCACAAAAGACGATATAGGTTAATCGACTTTAAAAGAAACAAAGACAATATCCCTGCAACTGTTGAGAGGTTAGAGTATGACCCTAACAGAAATGCAAATATTGCTCTTCTATTGTATGCAGATGGCGAAAGGAGATACATAATAGCGCCCAAGAACCTTAAATCTGGAGACCAGTTGATGTCTGGAGAGAAATCATCTATTAGCGTAGGAAACTCTCTTCCTTTATTAAACATACCTGTGGGAACACAAGTACATTGTGTTGAGATGAAACCTGGTAAAGGAGCACAAATAGCAAGAAGTGCAGGAACCGTTGCTCAAATCGTTGCTATGGAAGGTGATTATGTGACTTTGAAACTTAAATCTGGAGAGACTAGAAAAATATTTAAAACTTGCCGAGCTACAATTGGTGAAGTCGGTAATAGTGAATATAATCTCCAAAAACATGGTAAAGCTGGTGCAAAAAGATGGCTCGGTATAAGACCTACTGTGCGTGGTGTAGCAATGAACCCAATTGATCATCCACATGGTGGAGGCGAAGGTAAAACATCTGGAGGGAGAGACCCTGTTTCACCGTGGGGAACTCCAACCAAAGGTTATAAAACAAGATCAAATAAAAGAACTGATAAGTTAATAGTCAGAAGAAGAACAAATAAACGTAGGAAGTAACGAAGTGGCAAGATCATTAAAAAAAGGACCATTTATCGACGATCATCTCCAAGCAAAAATTGATAAAGCTTTGAAAGATAATGATAAAAAACCCATCAAAACATGGTCTAGGAGATCAGTAATATCCCCTGATATGATTGGTCTTACTATTGCTGTTCATAATGGAAAACAGCATGTGCCAGTGTATGTTACAGAAAATATGATTGGCCATAAGCTTGGCGAATTCTCTCCTACAAGAGTTTTCAAAGGTCATTCAGGCGATAGGAAAGCAAAAGGATAAACAATGAATACACAAGCCGTTCTAAAATATCAGAAAATTTCTGCTCAAAAATGTAGACTTGTCGCTAATGAAGTTAGAGGTTTACCTGTGAATAAAGCTTTTGAATTTTTAAATTACAGTAATAAAAAAGCATCGCAATTAATCTTAAAAGTTTTGGAATCTGCTGTAGCTAATGCAGAACACAATAACTCAAGCGACTTAGATGAGCTTATTGTTAAAAATGTTTTAGTTGATGAAGGTCCATATGGTAAAAGACATAGACCGCGAGCTAGAGGAAGAGTAAACCAAATTCTTAAGAGAACAAGCCACATTACTATAGTGGTCAGCGATAAAGAGGAGAGCTAATGGGACAAAAAGTACATCCAACAGGTTTTAGACTAGGTATATCTACAGACTATTCTTCTAAGTGGTACGCAAGCAGCAAGGACTACTCAAGTTATCTGCTCGAGGACTACAGAATACGCCAGTATCTAAAAAAAGAACTAGAAAGTGCATCTGTGAGTAAAATTGTAATTGAAAGACCTACTAAAGAAGTAGTGATCAATATCTATACCTCACGTCCAGGTATTGTTATTGGTAAGAAAGGCGAAGATATTGAAAAGTTTAGAAATAAAATAGCATCAATCCTTAAGACTGATAAAAATACAATCAAAATTAACGTAAAGGAGATAAAAAAGCCTGAACTTGATGCACAGTTAGTGGCTGAGGGAATCACTCAACAACTTGAGAGAAGAATTATGTATAGAAGAGCAATGAAGCGTGCAGTAACAAATACAATGAGGCTTGGCGCGCAAGGAATAAAAGTTAATGTTGCTGGCAGATTAAACGGCGCCGAAATCGCCCGCAGTGAGTGGTATAGAGAAGGCAGAGTTCCTCTTCATACTCTTGATGCTGCAATTGACTATGGTTTTGCAGAAGCTTTAACGACATATGGAATAATTGGCGTCAAAGTATGGATTTATTCTCAAGATGAGATATCAAGTGATAACAAAAGAAGTGCCACAAAGAGTAAATAATGTTACAACCAAAAAAAACAAAATATAGAAAGCAACAAAAAGGAAGACTTCGAGGTTTTGCTACATCCGGAGCCAAGGTAAGTTTTGGAGAATTTGGTTTAAAAGCAACAACTCGCGGAAGAGTGACTGCAAGACAAATTGAGGCTGCAAGAAGAGCCATGACGCGTTATATTAAGCGCGGTGGAAAAGTATGGATTAGAATATTTCCTGATGTACCGATTACTAAAAAACCTATTGAAGTCAGAATGGGTAAAGGAAAAGGTAATGTCGAATATTGGGTATCTAAGATTCAACCAGGCAAAGTATTATATGAAATGGAAGGTGTATCTGAGGAAGTAGCAAGAGAAGCATTTAGACTTGCTGCTGCGAAATTGCCCATACTAACAACCTTCGTAACAAGAACGGCTTTATGATGAAGATTGAAGAATTAAGAAAAAAAAGCGAATTAGAATTGAAGCAAACATTAGATGAGCTTGCAAAGGAGAGATTTTCTCTTAGAATCAAACGTGGTTCTGGACTTAATCCTAAGCCGAATTTGTTTAGAGAAAATAAAATTAGCATAGCAAGAGTGAAAACAATTTTAAATGAGATAAAAAATGGAAAGTAGAACTAAAATCTTAAAGGCTAAAGTCTTGAAAACCGCTATGGATAAATCAGCGGTAGTAAGTGTAGAAAGACTTGTTAAACATCCTGTTAATGGTAAATATATTAAGAGATCTACCAAGTACCACATTCATGATGAGAATAACAAGTGCACAGTGGGAGAACAAGTAAGAATTAAACAATGTAGACCACTATCAAAGTTAAAAACTTGGATATTAGTTGAGGAGTAAAGGCAAGAGCTATGATTCAAATGCAAACAATATTAAAGTCTGCTGATAATAGCGGAGCTAGAAAGGTAATGTGTATCAAAGTTCTTGGTGGCTCTCATAGACGATTTGCTTCTGTTGGAGATGTTATCAAAGTTGCTGTCAAAGATGCGTTGCCAAAATCAAAAATTAAAAAAGGAGAAGTGTACAACGCTGTTATAGTTAGAACAAAAAAAGGAGTTAGAAGACCAGATGGGTCATTAATCAGATTTGATAGTAATGCTGTTGTTCTTTTAGATAACAAATTAGAGCCCATTGGAACAAGAATTTTTGGACCAGTAACACGCGAGCTAAGAGATTTAACATTTATGAAAATTATATCATTAGCGCCGGAGGTCCTATAAAGATGAACAAGATTAAAAAAGGTGACTCTGTAATTGTGATATCAGGTAAAGACAAAGGCAAAAAAGGAGAAGTGATTAGGTTACTAGAACATAACAAGTGCCTGGTCTCAGCCATTAACATGTCAAAGAAGCATACAAAGCCAAACCCAAACGCTGGTATCGAGGGCGGAATCATAGAAAAAGAAATGCCCATAGATTTATCAAACATAATGTTATTTAATCCAGTTACAAAAAAAGGAGACAGAGTCGGATTCAAAAAATTGGAATCTGGTAAAAAAGTTAGAATATATAAATCCAATAGGGAGGTCATAGATATTTAATGAATACCTATAAAGAATATTATAAAGAGAATATTGTCCCTGCATTGATGGAAAGATTTAAATTCAAATCAAATATGGAGGCTCCTCGTTTAATTAAGATAACCCTGAATATGGGTCTCGGATCAGCTATAGCTGATAAAAAAATTCTTGAAAAAGCACAAGAAGAATTAACTCAAATAGCCGGACAAAAAGCAGTGCTAACATATGCGAAAAAATCAATTGCGAACTTTAAATTAAGAGAAGGCATGCCTATAGGCTGTAAAGTGACACTAAGAGGTCAAATGATGTATGATTTTTTTGAAAAACTTATAAAAATATCACTACCAAGAACAAGAGACTTTCGAGGTTACAGTAACAAATCTTTTGATGGTCGAGGCAACTATACGTTAGGAATAAAAGAGCATATTATTTTTCCTGAAATTGATTTCGATAAAATCGATAAGATAAAAGGATTAGATATCTGTATAACAACAAGCGCAAAAAATAATGAGGAGGCTATGGAATTGTTTAAGCAGTTTAACTTTCCATTTAAGTAATATGGCTAAATTATCAATGATAGAAAGAGAGAAGAAAAGAGAAAGACTTAATAACAAGTATCAGTCAAAAATTAAAATGATTAAGGAAAAGCTTAAAGATACAAAAACTTCTGACGAAGAAATAATAGAGTTAAGAAAGAAATTACAAAAGATACCTCTAAATGCTTTGGCGGTTAGAAAAAGAAACAGGTGTGCTTTGACCGGTAGACCAAGAGGAGTATATAGAAAGTTTACACTTGGAAGAACCAAGTTGAGAGAAATGGCAATGTCAGGTTTGATTCCTGGTTTAACTAAAGCGAGCTGGTAAAACTATGAGTATGAACGATACAATATCCGATTTACTTACAAGAATTAGGAATGGACAGATGTCTAACAAAAAAGAAGTGTCTATTCCATTTTCTAAAATGAAAGAAGCTATCTGCAAAGTATTGCATGACGAGGGATACATAACCAGTTTTAGAATTGAAGACAGCAAAATTAAAAATATAATTGTCGAATTAAAATATTTTGAGGGCAAACCGGTTATTGACTTTATAAAAAGAATAAGCCGACCTGGTTTAAGAATATACAAGTCCTGTAATGAAATACCGCTTGTTAAAAACGGTTTAGGCATATGCATTGTGTCGACATCTCAAGGTCTTATGACTGGTAAAACAGCAAAAGAAAAGAATTGTGGAGGGGAGATAATCTGTTACGTCTCTTAGTAATATGTCAAAGATAGCAAGTAAACCAATAGAGCTCTCATCTGATATTAAGTTTAACATTGTAGATAATCTTGTCTCAGTTGAAGGGCCTAGAGGTAAATTAGAGTTCATTAAAACTCCAGATGTCAATATTGAGCAAACTGACAACATGATTAAAGTTAGTACAAATTCAAGCTCAACTGCAATGAGCGGAACAACTAGAGCACTACTTTTCAATATGATCAATGGAGTATCTAAAGGCTGGGAGAAAAAATTAAATTTAGTTGGAGTTGGTTATAGGGCTAAAGCTGATAAAAATAAAGTTGAATTGATTGTTGGCTTCTCTCACCCAGTTAATTTCGTTATTCCAGAGGGAATTACAATTGAGACTCCAAGTCAAACAGAAATAGTAATATCTGGAGTAGATAAACAAAAAGTTGGGCAAGTTGCAGCAGATATAAGATCAGTTAGACCGCCCGAGCCGTATAAAGGAAAGGGTATTAAATATTCTGATGAACACATAGTCAAAAAAGAGGCTAAGAAAAAATAATGAAACTTAATATAAAAAATAAAAATAATCCTAGATTAAGACGAGCTAGTAAAACAAGATCAAAAATCGCTGACTCTAATAACCATAGAATATCTGTCCATAGATCTGTTCAACATTTATACTTGCAGTTGATTTCACCTACTGGTGACAAAGTGTTAACTACTATTTCAACTAACCAAAAAGGAAATAAATCAAAAAACAATAATATAGAGAGCGCAAAAGGCATCGGTATGAAAATGGCTGAATTTATTAAAAAAGCCAAGATAACTAATGTAGCATTTGATCGTTCAGGCTACAAATACCACGGAAAAGTTAAAGCAGCTGCTGAAGCACTCAGAGAAAATGGAGTAAATATATAATGGCATCAGAAGAGAGAAATTCAGACTATATTGAAAAATTAGTTGCTATAAATCGAGTTGCCAAAGTCGTTAAAGGCGGTAGACAGTTTGGTTTTACAGCATTGACTGTAGTAGGTGACGGTCATGGGAGAGTTGGATATGGATATGGTAAGGCTAAAGAAGTGCCAATAGCAATTCAAAAGGCAATGGAAAAAGCAAAAAAAAGTATGGTTTCTGTTTCACTTAAAAATGGAACACTCCATCATGAAGTTACTTTTGAACATGGTTCAGCTAAAATTTTCATGAAACCAGCGGGCGAAGGTACAGGTGTAATAGCAGGCGGGGCAATGCGTGCTGTATTTGAAGCAACAGGTGTACATAACGTCTTAGCTAAAAGCATAGGTTCAACAAATCCTATAAATGTGGTGAAAGCAACTGTGAAAGGACTTGAGTCAATGTACTATCCTGCACAGGTTGCTTTGAAACGAGGGAAAAAAACCAGCGAATTATAGACGGTAGAGATATGAGTAAAATTAGAATTTCACAAAAATTGAGTCTTATAGGGAAAACTAAAAAACAGATTGCCTGCGTGAAAGGTTTAGGTTTAAGAAAAATTAGAGACACAAGGGTTATTGAAAATACACCAGAAAATCTTGGAATGATAAACGTAGTAAGACACATGATTAACGTTGAAAATATTGATGAGTAGAATAATGCTTAATGAAATTAGATTAAATAAAGAGTCAAAACATAGTAAAAAACGAGTAGGCCGAGGCATTGCATCTGGCACCGGCAAAACATGTGGTCGTGGTCACAAAGGTCAAAAATCTAGAACAGGAGGAAAAGTCCAGGTTGGTTTCGAGGGTGGACAAATGCCTTTACAAAGAAGATTACCTAAAGTCGGTTTTACATCCAAAAAAAATACTAACACTGCAGAATTAAAGTACGATTATCTAGATAAAATAAAGGAATCTGAAATTACTCTTGAATTATTAAAGAAATATAAACTTGTTAATAATAAAATTACCAAAGTTAAGATAATTGGTCCTGTATCTGTGAAAACAAAAAAGAAACTAATTGATGTTGTTGCAACAAAATCAGTTATGGAGTTTATTAAATAATGTCAAGAACAGCACCAAACATGCCGTCAAATTTTGGAGGTCTAACAAAATCCTCTGAACTTAGACAAAGAATTTTCTTTGTTATTTTCGCCCTGGTAGTTTTTAGATTAGGAAGCTTCATTACTCTTCCTGGGATAGACCCAGCAGTTATGAGCTTTCTTTTTGAACAACAAAGAGGCAGCATTCTTGACATGTTTAATATGTTTTCTGGTGGCTCTCTATCTAGAATGTCTATCTTTGCTCTTGGTGTTATGCCATATATTTCTGCATCAATCATCATACAAATGATGACACATATCTATGCCCCTTTAATACAGCTAAGAAAAGAGGGAGAGAGAGGTAGGAAAACAATAACAAAATATACAAGATACTTTACCCTTATACTGGCTTTACTACAGTCGATGGGCGTGATGAATGCTTTAATGAATCAAAATACCTCAACTACAACACTCGTTCTTGATCCAGGTGTTGGATTTTTTATCACCGGTGTTGTTACACTCGTGACAGGTACCATGTTCCTGATTTGGCTGGGTGAGCAAATTACTGAACGAGGTGTAGGAAACGGTATCTCAATAATAATTTTCGCAGGTATTGTAGCAGGTTTACCATCTGCGATTGGAGGTACAATTGAACTTGCAAGAAATGGAGAAATCCAAAACTTTAGCGTGATTTTGATTTTCCTATTAGCAATTATAATTACCGCATTTGTAGTCTACGTTGAAAGAGGTCAAAGAAAAATTCCTATAAACTACGCAAGAAAAATGCAAGGTAGAAAAATGTATGCTGCGCAAAGTAGTTTTCTACCCCTAAAGCTAAATATGGCAGGTGTGATACCACCTATTTTCGCCTCTGCAATAATTTTATTTCCAGCTACAATCGCAAGCTGGTCAAGTTCAGGTTCACCCGATAGCATCGTGCAAAAAATTGCTATGACATTGTCACCCGGACAACCACCATATATTATGTTATATGCACTAGCTATTATATTTTTCTGTTTTTTTTATACTGCATTAGTCTTTAATCCAAAAGAAACAGCTGACAACCTAAAAAAATCTGGTGCATTCATACCTGGAATTAGACCGGGAGATCAGACTGCAAAATATATTGATGGTATTACTACCAAGCTAACAACAGTTGGCGCTATGTACATAACTGCAGTTTGTTTGCTTCCTGAATTCTTAATCTTATATTTTAACGTTCCATTTTATTTTGGAGGAACATCTTTATTGATTGTGGTGGTTGTCGTGATGGATTTAATGGCCCAAGTTCAATCACACTTGTTATCACAACAGTATGAGGGAATGATGAAAAAAGCAAACCTAAGAGGAATTGGCGGAGGAATGCGATGAAAGTAAGAGCTTCAGTGAAAAAATTATGCAGAAACTGTAGAATTATTAGAAGAAATCGAGTGGTTAGAGTTATTTGTAAGGACCCCAGACACAAACAAAGACAAGGATAAGATAACGGTTGTATTAAGGATAAATGATATATAGAATCTACGAGCAAGGATACATATGGCAAGAATAGCAGGAATAAATCTACCAAATAACAAACATATATGGATAGCTCTTACTTCCGTATATGGAATTGGTGATACTAGAGCAAAATATATATGCGAGAAAGTAGGGATACTGGCAACTAAGAAAGTTAAAGATTTAGAAGAAAAAGACCTTGAAAGTATTAGAAAGTTTATTGATGAATATCAACTAGAGGGGGATTTAAGGCGAGAAAATTCAATGAATATAAAACGCCTTATGGACATTGGTTCTTTCAGAGGCATAAGACATAGAAAAGGTCTTCCTTTAAGAGGCCAAAAAACAAAGAACAATAGCAGGACGCGTAAAGGTCCAAGAAAATTACTTAAAGCTAAATAATGGTAGATAAATCTAAAAAGAAAAAGACTAAAAAAATTGTAACAGATGGTGTTGCTCATATAAATGCATCTTTCAACAATACGATAGTTACTATAACTGATAAGCAAGGCAATACACTCGCTTGGGCAACCTCAGGAGGCTCTGGATTTAGAGGTTCCAGAAAAAGCACACCATTTGCGGCTCAAATTGCTGCTGAGAAAGCTGGTCAGAAAGCTACTGTATTTGGATTAAAAAACTTAGAGGTTCTTGTAAAAGGACCAGGTCCAGGAAGAGACTCTGCTGTGAGAGCTTTAAATAATGCTGGATATAAAATCACTAATATCAAAGACATTACTCCATTGCCTCACAATGGTTGCAGACCACCTAAGAAAAGGAGAGTTTGATGGCTAAATACACTGGATCAAAATGTAAGCTAATGAGGAGAGAAGGTACAGATCTATTTCTTAAATCAGGATCTAGAGCACTTGATACAAAATGTAATATAGACAGAAAACCTGGAATTGTTGGTGAAAGAAGAGAAAAACTATCAGACTATGCCCTTCAATTAAGAGAGAAGCAAAAAGTTAAAAGATTATACGGAGTATTAGAAAAACAATTCAGAAACTATTATAAAAAATCTGCAAGTAAAAAAGGATCAACTGGTGAGAATTTACTAACTTTTTTAGAATCAAGATTAGATAATGTTGTATATAGATCTGGATTTGGATCAACAAGAGCAGAATCAAGACAATTAGTAAATCATAAGAATATTGAAGTAAATGGAAACATAATAAACATTCCTTCATATCAAGTTCAAGCAACAGATAAGATATCTGTCAGAGATAAATCAAAACAACAATCTCGAATACAGTTTGCTATGTCTGTAGCAGAAACTAGAAACACAAGTGATTGGATAGATGTAGATGCAAAGAATCTTACAGCCACATACTTAAGGACCCCAGAGAGATCAGAACTTCCAAAAGAAATTAATGAATCATTAATCGTAGAATTATACTCAAAATAGCAGGTAACACATGAACGAAATAATATTTTTAAAGCCAAACTTAGTTGATATAGAGATGATTTCCGAATCAAAATCTAAGATTGTAATCCAACCCTTAGAAAGAGGTTTTGGACACACGCTGGGCAATGCTCTTAGAAGAGTTTTATTATCATCTATGCCTGGGAGCGCTGTTACTGAAGTATCAATAAATAATATACTCCATGAATATAGCACTATCGATGGTGTTCAAGAAGATGTACTAGAAATAATCTTAAATATCAAAAAACTTGCACTGGTTTTGTATGAAAAAGATACAATTGAAGTTGTGCTTAGAAAAAAAGGCAAAGGACCAGTTCTTGCTTCTGATATAGAAACTCATCCAAATCTAGAGATTAAGAATCCAGATTTTTGTATTGCAAATATAACTAATGATAATATCGAGTTAGCAGTTAGCTTAACTATCTCTAGAGGTAAAGGTTACCAACCAGCTATCAAGAGAAAATTCAACGAATTAGAAGATTTGGGCATAGGTAAAATGCAAGTAGATGCGTCCTTTACACCTGTAAATAAAGTTTCCTATTCTGTAGATAATGCCAGAGTGAAGCAAAAAGCAGATTTAGATAAATTAATAATCGAGCTTGAAACTAATGGAACAATTGAACCGGAGGATGCAATTAGAACAGCAGGTAAAATTTTAAGAGAACAAATGGAAGTGTTTAGTCATTTAGAAGTTAAGAATGATACACAAGATATAGTTGATGAGAATCATATAGACCCTGTACTACTAAGACCTGTAGATGATTTAGAATTAACAGTGAGGTCAGCAAACTGTCTTAAAGCTGAAAATATTCACTATATTGGTGACTTAGTCCAAAGAAGTGAAAATGAATTGCTTAAGACACCCAACCTTGGGAAGAAATCATTAACTGAAATAAAAGATGTACTTTCTACACATAGTTTGTCTCTGGGACAAGTTATTGAGGATTGGCCACCAAAGAGCATTGAAAAAAGATAATGAGACATAAGAAATCAGGCAGACAATTAAATAGAAATTCATCACATAGAAAAGCTATGTTTAGAAATATGGCTATATCACTATTTGAGCATGAGCATATTGAAACTTCACTAGCAAAAGCAAAAGAACTAAGAAGAACAGCAGAACCTCTAATAACGCTTGCTAAAAATGATACTTTAATGAGACGTAGATTGGCATACTCCAGATTAGGAAATAAGAATGCTGTAAAAAAACTTTTTGAAGTACTCGGCCCTAGATTTAAAAGTAGACCTGGCGGCTATATGAGAATTCTAAAAAAAGGCCATAAATTGGGTGATGCTTCACCTATAGCATATGTTCTTTTAACTGAGTAAATACTAGAGTTTTTCTTTTAAATACTTTCCAGTATAAGACTTTTTATTTGAAGCTAATTTTTCAGGAGTTCCAAATCCAATAACCTTTCCACCTCCGTTACCACCCTCAGGACCGAGATCAACTATCCAATCAGCAGTTTTTATGACGTCTAGATTATGCTCTATTATAATTAATGTATTCCCCTTTTGTTTGAGTTTGCTTAATACTTGTAAAAGATTTTTAACATCATAATTATGCAAGCCAGTTGTTGGTTCGTCTAACACATACAGTGTGTGTCCGGTGTCTGGTCGTATTAATTCTTTAGCTAGTTTAATGCGTTGAGCTTCGCCCCCGGATAACGTTATCGCGCTTTGACCTAATTTTATGTAACCGAGTCCAACTTCCATTAATATTGATAATTTTTTAGAAATTTTTGGATAATTTTCAAAAAAACTTAATGCTTCCTGAACAGTCATATTTAAAACATCACTTATATTTTTATTGTTTAATTTAATTTCTAGAGTTTCATCATTATATCTTTTACCATTACATTTCTCACATTGAACATAGACGTCTGACAAGAAATGCATTTCAACTTTTATCTGTCCTTGTCCATCACAATGTGGACATACACCATTATTTTTTCCTTTTACATTGAAGCTAAACCTCCCAGGAGTGTAACCTCTTGATTTAGATTCAGGTTTTTTTGCAAATTCTTCTCTTATTAAGGAGAAAATCCCGGTATAAGTGATTGGGTTTGATCTAGGAGTTCTACCAATTGGACTTTGGTCTATATCAATTATTTTATCAATATAATTAATCCCAGTAATTTTTTCACAGTCAACAAGACCCTCATTATTATCAAGAAGTTTATTCACAATTGAGGTGTATAAAACATTATTGATTAACGATGATTTGCCTGACCCTGATACTCCAGTAACGCATGTTAATAGGCCTAAAGGGATCTTAACATCTATTTCATTAAGATTATTTGCGCGTGCTTTTGAAATAGATATCCATTTTTTACTTGGTCGTAGGCGTTCTTTTGGTATTTCTATAATGTTTCTTCCAGAAATAAAATCTGATGTATGAGATGACGCAGATTTGAGCAAAGAGGGTTTACCCGAGAAAACAACTTCGCCACCATGTACTCCAGCATCAGGGCCTATATCTACAATATAGTCAGATGATAATATTGTATCTTCATCGTGTTCAACAACGATTACAGTATTCCCTAAATCACGAAGATTTTTTAATGTATTGAGTAATCTGTCATTATCTCTTTGATGTAAGCCAATAGAGGGTTCGTCAAGAACATACATCACACCTGTCAATCCTGAACCAATCTGACTTGCTAATCTTATTCTTTGAGATTCTCCACCTGACAATGTTTCTGCACTACGAGATAGCGTTAAATATTTTAGTCCAACATTATTTAGGAATTTAAGCCGTGATGATATTTCGAAAATTATCTTCTCAGAGATTTTTTTTCTCATACTATCTAATTCGAGATGATTAAAAAACTTTATTGCTTCTTCAACATTCATATCTGTTATCTCGCTAATCGACTTCTTTCCTACAAAAATATTTCTAGAAGGAATGTTTAGTCTTGTACCATCACACTCTCTACATATGCTCTCCGTCAGAAATTTTTCGTAGTACCGTTTTACACTAAATCTAAATGCATTATTATAATTTCGTTCAAAAATATTACATATACCTTCCCATGATCTAACTTCAGAACTATTGATGAATTTTTTTGTTTTTTTGTTGAGCTTAACAAGCTTAAACTCAATATTTTCGTCTGTTCCATAAAATAAAATATTTCTGAAATGTTGAGGCAGCTTATAATAGCTTTGATTTATATCAATCGAAAAATGAGCAGCAAGCGAATCAAGCATTGAAAAATATAAATAATTTTTCTCATCCCAGCCAGCAATAGCTCCATTTCTAAGGCTTAATTCTGGATTTTCAATAATTTTATTTTCATCAAAAAATTCATCTATGCCTAAACCATCGCATCTCTGGCATGCTCCTGCAGGTGAATTAAATGAGAATAATTTTGGTTCGAGTTTACTTATGGAATATCCGCAGTGAGGACATGCATGCTTAGTAGAGAAAATATGCTCATTACCGTTATTGACCTCATTTATATAAATTATTCCCTCTGATATTTCAGATGCTGAATTAAATGATTCAATTATTCTTAATTTGTTTACATTACTTATTTCAACTCTGTCGACTATTATTTCAATATTATTTTTCTTTTTAGAATCTATGATGTGCCCAATCATATGTTTTGAAATTTCACTGATTTTATGAATTTCACCATTGACGCGTATCCTACTAAACCCTTGCTTAGAGTAGCTCTCAATGACTTTAATGTGCTCACCTTTCTGTCCTCTGACAATGGGTGCCATTATTAAAACAATCTGTTTTTCGGAAACTTTAATTAATTTCTGATACATATCTCCGGGAGACATTGCATCCAAGGATACATGATGCTCTGGACATCTTGGCTCGCCAATCCTTGCATATAATAATCTTAAATAGTCATATATTTCAGTAACAGTACCAACTGTCGACCTAGGATTATGTGATGTTGATTTCTGTTCTATAGATATTGCTGGAGATAGACCTTCTATTTTATCTACATCAGGTTTATCAACCATAGAAAGAAATTGTCTAGCATAAGCAGAGAGTGATTCAACATAACGTCTTTGGCCTTCTGCAAAAATTGTATCAAAAGCCAGTGAAGATTTCCCTGAACCAGATAAACCCGTAATGGTAATTAAATTATTTTTGGGAAGATTTAGATTAATATTTTTTAAGTTGTGCGTCCTAGCGCCCTTAATTTTAATTTCTTTGTCCATCAGACAATATTAACATTCTTTATTGTTATAAAACCAATAGTTTACATGTGATATAATATAGTTGATTTATGAGATTGTAGCTCAAAAAGAATTTCAGCTACATTTACCAATTTAAGAATAATCTCAAACATATAAATTAACCTGACAAAAAATATGTTTTCAAAAGTTGAAAAAAAATCTATTTCTCTTATCACTCTAATTTATTTCTTCAGGATGTTAGGCGCATTTATGATTTTTCCTATTTTATCTGTTTTTGCTGATTCTTATTCATTATCTACACCTTTTTTGATTGGAGTTACACTTGGTATCTATGGCTTAACGAATGCAATAATGCAAATTCCTTTTGGGATATTATCTGATCGATATGGTAGAAAAAAAATTATTTTACTAGGTCTTTGGATTTTTTTACTTGGGTCTGTAATATGCGCTATCACAGATAATATTTATTTTCTTATTTTAGGCAGAGCCTTACAAGGTGCGGGAGCAATATCAGGTGCACTGATGGCGCTTTTATCTGACAGCACCACTGATAGTAACAGAACCCTCTCTATGGCAATTGTTGGAGTAGCAATAGGGATAGCATTTTTTAGTGCATTTATTATAGGACCATTGATATCAAAATATTTTAATTTATCAGGTGTTTTTATTATGATTGTTTTGCTCACTATCTTAAGCATTTCATTAATGTCAATTTATAAGATAAAAAGCAACTTCGTTAATAAGCAGTTTAGATTTAGTTTAAAAGAATTAATTTTTAATAAAACTTTATATCCATTTTTTATTGATATCCTGGTATTACACACCATTTTGACGTCAATATTTATAGCAGTCCCGGTAATGATGACAGAAAAATATTTGATAGACATAGCTGACTTTCCTCAGCTCTACTCTTCATTATTTATATTATCATTGATTATCACTCTTCCACTTTTAGGATTTGAGAGAAAGCAACCAATTAGAGTTAGAGATCTGTCGACTGCTATACTAGCAATATCATTAGTTGTTTCTTATTTGTTTTTTGAAAAAAGCTTGCTTATCATTATGACTGCTCTAATTTGCTATATCGGAACTTTCAGCGTTTTAGAAGCTAGCATACCGTCAGCGTTATCTAAAAATACAGATTCTGATAGCAGGGGATTAACAATGAGTATTTATACATCTTTTCAATTTTTTGGAACTTTCTTGGGCGGCTTTATTGGTGGTTATTTGTATGACACAAATGGATTGAGTGGCATTTTTCTCTTTAGTGCTATAATATCAGTAACATGGACATTTTATAGTCTAATTAGAGAAAATAAAGGAGCAACTATTGTCAGTTAATAAGGTCATCCTGCTTGGAAGAGTCGGTAACGAACCTGAGGTAAAATTTATGCCAAGCGGTAATGCTGTCGTTAATTTATCTATTGCCACCAACAGAAAGTTTAAGAATCAAGACTCTGGCTCTTATGAGGACAAAACAGAATGGCATAGAGTTGTTTTTTTTAATAAACCTGCTGAGACAATAGGGCAATATGTGAGAAAAGGACAACAGTTATATGTCGAGGGAAGATTACAAACTAGAAAATGGCAAGATAAAGATGGAGTAGAGAAATATTCAACTGATATAATTTCTGATAACTTTACATTTGTAGGAAGTAAATCTGACACATCCGGAGATTTCGCTCCTAAGCCTCAAGAAAATACTGATTTTCAAAATCAGGATATCATTAAGGATGAAGATATTCCCTTCTAGTAGATGATAAATAACAAAAAGTATTTTATCAAAACACAAGGATGTCAAATGAACGTCTACGACTCTGAAAAGATATCAGACTTACTTGTGTATCATTTTGACATGACATCTGCTGATAATCCAATAACAGCGGATATTCTTATATTAAATACTTGTTCAATTAGGGAAAAAGCACAGGAAAAAGTATTCTCTGAATTAGGGCGTTGGAAAAAGATTAAAAAAACTAAACCAGGAACTATAATTGCTGTTGGAGGATGCGTAGCATCTCAAGAAGGAAAGCAACTTAAACAACGTGCGCCTTATGTTGATATAGTGTTTGGACCTCAGACGCTTCATCGACTCCCAAAAATGATTGATGAGGTTAATCTAAAATCCATAAAACCAATTGATGTTTCTTTTCCTTTGATTGAAAAATTTGATTTCTTGCCTCAATCACAACCATCCAAAGTATCTGCCTACGTTTCAATCATGGAAGGTTGTAGTAAATATTGCACCTTCTGTGTTGTACCTTATACGCGCGGCGAGGAAGTTAGTCGGCCACTCGATGAAATTGTATATGAGATATCAAACCTAGCTGCAAATGGCGTTAAGGAAATTATTTTGCTTGGTCAAAATGTAAATGCCTATAAAGGAATAAGAAACAAAGATAAAAAATGTGTTAATTTTTCAGAATTGATACGTTACATTTCAATGATAGAAGGAATAGATAGAATTCGTCACACAACATCTCACCCCATTGATTTTACAGATGATTTAATTGAAGAGTATAAAAACAAGAAATTATGCAGTAATCTTCATTTACCGGTACAGTCTGGTTCCGACTTTATTCTATCTAAAATGAAAAGAAAGCATACTGCTTTGGAGTATAAAAATATAATTAAGCAAGTGAGAAATATTAGGCCTGACATCAGTATAACATCAGATTTCATCATTGGTTATCCAGGTGAGTCCGAGGATTGTTTTCAAGAAACGCTTAATCTAATAGAACAAGTTGGATTCGATGATGGTTACAGTTTCATTTATAGCAAGAGACCAGGCACTCCAGCTTCATATGATCCTGACAACATAACTATAGAAGAAAAGAAAAATAGATTAATGAAAGTTCAGGGTCTTTTAAGATCTAATTCAGAGAAGTATCTTTCTAGGCTTGTGGATACAACACAAGAAATCCTAGTTGAGGGTCTATCTAAGTCAGACAATAAGAAAGTTTTTGGAAGGACGCAAACAAATAAATTGGTAAATTTTTTGGGTTCAAAGGAATTAATAGGAAAGACTGTCCAAGTGCATATTAAAAATGCAAACAGGACCTCATTAGATGGGGTTCTATAATTATGAAATCTGTTCTGAATAAAATTGATCAACATGTCAAACTAGAACCCTTAGACAATGATAGATTAATAAAACTTTGTGGTTTATTAGATAAAAACATAAGACAAATTGAGAAATATTTTGACGTTGAGATCTCAAACCGAGGTAATTCTTTTAAAATTTCTGGAGAAAACCAGAATGTAGCAGACACCTCTAGTTTTATTGAGAAAATATATACATTATCTGAACATGAGGAAATTACACCTAAACAAATTCATCTATATCTCAACAACTCAAAGGATTTATCTTTAGAAACTTGTGAAGATAAATATAAAATTATTTTAAAAAAACAGACTATTAAGCCGAAATCATCTAATCAAAATAAATTCATAGATGCTATTAATAATAATACTATTACTTTTGGAATTGGTGCAGCTGGAACGGGCAAAACCTTTCTAGCAGTTGCATGCGCTGTTAAAGCACTTGAAAGCGGCAATATAAAAAAAATCATCCTTGTAAGACCTGCCATAGAAGCTGGAGAAAAACTTGGATTCCTTCCTGGTGATCTTGCTGAAAAAGTTGACCCTTATTTGCAGCCACTCTATGATTCTTTATATGAATGCCTTGGATTTGACAATGTCAATAAGCTCCTTGAGAAGAAAACTATAGAGATTGCACCACTCGCTTACATGAGAGGGAGAACATTGAATGATGCATTTATAATTTTAGATGAAGCACAGAACACTACAATATCTCAAATGCAAATGTTTCTTACAAGAATAGGTTTTGGCTCAATTACTGTTGTGACGGGCGATGTTAGTCAAATAGATCTCCCCAACAGCGTCCAATCAGGCTTAAAAGATTGTTTAGAATTCGTTCTAGATATTAAAGACATTGATGTTGTCAGATTTCAACCTAAAGATGTTATGAGGCATAAAATTGTATCATCTATAATTAGTGAATATGATAAAAGAAAAAAAAATAGAAATTAATTGTATTAGATATATCCACAAACATCCTATGCCAAGAAACAAAGATATCAAGAATTGGATCAATTTCAGTTTAGTTAAAAATCTAGTATCTCATGTAAATTTAATTTTCGTTGGTGAGAAAAGAATGAAAACTTTAAACTTCAAGTATCTAAAAAAAGATAGATCTACCAATGTATTAACTTTTCCATACACTGAAGGCAACTATATTCATGGTGATATAATATTGTGTGCTCAGGTTATTAACAGAGAAGCTAAGGAGTTTGGATTCTCTCTAAATTTCAGGTGGGCGCATATGATTGTTCATTCTATGCTTCATTTGCAAGGTTTTAGCCATGACACCAAAAACAAACAAAATCATATGGAGAAAGTTGAGACTAAAATTCTGAATAAAATGAACTTTGGAAACCCTTATGTCAGAGCTTAAAGATAATAACTGGATTGATAGAATTAAGGATTTACTTGGCGATACTCCTAAGAGTAAGGATGATCTTATTATTCTTTTAGAAACAGCCTTCAAAAATCAACTTCTCTCACATGATACTTATCAAATGATTCTGGGTGTGTTTAGCGTATCTGAAATTCCAGTTAGAGAAATCATGATTCCACGACCTCATATGATCACAATTAATGTAAATGAGGACCTACAAACAGTCATAAATAAAGTCATCAATTCTGGACATTCACGATTCCCTGTTGTCAATGACAAGCTTGATGAAATACTTGGCATACTCCATGCTAAAGATTTACTCAAATATCAAATTTTAACTACCAATGATTTTGATTTGCATGATTATATTAGGCCAGCAAAATTTATACCGGAGAGTAAAAGATTAAACATACTTTTAAATGAATTTAAAGCGAGCAGAAATCATATTGCCATGGTGATTGATGAGCATAGTAATATTTCAGGTCTGATAACTTTAGAGGATTTGATCGAAGAAATTATTGGAGACATTGATGATGAGCATGATGTCTCAAGCAAGGAACTGATTATTCAACAATCTGCTAATAAGTATATACTTGATGCACTTTTAGACCTTGAGGATTTTAATGAAAAGTTTAATTCAAAGCTTTGCGATGACGGAGTAGAGACACTTGGAGGATTTCTAATTAACAAATTTGAGAAAGTACCAAAAAAACAAGAATCATATCAAGTGAATAATTTTTTATTCACAGTTTTGTCTGCTGATTCAAAAAAAATCAACCGGATTCAGCTGATCATAAAAAATAAAGAAAGTTGAGTTTTTTTTATCTCTTTTTATCAGGTCTTTCATATTCTCTAGCATTTGCACCATATGATTATAAGTTCTTAATCATTATAAGTTTTATAATTCTATTCTATGTTTTAGATGGTATATCTACAAAAAAAAATAGAGTCCTTTACCTTTTTTTATTTTCTATTATATTTCATTTATTCGGTATTTCTTGGATAAATCATTCTCTGACTACATTCGGCTCTATGACTTATATTTCAAGTTTTGCAGTTACCTTGATAGTAATTATTATTGTGAGCTTACCATATGCTCTCGTTGGATTATTTTATAAAAAAATCCACAAACACAATTTTATTAATCTAATGTTTATCACTGCTATTTTCATAGTTGCAGAATATATTAAATCATTTATTTTTGGAGGCTTTCCATGGCTTTTAGTCGGCTATAGTCAAAATGAAAGTATATTCAATTTTATTTATCCGATTTTTGGAAATTATGCAGTTAGTTATTTGATCATTCTTTTTTCTGGATTTATCTATAAAGCGATAATAAATAAAAACATTTCTTATTTAACAATTTCATTTTCTTTTCTTTTTATATATTTTTTTATTCAACCTGCTAATCTGAATGAGGATAATATTAATCAATCAAATAGTATTACTATTACCATATATCAACCAAACATATATCCTCATGAGGCATATGAAAAAATCAATCACTCAAAAATAATTACTAAATATAATCAAATACTTCAGGATAATAGGTCGAGTAACTTAGTAATATTTCCTGAGACAATATTGCCGATAGTATTTGATAAAAAAAATTCACTATTTGATGAATTCCAATCATTAACAAGTAATAGTAATTCACTTGTAACAGGACTTTTTACAAAGGACAGTGAACATTATCACAACAGTATGGTCTTATTTTCAAACAGTATTGATTATTATGATAAGAGAAAACTAGTACCATTTGGTGAATATACGCCATGGTATGATTTACTGATAGGGTTATCAAATGTTTTAGAGATACCTTTGTCTAATTTATATCATGGTAAAGATAATAAAAAAGAATTATCAATCGGCAATCTAAATATTTTGCCTATGATATGCTTTGAAAGCGCATTTCCTCATTTGATTAAGTCTAGATCTGAAAACGAGATAATTATTAATATTAGTAATGATTCCTGGTTTGGAAAAACTTTAGCTCCTCATCAGCATCTTCAAATTAATCAGATTAGAGCTTTAGAATTTAACAGGTATATATTGAGAGCAACTAATACTGGCATAAGTGCTGTGATAGATAACAAAGGTCGCTTAATAGATCATATTGAAAATGACACCGTTGGTACTATTAATGCACAGATACCAACAGCTATGAGCCTATCTTTTTATTCTCAATATGGTGATATCTTCATTTTGATGTTAATATTTTTGTCACTAACGCTTAGAGGTTTTAATCGAATATCAGACCATTATGAATAAGGTTTATCATCCACAGGATATAGAAAAAATTGCTCAGAAAGAATGGCTGCGTAATCAAAATAATAACAATAAACTTCTAGATTCTAAAAATAAATATTACGTATTGAGCATGTTCCCTTATCCAAGTGGAAAACTTCACATGGGCCATGTAAGAAATTATACCATTGGTGACGTAATAACTAGGTCGCATAAGATGATTGGAAAGAATGTTTTCCAACCCATGGGTTGGGATGCCTTCGGTTTGCCTGCTGAGAATGCAGCCATTAAAAACAAAGTTCATCCTGAAGAATGGACTAAGAAAAATATTCTCCATATGAAATCTCAACTTGAAAACATTGGCATTCTATACGATTGGGACAATGAGATATCTACTGCAGACCCAGGTTATTTCAAGTGGGAGCAATGGTTTTTTCTACAATTACTAAAAAAAGGTTTGGTTTACAGGAAATTATCTGAAGTAAACTGGGACCCAGTTGATAAAACTGTTTTAGCAAATGAGCAAGTCATTGATGGAAAAGGCTGGAGATCTGGCGCAATTGTCGAGAGAAAAAAAATTCCTCAATGGTTCTTAAAGATTACCTCTTTTGCTGAACAATTATTAAACGATATTGATAAGTTAAAAGGTTGGCCAGAATCTGTTAAAGTAATGCAAAAAAATTGGATTGGAAAGTCCAAAGGGCTGAATATTCATTTCGGGTCAGATAACTATGGAACATTCACGGCATTCACAACCAGGCCTGACACACTCTTTGGTGTGACATATGTTGCAATCAGCATCAATCATAATCTTTCTCTTGATTTAGCTGAAAAAAATCAAAATATTAAAAACTTCATCACAAAGTATCAAAAGCTTAAGCTCTCTGAAGAGTCCTCAGCAAAGCTCGAAAAGGATGGAATATATACTGGTATAAACTGCATTCATCCTATAACTAAAAAAAATATACCAATATGGATTGCAAACTATGTCTTAGATAGTTATGGAACGGGTGTTGTTATGGGTGTTCCCGCACATGATTCAAGAGATTTTGAGTTTGCAGAAAAGTTTAAATTGGAGATTATTCAAGTTATTGATGATGAAGAAGGTAAAAAACTACCTTATTTAGGTGATGGCAAATTAATCAATTCACATGAGTTTGATAAGATTCATTCTCAAGAAGCTAAAATGCAAATATCAAAATACTGTACTGAGCAACATATTGGAGAAGAACTAATCACCTATCGTCTTAGAGATTGGGGTATATCAAGACAGAGATATTGGGGAACCCCAATACCTGTTTTTTATCTTGATGATGGATCTGTCCATCCCATTCCGGAGGATCAGCTTCCTGTTGAATTACCAAAAGATATAGATTTAAATGGGGAAGGTAATCCTCTCGATAAATGTGAATCTTGGAAGAATATAACTTGCCCTTATACTGGACAAAAAGCGACTAGAGAAACAGATACTTTTGATACTTTCTTTGAATCGTCCTGGTATTATTTAAGATTTCTAGATCCTAAAAATAACACTAAAATGATGGATGACAAATATAAATCATGGTTACCTGTAGATCAGTATGTTGGCGGAATTGAACATGCGATTCTCCATCTCTTGTATGCTAGATTTTTCAACAAACTCTTAAAAGACGATGGTTTGATTGATAATGATGAACCCTTTATGTCATTGTTGTCTCAAGGCATGGTTCTTAAAGATGGATCAAAAATGTCAAAATCAAAAGGCAATACAATTGATCCTGATGAAATTATCGGAAAATATGGTGCAGATACTATTCGACTATTTATCTTATTCGCAGCGCCACCAGAACAAAACCTAGAGTGGTCAGACTCTGGAATTGAGGGGGGTTTTAAATTTTTGAAAAGGTTGTGGAATTTGACCCACCTTATCCACACATCATATGATCAAAATAATGATAAAGACATGCTCATACAATTAAAACATAACGAGGTAATAGACAAAGTAACAAATGATATTTTCAAAAGAAAATCTTATAACACTGCAATAGCAACAATTATGGAATTTTATAACAGTCTAGCTAAAGCAATAGATAATAAAACAATTTCGGATAAAACAGCTAAAAAATGTATTAGCACTATTGCTAAACTACTTTATCCAATTACACCTCATATATGCTATTCAATTTTATCAGTGATAGAATTTAATCAAGCTTTAAATCCCAGTTGGCCAGATAAAATTGAAGACATTGACTGCGACCAAGAAGTGCAAATAATTATTCAAATCAATGGTAAACTGAGAAGTAAAGTAATGGCACCAAAAGGAAGCAATGAGGATGTTATTATGAAAATAGCATCAAGTGACAAAAAAACTATAGAATATTTAACGAATGCAAATGTCATTAAAACAATATATATACCGAATAAACTTATCAACTATGTAATTAAATGAGAAAACTTACTCAAATCTTCATCTTATTATCAACGACCATAATCATGTCATCATGTGGTTACCAGTTAAGAGATAGTATAAATACAGATGGACTAAATCACGTTTTAATTGCTGGTAGTTCGGAAAATGAAATTGTCAGGTTACTCCAACAAAAATTACCGGGTTCGAAATTAATTAGAAATGTAAGTGAAGAAAAATACCCTATTATAAAAATAATAAATATTAAAACTTCAAAAAGACAGTTATCAGTGAATTCATCTGGGAGAGCTGATGAATATGAGATAAGCAAAACCCTAGAGTATCAATTAATATTACGCGATGGTGTCAAACAAACTGGTAACCTTTCTGCAAACGCATCATATGATTTCGATGAGTCACAAATGCAGGGAACCAAAGAGAAAGAAATCATTGCTAACGATTCAATCACTAGAGCTTTAACAAGAAAGTTGGTTTTAAGACTTAAGTCAGCATTGAAAGCATCTAGCAATCAATAATAGGGGCGTATGGTTCAATTCTTGTTTTATCATGTTCGTGCATTCTATATTGCGTAAAATCTTTTAGGTTATTAAAATTAAAAAATGGATTACCTTGAATTTCTTCTTTAAGGGTTGAATTTCTTTTTATTGAATAATTATGCCCAGGCATAATGACAGTCTCTTTAGAGAGATTTTCTTTTAAATGCTTAAGTGATTTATACATCTCTTCTGGACTACCTCCATGAAGGTCGCATCTGCCACATCCAAATACGAATAATGTATCACCCGCAATAAGATTACCATCAAATGAATAGCAGCATGAGCCGGGAGTATGGCCAGGTGTATGTAGAGAGGAAATTTCTGTTGATCCTAATATTATTTTGTCATTTGAATTTGTTGTCAGTAAATTATCATACTCTTTAGACCAAAAGTCTGCTTCAAGTTTATTTATATGTATTGGAATATCATATTTCTTAAGTATTATATCAATCGAATTTACATGATCATGATGACTATGAGTGAGTAAAATTTTACGTAACCTAAGCTTCTTTCTGTCTATGAAATTTAGCACTTCCGTTAAGTCCCATGCAGGATCAACTATTGCGGTTTCCCTAGTTTTATTGTCCCATATTAGATAAACAATATTTAACATAGGACCAACATCAAATGTTTTAACAGACAATGTATTTATAGCTTGCATACATTATCATTATAATATAACTTGATTGAATATTTATGACTGAAATAGTACTAAAACCAGAGTTACTAAAAAACCTTCAAAAAGTTCTTGTAGATTATGAACCAAAAAATGAGGATCCTATTTTAGCATCCCAATATTTATCTGCCGTGGTAGGATCAATTGTCGCAACAGCTGAAATACCCAAGAAAGATAGAGATGATATTCTTAAACAGTTAATTGATTTTACACAATATGTCTATGATCAACAGACGGAAACTCTTTCAGAAGAAAGCAAAGATTCGACATCATCAACAGATGAAGCCTATGGCGTCTGGAAACCAGAATAACCACTAATATTTTAAAATATCTTTTATAACAGCAGGACCTTTATAGACAAGCCCAGTATAAAGCTGTATTAAATCAGCTCCATTTTTAAATTTTTCATTAGCAGACTCCCATGAGTCTATTCCACCTACACCGATAATAGTTTTATCCTTACTAATTTTATTATTAACTTGTTTAAGTATCTCATTGGATTTATTTAGTAGAGGCTTACCACTCAGCCCACCTTGTATGTTATTAAATTTTTCTGAAATTTCTGATTTGTCTATAGTAGTATTCGTACAAATAACCCCATCAACTTCATATTTATCTATAAGCATTGATAATTCAGAGATAGTATCATTGGAAATATCAGGAGCGATTTTTATAACTAAAGGAGTATATTTTTTATATACCTTTCTTAGATTATTATGAAGCTTCTTTATTGAGCACAATAATTCCTCCATGTTTTCACCTTTCTGTAAATCTCTTAAGTTTTTAGTATTCGGCGAAGAAACATTTAAGGTTATATAATCAGCTACAGCATATGCTTTTCTTAAACAGTACTCGTAATCATGAAAAGCATCTTGAATTCTTGTAGTTGCATTTTTACCAATATTAATTCCAATTGGAATTTTTTTACTAAATTTTTTTATTTGATCAATTGCATAATCTATACCTTTATTATTAAAACCCAAATGGTTAATTATCGCTTCATCATCAACTATCCTAAATACCCTTGGCTTAGGATTACCAAGTTGTGGTTTGGGAGTAAGAGTACCAACTTCGATAAAACCAAAACCTATATTTGAAATAAAATTCAGATAGTCCGCATTTTTGTCAAATCCAGCAGCAAGTCCAACTGGATTATCAAAAACAATATCAAATTGTTTAGTTTTATTTTTTATGATCTTTTTATGCAAAAGTTTACCGATATAGCTTCGGTATATTAGATCCAAACTTGCAAGAGATATATCATGAGCTTTTTCTGGGTCTAGTTTAAATGCAATATTTTTAAAAAGCTGAAAAATTAATTTATTCAAAACATATACTCAAAGATAACAAGAATCATTATCATCTTATCTATAATAGCAGAAAATATTTGACATATATATTTTATAAATTTAGAATCATTCTAAATAATAATTTAGGAGAATATTATGAGCTTAAAAGGTTCAAAAACAGAACAAAACCTAAAAGATGCATTTGCTGGTGAGTCACAAGCGAATAGACGTTATCTTTACTTTGCGGCAAAAGCTGATGTAGAAGGACAAAACGACATAGCTACCGTATTTCGTTCAACAGCTGAAGGAGAAACTGGGCATGCTCATGGTCACCTTGAGTATCTTGAAAAAGAATGTGGTGACCCAGCAACAGGTGAACCTATCGGTGATAGCGTATCTAACTTGAAAGCAGCTATAGCTGGAGAAACTCATGAGTATACAGATATGTATCCTGGAATGGCAAAGACAGCTAGAGATGAAGGCCATGATGAAATAGCTGACTGGTTTGAAACTCTTGCTAAAGCTGAAAGATCTCATGCTAATCGTTTTACAAAAGCATTGGAATCAATCTCATAACTTTAAGTTCTAGTGAGCGACTATATCGCTCACTAGAGCAGAGAATTTTGGAAATAGAATGGACGTAACTAATAAAAACACAACCACAGAAGGCGGATTAGAAAAACCAACCAGGCATATAATTGATTGGAAAAATCCTGACTTTTTAAATGAAGAAAAGTATGAGCAAGAGCTTAGAAGGGTTGCTGACGCATGTCACGGATGTAGACGTTGTGTTAGCTTATGTAACTCATTTCCAAGCCTGTTTGATTTGATAGATAATTCTGAGACTTTTGAAGTTGATGGTGTAGCTTACGAACAGTTTAGTTCTGTAGTTGATCATTGCTATCTTTGTGATTTATGCTTTATGACGAAGTGCCCTTATGTACCACCACATGAATGGGAAATAGATTTTCCTCATCTTATGTTGAGGGGTAAAGCTATAAAGGATTCAAAAAAGAAAACAACATTAAGAGACAAAATCCTTTCATCTACAGACTTGCTCGGTAGATTATTTTCAAGACCACTAATTTCGAGTTTTGTTAACTTTTTTAATGGTTTGAAACTTTTCAGAAAGTTACTAACCTTATTTGGTATTCATCAAAACGCTAAACTACCTAAATTTGTGTCTAAGACTGCTAAAAATTTAGAGCTCATGAACCATGTTGATAATGCATCACACAAAGTTGCTATATATACAACTTGTTATCATAATTATAACGAACCTGGTGTAATTAAAGATTTCTATGACATTTTAAAACATAACAATGTGACTGTAGATATAATCTCTCAAGACAACTGTTGTGGTATGCCTAAGCTTGAACTGGGAAATATTACTAAAGTGGAAGAGATGATGAAAAATAATCTCCCGCAGTTTAAAAAATATGTAGATGATGGTTATCTAATAATAGCACCCATACCTTCTTGCGTATTAATGTATAAACAGGAGTTGCCATTACTATTTCCCGACAACCAAGATCTTATTAATGTATCACAATCATTTAGAGACCCATTTGAATTTTTGAATATGCTAAATGATAAAGGAACATTAAAAAAAGATTTCAAAGCAAAACTTGGTAATATTTCTTATCAGGTCGCATGTCACCAAAGGGTACAAAACTTTGGGATGTTGACAAAAAAAATTCTCGAATTAATACCAGGAACAAAAGTTGATGCATTAGAACGTTGTTCTGGACATGATGGTACGTATGGCGTCAAGTTAGAAACACATGATATTGCAATCAAAATTGCCAAACCCATAACTAAAGCATTCAAAGATGCAAATTTTGATAGCTTTACGAGCGATTGTTCGTTAGCTGCTCATCATATTGAAAATTCATTGGGTAACATGCAGGCGCCTGAACATCCAATTAGTCTAATTAAAAAAGCATACGGAATATAAAAATGAAATTAGAAATATCAAACTTACTATCGCTTGAAGAGTATGATTCTGAAAGAGAAAATTTAAAAAAAGATGTTATCAATCATAAAAAAAATAGGACTGTAAGTATAGGAGACAACATTGTTCTTATATTTGAGGACTTCAAAACAATTAAATATCAAGTACAAGAGATGCTTCGTATTGAGAAAATATTTAAAAAAGATGAAATACAAGAAGAAATTGATGCCTACAATCCTCTTATACCAGATGGTACGAATCTGAAAGCGACTATGTTAATAATGTATCCTGATGTAGAAGTAAGGAGACAAATGCTTCTTAAACTTCATGACATTGAAAACAATATTTGGATATCTGTTGGTCAAAAAAAGGTTATTGCTTTTGCAGACGAAGATTTAGATAGAAGCACTGATGAAAAAACATCCGCCGTACACTTTTTAAGGTTTCAGTTCACTCATGACGAGGTAACTGAATTTCTATCCAGCGATAAAATAGTAGTCGGGGTTAACCACAAAGAGTATGATAAAGAAATAATTCTTGATAAGGCTGTTAAAGAAAGTCTTGAAAAAGATTTTAAGTCTAGTTAATTTTTACTTATTTCTAACTTTAATAAGTACTTCTGTGCTTTCAATTTGCAAGTTTTTAGGCAATTCAGGAAAATCTGAAAATACTACTTGGTCATGATCTACATCAGTTAGTGTACTCATAGTCGTGTTGTATAAATGATGATGGTTATCTAAATTTGTATCATAAAATTTTAAATCATTTTCAATGTTGATAGTTTTTAGCATTCCTTTTGACTCCAATAAAGATAAAGTATTGTAAATAGTTGCCATGGAAATGTTTAAGCGCTTCTTGTCTGCTACAGAGATAAGGTCAGCAGCTGTAAAATGTTGTTTTTTAGAAAAAATTAACTTAGCTAAATCAACCCTCTGTTTTGTAGGGGTAACATTCAGTTTTCTGTATATTGTTTCGTACTTATTTTCCATATACGAGAATTATAATATATTAATATACAAATCTTAATATCTAATTATGTAATTTTTCTAATATTTTATGTATGGCTGATGAATCTAAATCTGATAAATTTTCTTGTTCTGCTAATTTCATTAATTTCTTTACATGATTTAAACCTTTTAAATTAATTTCCAATTGCTTTGTAAGGTTTTTGGCTATCTTTAAATCCTTATGATGGAGAGACAGTTTAAATCCGGGGTTAAAGTCTGAATTAATCATTCTCAAGCCATGGATATCGAGTATTTTGCTATTAGCATATCCTGCTAGGAGCGCCTCTCTAATTAGTCTAGGGTCAATATTTGATTTTTTCGCAATATTTATGATTTCACTTATTGATTGAATAGTTTGTGCAACTAATATTTGATTGCACGCCTTGCATACCTGACCTGAGCCACTATCACCGATATATGTAATTTTTTTGCCAACAGCGGCAAGAACATATTTGATTTTTTGATATATCTTTTTGTCACCACCAACCATAATTGATAAAGCGCCAGATATCGCACCAGCCTCTCCACCAGATACAGGCGCATCTATGAAATATGAATTCTTTGCACTTAAGCTAGCATTTATCTCTCTAGCGCCTTGAGGTGAGATAGTGCTCATATCTATAACAATATATCCTTCTCTTATATTATTTATCAAGCCTCTCTTACCTGTTACTATTTGTTTTACATCTTTGGTATTTGGAAGATTGGTTATAGATAATGATGTGTAGTTAGGAATTTCTTCGATAGCAGAAATAAAAATTCCTCCTGCAGTTACAACCTCATCAATTATATTTTTTTTTCTAGCAAAGAAGTAAACCTCAAAATTATTTTTGATAAGATTTAAAACCATGGGTTTACCCATGATACCTAAGCCAATGAAACCAACTTTATATTTTTTACCACTTTTCATTAATGATCTATAGTATAATTGAGTATATGATATTTGATTACGTTAAATTCAAAAAATCTCAACTTTCTACTGAATCACCACTATACTTCATTCACGGAAATCCGAGAAATATAAGTAATGAAATTGAGCATGATATTTTAAATTTCTTTCAAAAATTGGGCTACAAATCGATGAACTATGTTATTGATGATGATTCCCAAATACAAAAACTTGAGAGTTTATTCAATGAACAATCATTGTTTAATGAGAACAAAATTATTATATTGAATATACTATCGAACTCTATTTCTATTAAAATGAAAAGATTTATAGAGACAAGGGTTGAAATATGCACTGATGACAAAATTATCTTAAAATTAGACCGACAAGCATCATCATTCAAAAAAACTAATTTTTATAAGAAGGTTAGTCAATATGCTTGTGTAATTGAAATATTTGAATTAAAAAACGAAGTTCTCAAACAATGGTCTCTCAACAAATGTAAAGTTAATAAGGTAGATATAAGCGACTCTGATCTCGAGGAACTTATGAATTCTAATTTTAATAACAGTTTATCAATTGCTCAGAATATATACATTCAAAGTCTAATGAATAGCAATCAGCTGTTTCATGGACAAGAGGGGTCTAAGTATTCTGAATATGATTTAGTGGACATGTTTTTAAGCAGGAATACTCTCGAGTTCATTCGAGCTAGCAACTACCTCAGATCAAATGATACGTCTTTGTCATATATAATATTTCTTTTAAATTCTGAATTAGAAAAACTTTACTCATTAATTAAACCAGTGAAATATAGACCATATATTCCATCATTCCTATTAAATAAATATTTACAAATCTCTAAAAAATTCTCTCCGGAAAAAATATTATCTGCAATAAATAATATTGCTACACTTGATGCAAATTCAAAGTACAATCTTAAAAAGTCTAATCCATGGGAGTCTTTTAACTCTATGTTTTTAGATTTAATGAAAAGTTAGTCATGGATAAATTACAAATCAAGAAATATGTAAATCTGGTTTGCATCAATTCATATAAGGCAAGCAAATTTGCCAGAATATTATCTAATACCCATAGAAATATGGTTTTATCTACAATTATTTCAGGGCTTAAAGACAACAAAACTCAAATCTTTAAAAAAAACGCCCTAGATATTATAAATGCTAAAAATAATAAAATGTCTGATGCTCTCATTGATAGGCTGCTGATTAATAATAAAAGAATCTTATCAATGGTTGATGGCCTACGAAAAATTAAATCTATACCCGATACACTATTTAAAACATCCAACAAGATCAAACAACCTAGCGGCATTACAGTTGAACAAATGAGAGTCCCACTTGGAGTAATAGGAATGATTTATGAATCAAGACCTAATGTTACTATTGATTCAGCAGGTTTATCCATTAAATCCGGAAACTGTATTATATTGAGAGGAGGTAGCGAAGCCATTAACTCTAATTTAATACTCTCAAAGATAATTATGGATTCTCTCAAAAAATGCAATTTACCAAAAGATATGGTTCAGTTGATAAAAACTACTGATAGAGCTGCTGTTACTGAGTTACTATCACAAGATCAATATATTGATGTAATAATACCTAGAGGAGGCAAGAGTCTTATTAAAAAAATTTCTAATGAGTCTAAAATTCCTGTAATAAAGCATTTAGATGGTAATTGTCATGTATATATTGATGTTGATGCTGAATTCAAAACTGCGATGGATTGTACTATTAATTCAAAAACACAAAGATATGGGGTGTGCAATGCAGCTGAGTCTTTAATCATACATAAGAAATTTCCTAAATCTCAAACTACAAAAATATTAAATGCTTTGAGCGAACAAGGTGTGGAAATAAGAGGCTGCAAAGCGACTAAAAGTATTTTTAAAAAAGCGGTTTTAGCAAATGAGGCAGATTGGTACGAGGAATATCTGAAGCCGATTATCTCTGTAAAAATTGTTGATAATATCGATGAGGCCATAAATCATATTGAAAAATATGGTAGTAAACACACTGATTCAATAATCACAAAAAATAAATTATCCCAAAGAAAATTCTTAAGAGAGGTTGACTCAAGTTCAGTTATGATAAACACATCCACACGATTTGCAGATGGCTTCGAATATGGAATGGGAGCAGAGATTGGAATCAGTACAGATAAAATCCATGCAAGAGGACCAGTTGGTCTTGACGGTCTCACAAATTTAAAATTTGTTGTCACTAGTAAAGGAGTGATTAGAAATTAAAAAAAATAACATAGGAATATATCTTGGCTCTTTTGATCCAGTGCACACAGCGCACATTAATATTCCTCTTCAACTCAAAGATGATTATAGTCTCGAGAAAATAATATTTGTCCCAACTGGTACATCACCTGTAGGTAAAACCTTTAAAGCAACTTGCAGCGATAGGGTTGCAATGTTAATAAATGCAACCAAGAGGTATAGTTTTTTTGATGTTAGTGAGTATGAAATAAATTCATCAGGACCTTCTTTTTCAATAGATACGGTACAGCATTTTAAAAAAAAATATTGTAATTCACGCATTAGATTACTGATAGGAGAAGATAATTTTACTGGTTTCAATAACTGGTTTAAGTATGAGCAGATATTACTTATTACTAATATAATTGTTCTGGCTAGAAACGATGTCCCTAAATATGGTAGCATAGAGGCATTGAACAGATGCGTCGAAAAGGATATTGACTCGTTTAACAGAGCTGAAGCAAATAAAATACACTTCTCTGCTAAGTATAAAATTGATATTTCATCTACCATGATAAGAAAAAATCTTCTTGAAAATAAATCGATACAAGAATCTGTCTGTAATGAAGTCTATGAATATATTAGAAAGAAAGGTTTATACAAATGATACTTAATGACGAAATAAGCCTTCTACTTGAAGAGTACAAAGCAGAAAATGTAATTAAACTAGATGTCAAAGATAAGTCTTCCATAACTGATACAATGATAATTGCTTCTGGTAGATCAACTAGGCATGTAAAATCTATTGCTGATAATATTATCAAGAAACTTAAGAAGATAAAAGTCAAGCCTCTTGGTATTGAGGGTTATGCTAAATCTGAGTGGGTGCTCATAGATTTTGGTGACGTGCTAGTTCACGTAATGCATCCAGATGCAAGAGAATTTTACTCTCTCGAAAAATTATGGGACGAAAGTATAAATAACGAACAAATGGTTTGAGAATGCCAAAGATAATTAGAGCTTTCACGAATTTAATTCTAATTATTCTTTTACTTTTCTCTGTAGTTAAAATATATACAGAACGTTCGTTTTCTCTCAGTGAAAAGCTCACTAATATTATATTATCTAATATAGAAACTGTTTTTGAGGTTGATGCTAATATTGAATCAACCAATATTCAATGGCGAGGATTTACTCCCGTCATATATATCCAAAATATTTCATTGCGAGATAGTCAAAAAAACATCACCTTGTTTATTCCCAGCAGTGAAATTGAATTAAATACACTTAAAACACTAAAAACTCAAAAAATAATTTTCAATCAAGTCACTCTAAACAAAACAAAGATAGATTTAAAGCATAGTAAAAAAAATATAATTATTAATAATAAAGTTATAAATAAAAGTACCGCTGATTTAGAAAATGATTTTTTACCTGAAATTATACTAAATGACTCATCTGTAAATTTTACAAACATTGAAACAATGCAGTCTGCTTCATTTGAAATCAAAAATCTTAGGCTAACTTATTCACAAAAAGATATTAATATTTCATCAATATTTTATCATTCATCGAGTTCAAACCCGATTACTCTTCGTTATAGAGGAGATTACGATAATAACTCTCTTGAAAGTAAATTATATCTTAGTGCTAATTCTGTAAGTATTCCGTATTCATTATTACCTGCCTATTTCCCAAAAATTGAATCGGATAATGTGACCATGCGTGTATGGCTAACATTATTGAATGATAAAATTACTAGAGCTACAGGTAATATTTCTACTGACCGACTCAATATTGAAATAAATAACTCGAAAGTCGATCTGAGTAATATTAATAGCGATGTTCTCTATATAAATGATAGTGATTCAGAAACTCTTAGTTTGATGCGAACGAATTATATAATCAATAATAAGGAAACTAAAAATAATAAGCTAGTGATTAATAAGGATGACAAAGACAATATTAAATTATTTATTGGAAAGGCTGATAGAGAAATCATTCGAGAGGTATATCAGATACTTGATTTAGAAAAACTTAATATTGACAAAGGACTGCTGGCTAGCAATATCAACAATGTACAGGTTCACAAAAACAATATGAATAGCTTAGATTATTTCAGTTTATCTATTGAGAATCTAAACATGAAATTAGAAGATGATTATACTTTAGAAAAAGTCAAAGCAGATATCCATGGAAATCTAAGTAAAGCATTTTTGAGGATAAAAGATTCATCTTTGAATAGCCATGGCTCTGTTTTACTAAACGGTATTTCTGGCGATGTTTCATTTATGACTAAAGGAAAGTCAATTTATTTTAGTAGTTCTGATATCAAAAATCATCAGGGGCACACTTTATCTTTTAGTGGTAGGAAAGTTTCTAAATCCTTATCTCTAAAATTGAGTCTGACGTCATCTCTAGAAAATATTATGCCTTTATGGGATCCAATTAAAGAAATGAATGAAGTTGAGTTTTCAGGAGATATTAATAGCAAGATATTTTTTCATGGAGAAAAATTATTCTCTAGTAATTATATAACGAATATTTATTTTAATAACACAGACGACATCTATATTTCTTCACCAAGCCTAAATTTATTTACCTCATCAAATTTAATTTTTTCTAATGATTTTCAAATTTCTGTAAATGATAATATATTCAATTCCAAGATACTTACAAATAATAATAAAGAATCAAATAAACTGATTATTTCATCACTTGGTATTGTAGATGCAGATTTCCTCAGAAAGTCATTCAATATAGATGATATTATTGAAGGTAAGACTAAAATAAAATCTATAGTAACTTACAATCATACCAAGAATAAACTGTCGTCATTTGTGACAAGTGATTTAGAGGGTTTAAATATAAATCTTATTGAACCGTTCAATAAACAAAAAGAACAAAAATCTAACTTTTCACTGAGATATCAGCACTCTCCAAAACCTGATTACCCAGTAACTTTAACTTTAGATCAACATTCATTTAGAATAAAAAAAGATAAAAAATATATAACCGCCAATATACGCTCGCCACTTGCAAGAGGTTTCTTTAAATATCCGATTAACAAAAACAACAACGATTCAATAATTGGCTCATTTGAATATATTGATACTAAATACATGAGTAGTGCTGGTTCAGGTAAATCATTTCCAGCTCTTAATATTAAATCTAAGTATGTTAAAACTGTGGATGTTGTTTTAGACAATGTTCATTTGATACTAAACCCAAAGGAAGATTTTATTTCTATTGATAAATTTAGCTTTAAGAACTTAAATCTAGAGATGAACTCTTCAGGTAAATGGTTTAGATCAAATGAAGAGGTTACCGAGATATCTGCTGATATTAAAAGTGAAAACTTTGGTCAGGCTCTTGCTGGTCTTGGTTATCCTAAAACACTTAAAGGTGGAACTCTAGCAGCTAAACTAGTTGGAAGATGGAGCGGTTCATTAGAAGATTTTAGTTTTTCAGCAACTAATGGTGATCTTGATTTTAAAATTATTAATGGTCAAATAAATGAATTAGATAAAGGCACTCAAGCCCTAGGACAAGTATTAGGACTATTCAGCATCTCATCAATACCTAAGAGACTATCATTAGATTTCTCGGATTTTTTTTCTAGAGGATTGAAATTCGATAATCTAAATTCAAAAGTATTACTCAATAATGGAATAGCAGATACAAAGAAAATGGTAATTATTGGCAGCTTTGGAGAAATGAGATTATCTGGTAAGTCTGACTTACTAAAAAAAACTCATGATCAGACATTAGTTTTCATACCTGATCTATCATCTACGAGTTTAGTCACTGGAGCAGTAATAGGTGGTCCAATTGGTGCTGCAGCATCAATATTTTATGATAGACTCCTTAAAGAGTTTGGATTAGACACTAATAAGCTTGCAGGAATTGAGTATTCCATCAAAGGACCATGGGAAAAACCTGAAATTAAAGTAACCCAATCATTTAAACCTATCCTCAATTAATATATTCTAAATGGATGCCTAAAGTATCTGC